>DOZZ01000029.1 GCA_003517725.1 Bryobacterales bacterium | reverse complement strand
CATTAAGGAGATTGTTTTTGAGCGCTACCGCCACCCTCACCCGTGAGGACTTCGAACTGGAGCATGACGCCACGGTTCGCGCCGAAATAGAGTTGTTTCGCGAGCGCGCCGACGCCTACCTGTCCGGATCCATGACGGACGACGAGTTTCGCAGTGTGCGGTTGCGGCATGGCATTTACGGCCAGCGTCAGCCCGGCGTGCAGATGGTGCGCACCAAATTTCCGGGAGGCGTCGTTACGACCGACCAGTTGTATACCCTGGCCGGCATCTCCGATGATTTCGCTGGCGGCAAAGGCCACATCACCACGCGCCAGAATCTGCAGTACCACTTCGTGCCGCTGCAAAACGTGCCGGACCTGATGCACCGCCTGGCCGACGCCGGCATGACCACGCGCGAAGCCTGCTTCAACACGGTGCGCAACGTGACCGCCGACTCCACCGCGGGATTGAGCCGCGATGAAGTGTTCGACGTGCTGCCTTACGCGCGCAAAGTGGCCTACACCTTTTTGCGCAAAGAGCTGACCGACAGCATGCCGCGCAAATTCAAGATTGCGTTTGAAGGCCGCCCGCAGGATCGCATGCTGGGCGCCATTCACGATGTGGGCCTGCAAGCCCAGATCCGCGATGGCAAGCGTGGCTTCCGCGTAGTGGTGGGTGGCGGACTCGGACCGTTGCCGACCGAAGCGCAGCTGCTGGATGAATTTCTGCCTGAAGAGCGTTTAGTCAATCGTATTGAAGCCGTTCTGCGCGTCTTCAATAAGCATGGCAATCGCAAGAACCGCAACAAGGCGCGATTGAAGTTTGTGCTGCGCGAGCGCGGCTTTGAATGGCTGCGCGACACCATCGAGACGGAATACGCGGACATTCTGGCCCACGGCGGCATTGAAGCGCCGGACTTTGTGCCGGAGGGTTTCGGCGGCTTCCAGTCGAATCCGCAACCCCTGGGCACGGGAGCGCTGCTACCGGTGGTGGGTCAAAATAGAAGCTCCGACCCGCGGCTGGATCGCTGGCTCGAAACCAACGTGGAAGAGCAGCGCCAGACGGGCTACGCGATGGTGACGGTGCGCGTGCCCGAAGGTAACCTGACCAGCGCGCAGATGCGCGGCCTGGCAGATATCGCGAAACAGGCCGGCGACGGGCTGCTGCGCGTGACCATTGCGCAAAATTTTCTGCTGGCTTATGTGCAACTGGCGAACCTGCCGCGCGTGTTCGCGGCGCTCGACGCCATTGGTCTGGCGCAGGCCGGAGCCGGCGAGATCGACGACATTACAAGCTGCCCCGGCGCGTATTCGTGCAACCTGGCGCTGACTAAGTCGATGAACCTGGCCGATGCGCTGCACGCCGTGGTGAGCGTGTCGCCCGACAAACAGGTGCGGCAACTGTCGGTGAAGATCAGCGGCTGCCCCAACTCCTGCGGTCAGCACTGGATCGCGGATATCGGCTTCTACGGCAATGCGCGCAAGATTGCGGGCAAGGAGCTGCCGTACTACCAGATGCTGCTAGGCGGCGGCTACGACGAGACTGGCGTGATGCGGTTCGCGCTGGCCGTGCAGAGCCTGCCGGCGCGGCTGGCCCCGGTGGCCGTGGGCCGCGTGCTCGATCACTTCGTGGCTAATCGTCAGGAAGGCGAGACGTTCCGCGAATACGTGCTGCGCCACAAGATCGAGTTCTTCCGCGCCATGACGGCCGACCTGGCTAAGCCCACCGAAGTCGCGCCGGAGTTGTATCAGGACTGGGGCGACGACACGGCCTTCTCGCTGCAACTGGGCCGCGGCGAGTGCGCCGGCTAACCCACTAGTACCGCTTCAAATTGAAGCCCGCGGGGGATTGGCGGCGACCCTCTACTAGCGCCAAGGTAGAGCTATGACCGAAAAACGTACCAACCTCCGCTTCCCCATGGAACGCGATTGCCGGTTCCGCATGATCGCCCCCAACCGCCGTCTGCCTGAAGCGCCGGGCAAGACCCTCAACCTGAGCAGCAAAGGCATGCTCCTGAGTGTGGATCGCACGGTGCCCGTGGGCTCGTCCCTCGAGGTTGTGGTGCACTGGCCGGTACAGATCAGCGAGCAGTGCCGCCTCAAAATGGTGGCCCGCACGCGCGTGCTGCGCTCCACGGACACCGAAGTCGCGGTGGAGATCGAGAGCTACGAATTCCGCACCATGAGCCAGGCCGGTTTTCGCCAGCATTAGCCTTTTTGAACGGGAGGGCGGAGGGGAGCGGGTTTCACCCGTTAGCGCCCCGCGCGCGTCAGCCGGTCCCGCACTCCGGACCACTCCGGCTCATCCGGCGGCATCTCCACCGCAATCCAATCCAGATGTTCGGCATCCATCTCGTGCAGCGTGCTGTACAGGATGGCCGCATACTCGGCGGCGTTGTCCGGCATGGCGATCGAGCGCGCGGCGCGCAGCGGCTTGCGCAGCCACAGATAAGCGCCGCGGCCCGTTTTGAGCGGCCCGCCCAGGTGCAGCGGCGTCACCGGCTGGTAGTGTTGCTTGTGCTGGCCGGGCGAGGCATGCGCCGCGGCGCTGCTCTCAAGCCGCACCTCCACCGGACCCACCACCGACTCCAGTTGCGGCACCGTGATGCTGCCGGGCCGCAGCAACACGGGCCGGTCCTCGGCCAGCGATAGTACGGTCGATTCGATGCCTA
>DOZZ01000031.1:19001-24955 GCA_003517725.1 Bryobacterales bacterium | reverse complement strand
CATCCGCCGTCCGGAACTTGTGAAGCTGTTTGAAACTCAGATGTTCGGCAGGACCCCGGCCGGCCGCACCGCGGCTCGGATACAGGTGATGTCGGAGGCGGCGCAGGCCGGGGAAGTGAAGGCGCTGCGTAAGCAGGTGACGCTGGCGTTCGGTGGTCCCGATGGTCCGACGCTGCACCTGCTACTGTATCTGCCGGCCAACGCGCCCGGTCCCGCGCCTGTTTTTCTGGGATTGAACTTCGGGGGCAACCACACCGTCGCGTCCGACCCCGGCATTGCCTTACATGACACCTGGGTGCACGATGCCAACGCCGGCGCGCGGCTCGTCCGCCGCATGCCTGTCGAAAGTTCGCGCGGCAGCAATGCGTCCGCCTGGCAAGTGCCGAAGTTGCTGGCGCGCGGCTACGGCCTGGCGACTATCTACTACGGCGATATCGAGCCGGATTTCGACGGCGGGCTGCCCTACGGCGTGCGAGGCTTGTTCCTTAAGCCGGACCAAACAAGGTTTGACGACGACGAGTGGGGCGCGCTGGCCGCCTGGGGTTGGGGACTCAGCCGGGCCATGGACTATCTGGCGACCGACGCCGCCGTGGACGCGCACCGCGTGGCGCTGATCGGGCATTCGCGCCTGGGCAAAGCCGCGCTGTGGGCCTCGGCCCTCGACCCGCGCTTTGCCCTGGTGATCTCGAATGAATCGGGCGAAGGCGGCGCGGCGCTGTCGCGGCGCGATTATGGCGAGACCATCGAGCATTTGAATGTCGCGTTCCCGCACTGGTACTGCCGCAATTACCGGCAATACACGGGTCATCCCGAGCGCCTGCCGTTCGACAGTCACGAGCTATTGGCGCTAACCGCGCCCCGGCCCCTGTATGTCGCGAGCGCCGAAGGTGACCAGGGCTCAGATCCCAAGGGCGAGTTTCTGGGCGCGCTGCATGCCGGGCCGGTCTACCGCCTGTTCGGCAAGCAGGGCCTCGATGCAGCCGAGATGCCTTCGCTGCACCAGCCCATCATGCATGACATCGGCTACCACATTCGCGCCGGCAAGCACGATGTCACGGACTACGACTGGGAACAATATCTGCGCTTTGCGGATCTACACCTTGGCGAGGCGCAGCGGAAGCCTTAGTCGGCGATCGATTCTGCCTCAAGCAGGCGAACGGCCGCAGCCAACTCCTGACGGAAGGACTCTTCTGATCGATGTTCTCTGGTCAGTTCTGCGAGCGGCCCTACAATTTCACTGCACAATCGTGATGCCGCCGAAGGGTTTTTGGAGCTTTTACGAACCTCAAAGTAAAAACCCGCAAACTGCTGCTGGAAGTCTTCCAGGTGTATTTTTCGCGATAGATAGAGATTTGACAATTCCAGGATTTTGTCGTACATACTGGCGACCCCGATTTGATTATGCCGCAGAAGGTTACGAAGTGGGAGCTTCGAAAGATTTGGAATGATCCCGAGTTTCAAGCCATCCTTCTCAAGCGCTGCACTCAGCGCGTGATGGTAAGCGAGAGGCTTGCCCCTCCCGACGCAAAACAACGGCCTGGAGCGCTTAGTCAGGTATATGACTTGATGGACCACCGGGCAGGTGTTCTCCTGGGGACTTTTCACCGCTATCGTAATCCCGATGGAACTATCGGTGCGAGCGGAAAGGAAGATCCAATCTTCCTCCTGGTGAACGGCGTTGAAATGTGTGATCCCTAATGTGACATCTCATCTACCCTCGCCCGGCCATGAAATTTCCTTCATACGGAGTCTTACTTGCAATACTAAAAGTATGAAAACACTCGCAGTATTTCTCTGTTCGATCGGTTTGCTGGCTCTGCCGGGCTACTCGCAGGACGCCAAGCAGGACATAAAAGAAGCCGGCCACGACACCAAGATGGCCGCCAAAAACACCGGTCACGCCGTGGCCCACACCACCCGTACCACCGGCCGCAAGATCAAGCACGGCACCAAGCGCGCCACCCACCACATGGCCGCCGAGACGGAAGAAGGCGCGGCCAAGGTCAAGGCCAAAACCCAATAGATCCGGCCCCAAATCAGCGGCAGCGGCATGCGCTAAGGTTGAATTTGCATGGCGTTGCTGCTGAATTGTCAGGGTATTACTCAATCCTTCGGGTCCGCGCCCATCTTCGAAGACATCGCCCTCACCATCTCCGACGGCGATCGGGTTGGGCTGATCGGTCCGAACGGGGCGGGGAAGTCGACATTTCTTCAAATTCTGGCAGGCCAGCGCGAGCCTGACCGGGGCGAAGTCGCCTTGCGTAAAGGCGTCAGGCTCGAGTACATACCCCAGGATTCGGTCTTTCCGCCGGACGCCACCGTGCAAGAAGTACTTGAACGGGTGCTAGCCAACGCCGGTCTGGACGCCGCCGAGATCTCGGCGCGCCTTTCGGAAACCATGGGCCGGGCGGGTTTCGACAATTCCAAGGCAGTAATCCAAACGCTATCGGGCGGCTGGCGCAAACGCCTGGCCATCGCCGTCGCGCTGATCCGTCACCCCGATATCCTGCTGCTCGACGAACCCACCAACCACCTCGATCTGGAGGGCATTCTGTGGCTCGAAAAAGTGCTGACCCAAGCCTCTTTCGCGTCGGTCACGATCAGCCACGACCGCTATTTCCTCGAGAATGTCGCTAACCAGATGGCCGAGCTGAGCCGGCTCTATCCGGGCGGCATCTTCAAAGTGGCGGGCGTCTACAGCGAGTTTCTGGAGCGCAAAGCCGACTTTCTGCACGCGCAGTCGAAGCTGCAGGAATCGGTCGAAAATCGGGTGCGCACCGAAGTCGAGTGGCTGCGGCGCGGCCCCAAGGCGCGCACCACGAAGTCCAAAGCGCGCATCGACGCAGCCGGCCGCATGATCGAAGAATTGAGCGAGTTGAGCGCGCGCAACCGCGCCGGCACACGCTCGGCCGGCATCGACTTCGTGGCCTCCGAGCGGCGCACCAAAAAGCTGGTGACGCTCGAGCATGTCTCGAAGGCCATGGGCGGACGCCCGCTGATCAACAATCTCAATCTGGTGCTGTCGCCGGGCACTCGCCTGGGCCTGGCCGGACCCAACGGCAGCGGCAAGACCACGCTGATGCGGCTGATCGGCGGCGAACTGGAGCCGGATACGGGCGTCATCACGCGCGCCGACGGTCTGCGCATCGTCCTGTTCGACCAGAACCGCGAGCAATTAGATCCAGAATCAACGTTGCGCAAAGCGTTAGTCCCGGATGGCGATTCGGTGCTGTATCGCGACCGGCCGATCCACGTGGTGTCGTGGGCCAAGCGCTTTCTATTTCGCTCGGAGCAACTGGAGATGCCGGTGGGGCGCCTTTCGGGCGGCGAGAAAGCCCGCGTGCTGATCGCCAAGCTGATGGTCAAGACGGCCGATCTGCTGCTGCTGGACGAACCCACCAACGACTTGGACATTCCGACGCTCGAAGTTTTGGAAGAGAGCCTGCTCGAGTTCAGCGGCGCGCTGGTGCTGGTGACGCACGACCGCTACATGCTCGATCGCGTCTCAACGCAGATCGTGGGCCTCGATGGCGAAGGCCATGCCGAACGCTACGCCGACTACTCGCAGTTCGAGGCCGCGACAAAGAACCGGCGGCCGCCCAAGCGGGCGCGGGAATCGGCGGGCAAACCGGTCGCGGTGGAGACGCCGAAGAAAAAGCTGTCGTATCTGGAGAGCCGTGAATGGGCCGGCATCGAACAGCGCGTAGCCGATCAGGAAGCCGCGCTGGAGCGTTGCCGGACAGCCATGGAAGACCCGACGGTCACGTCGGATGCGGCGCGCCTGCACGCAGCCTATGAGGCGCTGCAAAAAGCTCAGGAAGCGGTGGACGAGCTCTATGCGCGCTGGGCCGAACTCGAGTCCAAACAGAACGCATCGTAGTGTAGCCTTTAGGCTGCCGGTGGCTTCAGCCGCCGTCTGCTCACCACTATTCATTGCGCAAAATCTCCAGCGGCCGCTGCTGCAAAATCCGGAAACTGGCAAGCCACCCCGCGAGGTTCGCAATCAAGCCCGTGCCCACCACGCACACAGCCAGCGGCACCCAGTCGAACTGCGGATCCGCATGGAAGATGCGCTTGACCACCAGCGCGGCAAAGCCGGCGGCCAGCAACGAGCCCGCCACACCCGCGACCGCGCCGAGAATCAGAAACTCCATCGAGAAGATAGCGGCGATTTTCCCGCGTGTCCCACCCAAAGTTTTGAGGATCACGACCTCCCGTATGCGCCGGAACCGCGTGCCCGCCACGCTCGAAGCCAGAATGATCGCGCCCGAGAGAATCGCAAACGCCGAGATGAAGCGCACCACCAGCGAGATCTGGTTCACCACTTCCTGAATAATTTGCAGCACGTCGGCGACGTTGACCACCGTGACCGTGGGGAATCGCTGATAAAGCGCCTTCTGCAGTTGCGCCACGTCGGGCGGACGCACCCGCACGCTGCCGTAGTAGATCATCGGCAGCCCTGCCAGCGAGCCGGGCGAGAAGATGAACTCGACTCGCGAGCTGAGCCGTATAGCTTCGGTGCGGTGGACCGCCGCAACCGTCGAGTCGAAGGTGTGGAGCGGCGTGGACCACGTGATGCGCGAGCCCGGCGCAACGTTGAGGATTTTGGCAGCCTCCTCGGAGATCGAAAGCTGCGGTGGCCCGGAATAGCCGCTTGTCCACCAATGCCCCTGCACCAGGCGCGTGCTGGCCGGCAGCGCCGTGGCTTCGGTGACGCTATTGGTGGAGGCCAGGCGCCGCGCCATACCTTTCAACTCTTCGCGTTTAAGCGCCACGCCATTGACGCTCGCAATGCGCGCCGCAACCGTGCCCAGCATATCGGGCGCGCCGGCCACTCCCGTCTGATGGGTGAGCAGATCGCGCACGGCATCGCGGTTATGCGGCGTAATGTCGAGCAGAAAAACGTTGGGCATGCCCGGCGGCGCGCTGCGGTTCATGTCGAACAACATGCCGCGCTGCACCAGATAAATCGTGAGTGTGAACGTCACGCCCACGCCCAGCGCCACGAGCGCCGCTTGCGCGTGGTTGCCAGGCCGGTACAGATTAGCAATGCCCTGCCGCACGCTCATGGGCAGGCGGCGCGCGCTGCGGCCAATGCGGCGCAGAACAAACAGCAGCAGCCAGGCCAGCGCCGACATCACCAGCAGGCTGAACGTGATCGCGCCCACGAAGTAGAACCCCAGCCGCAGCGAATTGCTGAGCCAGCCTCCGATGGCCGCGATGCAGGCCAGTATCAAGAGGCCCGACACAGCCGGCACCGCGGCGCCCTTGAGACGCGTGGTCCACGTGCCCGCGGGCTCAGCGACATCGCGGCGAAAGATCGCGCCAGGCCGGATGTTGCGAATGCCCAGCAGCGGCGGGATGGTGAACAGCAGCGTCGCCAGCACCCCTATACACAGGCCTTGCAGCCCCGAGACGGCATCGACCAAAAACGGCGCGGCGATATGGAAATAGCGCGCGATCAGCAGCGGAAACGCCGCCTGCACGGCACTGCCGGCCAGCACGCCCAATACGCCTCCGGCAAGCCCCAGGCCGATGGTCTGCAGCACGTAGATCTTCATGATCTGGCCCGAGCGCGCGCCCAGGCATTTCATCACGGCGATGGAATCCATGCGCTGCTGCAGGTGCGCCTGCATCGCCATCGAGACGCCCAGCGCGCCCACGATCAGCGCAATCAGGCTCACCAGGCTGAGGAACGTAGTGGCGCGGTCGAGCCCCTGCTCGATGAGCGGATGGGTCTGTGTGAAATCGGTGACCAGGCCTTCGGGAAAAGCTTTCCGGATTTCGGCGCGCACCTGTTCGATCTTCATGGCCGGCGGCACATGGAACAGGAAACGCTCCGAAGCGCGGCTGCCGGCGATCATGAGGCCGCTGCGCTCGAGCGCCTGGCGCGTCATTAGAATGCGCGGGCCCACGTTGAGGCTGCCGGACATGCGGTCGGGCTCGCTCTCGAC
>DOZZ01000031.1:16150-18874 GCA_003517725.1 Bryobacterales bacterium | reverse complement strand
AGGTTCAGGCGGATCAACAAATCGTTCGAGACCGCCACGGCGTCGTTGGTCAGACGCTCGGGCAGACGGCCCGGCGGATCGAGTTTGACCTGCCCGTAGAACGGATATTTAGCCGTGTCGACGGCCTTCGCCGAGACCAGAATCGGCGGGGCGTCACCCGCGCCGGCTGACAACATCGTGATGGTCTCGGTGATCCAGGTGTGATCGATGCCGCGCTTATTCAGGTCATCCATGACGGCGGTCTGCGCGGGCGACGGCAGGCTGAAGACGCGCACCATCAGGTCGGCCGCCATCAGCGTGCGGGCCTCCTTCAACAACATGGTGTGGAACACGCGGCTGAACCCCCGCACGCCCGTCAGGCAGCCGACGCCGGCGGCCACGGCCAAAATCACAAACAGGAATTTGCCGGTGGAAGCCCGGCCCTCGCGCCACGCGATGCGTGCGGCGGTGGAAGTCTTCACGCCGGCTGCTCCACGTTCGCCAGCTCGTCGCTGACGACCAAGCCATCGCGCAACGTGATGCGGCGATCGGCGTGCGCCGCCAGTTCGCGATCGTGCGTCACCATCACCAGCGTGGTGCCTTCGCGCCGGTTGAGTTGAATCAGAAGCTGCAGCACGGCTTGCCCGTTCACGCTGTCGAGATTGCCGGTGGGCTCGTCCGCCAGCAAGATCGGCGCGTTGACCATGAAGGCGCGGGCCAGCGCCACGCGCTGCTGCTCGCCGCCCGAGAGCTGCACCGGGTAATGCTCGCGGCGATCGGCCAGGCCCACGCGGTCCAGCAGATCGCGCGCGCGAGACAGGTCGCCGACGCCCATCAGCTCGGCCGGCAGCATCACATTCTCCTCGGCCGTGAGCGTCGGGATCAGCTGATATGACTGGAAGACGAAGCCGATTTTGCGTCCGCGCACCAGCGCCAGGCGGTCTTCTTTCAGCCCTGTGATCTCGACGCCATCGAGCACGATGGAACCGGAGCTGACGTCGTCGAGCCCGGCCAGCAGGCCCAGCAGCGTGCTCTTGCCGCTGCCCGACGGGCCCATGATCGCGACAAACTGGCCGCGCGGCACCTCGATGTCAATGCCTTTCAGAATATCGACGCGATGGGTGCTGGTGGCGATGGATTTGGTCAGCGAGCGGACAACGATGATGGCCGGTAGGATGTGCGGTGCCTCGTCTTTTATCATGACATCAGGTGAAGCCTTCCTTAGTGTTTACGTACGCTGCGGCGATCTGGTTCTGCCTGGCCGCGTGCGGCAGAAAAACGGAGCCGGCGGCGCCGGTCGAGACGCGGGCCAGTGCACCGGCGGCCGCGGCGCCCGCGCAGGACACGCGCCCCAAAGTGGTGGCGTTCGGCGATTCGCTTTCGGCGGGTTATGGCGCGGACCCGGGCAAAAGCTATCCCGATTTTCTGCAGAAGCTGATGGATGGCGATCATCTGGTGTATCGCGTGGTGAACGAGGGCGTCAGCGGCGACACCACGGCGGACGGCGTCGAGCGTCTGCCCGGCGTGGTGGCCGAGAAGCCCAAACTGGTGGTGCTGGAACTGGGCGGCAACGATGGCCTGCGCGGCCTGCCGGTGTCGAATACGCGGGCCAATCTGGAAACGATGGTCTCGACGCTGCAACAGGCCGGCGCGACGGTGGTGCTGGCGGGCATGACGCTGCCGCGCAATTACGGGCCCGAGTACATCCATTCGTTCGAACGGGTCTATGTGGACCTGGCGCGCGAGAAGCATCTGACGCGCATACCGTTTTTACTGAACGGGGTGGCCGGAACCGCGCGGCTGATGCAGCCGGACAGCATTCATCCTACGGCCGAAGGCAATGCGCTGGTGGCGAAAACGGTGTACCGCTACATCAAGCCGCTACTGTAGAGTCACTCGCCCGTGCCGCCGTGCTCCATGCGTTCCCAACTGAGGGCGGTGACGCCGGCGTCTTCGTTCAGGTGGTCCACCACCTTCTCGATCAAGAGGTCATCCCGGCGGCGGCTGGCGACCGCGATCTTGATCTCGGAGACACCGGTGGCGGCGTTGGCCTCGCTATGGATCGAGCGCACCAGCAAGTCGAGCGTTTCGATAAATTGCACGGCGGCTTTGCGCAAGCGCATTTCGTCCAGCGTGCGGCAGCCGACACGGCACAGGTACTGCGTCTCGATCTCGCGCCGCATCTCGACCTTGTGCTGAATGAAATAGGTTACGGGCCGCAGCACCGTGTTGGCGAACAGGATGACGGCGCTGGTGGCGGCGGCTTCCCGTATATGGCCGAAGCCACACAGCACGCCGATGGCCGCCGAACACCACAAAGTCGCGGCGGTGTTGACACCGCGCACGGTCAGGCCCTCGCGCAGAATGGCTCCGCCGCCAATAAAACCAATGCCCGAGACGATCTGCGCCGCGACCCGGAAATCATGCGAATCCGTGAGCGAACCGGCCAGCACAAAAACCGCCGCGCCCACCGAGACCAGAATGTTGGTGCGCAGCCCGGCCACCGCATTGTGCCACTGTCGTTCCAGGCCGATCAGCGCGCCCAGGACGAAGGCTGTGAGAAGGTACTGGCAAAAAGCGGTAAAGCCGGCCGTAAGCATGGACGACAACTATCGTAAGCGAGTTATGCCGGATTTGGACCATCATGGAATGTGCAGCGGCGCAAATGAGCCAACTAATCACCAGTAGTCGTGACCGTTCCGAGACCCCGCTGATCTTTCGCGGGCAGGTAGTACTTCCGGATCG
>DOZZ01000031.1:12681-15992 GCA_003517725.1 Bryobacterales bacterium | reverse complement strand
TCGCGCGGCCCGCGTCATCGAGTGGCCAAGCGGCTGGATCGTGCCGGGATTCGTCGACATTCACGTGCACGGCGGCGGAGGCGCCGATTACATGGATGGCACCCTCGAAGCCGTGCGGACCGCGGGCCGCACCCACCTCCGGCATGGCGCCACCACGGTCTTCCCGACTACCACGACGGGATCGCCGGCGCAGATACAGCGAATGCTCGATGCCTGCGCCGCGGTGCGCGCGGCGTGGACTCCGGCGGACGGCGCGCGCATCGCCGGAGTGCATCTCTATGGCCCGTATTTCGCGGCCAAAAAGGTAGGCTGCCATGCGGTGGAAGGCCGGCGCGACCCCAGCGCGAGCGAGTACGAGAACTATTTCCGGCAAGGCATTGTCAGGATCGCGACGTGCGCGGCTGAGCTGCCCAATGCCGGCGCGTTCTATCGAGCCGCGCGCCGCCGAGGCTGCCTGGTGACGTGCGGCCACTCCAATGCCACGTGGTCCGAGATGGCACTGGCTTACAAGGCCGGCATGCGGCACGTGGACCACTTCTGGTGCGCCATGAGTTCAGTGGATTCGCTGCGCGCCGCCTACGGCACGCCGATGCAGGCCGGCATGGAGCAATTTGTGCTGGCGCGCGAAGAGATGAGCACCGAGGTGATTGCGGACGGCGAGCACCTGTCGCAAGAACTGCTCGAGTTCGCCTATCGGATGAAAGGCCCGCGACGGCTGTGTTTAGTAACCGATGCGAACCGGGCGCTGGAGATGCCGCCCGGCCGGTACCGGTTTGGCCCCATCGAGGATGGGTCGTGGATCCAGAGCAATGGAAGGGTGGGCTTGGCGCCGGGTGCCGGGCTGGCGAGTTCGGTGGTAGCGCTCGATACGATGGTCCGCAATATGAAAAAGATGACCACGGCCTCGCTTGCCGAGGTTGTGCGAATGGCCAGCCTGACGCCGGCGG
Source organism: Bryobacterales bacterium (assembly GCA_003517725.1). GTDB lineage: Bacteria > Acidobacteriota > Terriglobia > Bryobacterales > Bryobacteraceae > DOZZ01. Next base: position 15,045 of record DOZZ01000031.1, on the reverse strand, counting down.
AGCGCGCCGGCATAGCCGATCAGGTAGGAAGCCTGGAAGCAGGCAAGCTGGCCGACATTGTTCTGCTGGATCGACAGCTGCGGGTCCGGCGCGTCTTTGTAGGTGGCGAGGAAGTCACAGTGGGGCGGGATTTATCCTGTGGAGGGGTTAAGCCCGACCAATCTGCCACACCCTGAAAACAAGTTGGGCTCACTCCAGCAACGGTGGGCTGAAGCCCACTGCAGGATAAATCCCGCCCCACTGCCGATCCAGTAGAGCGGGACGTATTCTGGAACGGCACCACCCAGCCTGGATACTCTGGCGGCAATGCACTGGTCTCATCCAGCCGCTTGATCTCGCGCGATTCGCAATAGGCCGGTGTATAATGGAAGTTTATGTACGTTCACGCGCCAGTGCCGATGCAGCATCACCATCACGCACATTTTATTGACGGGCGCTGACCGACTTTTTCGGAATCAAAACACACGCCCGCCGCAATCACACGGCGGGCTTTTTTATTGTCAGGAAGAATCGAATGGATGCCATGCAGCTGAATTTCGCAAAAACCGACGGGCTCATCCCGGCCGTGATACAGGACCACTTGACACACCGCGTGCTGATGGTCGGCTTTATGAATGACGAGGCGTTCCGCAAGACGATCGAGACGGGCGCCGTCACCTTCTTCAGCCGCTCGCGCCACAAGCTGTGGACCAAGGGCGAGACCAGCGGGCACCGGCTGCTGGTGAAATCCGTGCAGACGGATTGCGACGAAGACACGCTCCTCATCAGCGTGGAGGCGCTGGGCCCCGGAGTGTGCCACAACGGCTACCAGAGCTGCTTCTATCGCACGTTGCGGGAAGGCGCGTGGGTCGAGACCGAGCTGCCCGCGTACGACCCGAACGCGGTGTATGGAGTGCGGGCGTGACGCTGAAGCTGGGCATTCCGAAGGGCAGCCTGGAACACGCGACGGTGGACCTGTTCCGCCGCGCGGGCTTCAACATCACGACGTCGAGCCGCTCGTATTTTCCTTCGATCGACGACCCTGAGATCGAGTGCATGCTGATCCGAGCGCAGGAGATGGCGCGCTACGTGGAAGACGGCATTCTCGATGCCGGGCTGACCGGGCGCGACTGGATCGAAGAAAACGAGGCCGACGTGCATGCCGTGGCCGACCTGGTCTACGCCAAGCAAAGCTTCGGCAAAGTGCGCTGGGTGCTGGCGGTGCCCGAGGGCTCGCCCTTCCATTCGGTGCGCGATCTGGAGGGCAAGGTGATTGCAACGGAGTTGGTGCAAACCGCCAAGCGTTACCTCGCGAAGCACGGCGTCAAGGCGAAGGTCGAATTTAGCTGGGGCGCGACCGAGGTCAAGCCGCCGGTGCTGGCCGACGCGATTGTCGAAGTGACTGAGACAGGCTCGTCGCTGCGCGCCAACAAGCTCAAGATTATCGACACGATTCTGGAATCGAACACGCAGTTGATCGCCAACAAAGCGTCGTGGCAAGACCCGGCCAAGCGCCAGAAGCTCGAAGATATTCGCATGCTGCTCGAAGGCGCGATCAACGCACTGGGCAAAGTGGGGCTGATGCTGAACGTGCACCAGGACCATCTGGAGCGCGTGCTCGGGGTGCTGCCAGCGCTCAAGCGGCCGACAATTTCTCATCTGAGCGACGAGTCCTGGCTGGCGGTGAACACCATTTTGGACGAGACCACCGTGCGCGATATTATTCCGCGGCTGAAGCAGGCCGGCGCGCAGGGCATTGTCGAGTACCCGCTCAACAAGATCGTGATGTAGCCGGATGATTCGCATAATTCCATCGAAGGACGCAGGCGCGCTGTTGACGCGGCGGGCGGCCAAACTGGACGCAGCCGAAGCCGTGGTCCGGCCCATTCTGGATGCCGTGCGCAATCGCGGCGACGACGCGCTGCTCGAATACGCGCGGCGCTTCGATCGTCTGGAGCGCCCTTCCGTCGTCGTGTCGGCGGAGGAGCGAGCTGCTTCGCTATCGCGCTTGCAGCCGGAATTTGTGCAGGCGCTCGAGACTGCCGCGGTCAACATTCGCGCCTTCGCGAGCCGCCAATTGCCGCGCGAATATTTAGAGCCACTTTCGCCGGGCCTGTTCGCCGGGCAGATCGTGCGGCCGCTCGATACCGTCGCCGCGTATATTCCAGGCGGCCGTTATCCGCTGCCTTCCACGCTGATGATGACACTGATTCCAGCGCAGGTCGCAGGCGTTCCGCGCATGTATTTCTGCTGCCCGCGTCTCGTTGACGAAGTCTTCGGAACCGGCCATTGGCTGGGCGCGACCGATGCCTTTCTGATGGGCGGCGCGCATGCCATCGCGGCCTTTGCGTTTGGCACCGAGAGCGTTCCGCGCGCGGACCGCAT
>DOZZ01000031.1:11987-12525 GCA_003517725.1 Bryobacterales bacterium | reverse complement strand
ACGTCGCGGCCCTTGGCGGAGCAAGTCGCGCAAAATATTGAGAAGCAGTTGGCGACCCTGTCGACGGCGTCAGTGGCGCGGCCGGCCATCGACAACAACAGCGCCATCGTGGTCGTGAGTTCCACGGCCGAAGCAGTGGAGCTAAGCAACCAATTCGCGCCGGAGCACCTCAGCATCTACGATGAGGCGCTGTTGCCGGGCATACGCCACGCCGGAAGCGTTTTCGTGGGCCCGTTCAGTCCGGAAGCCGCGGGCGATTACGCCTCCGGCCCCAACCACGTGTTGCCCACCGGCGGCCATGCCCGGCTGCGCGCCGGCCTGTCGGCTGCGGACTTCGTGAAAGTAATTTCAGTGCAGCGTTTGGATGCCGCGGCTCTGGCACATCTGGCGCCGACCATCACAACGTTGGCGCGCGCCGAGGGTCTGGAAGCCCACGCAAGATCGGTGGAGGTTCGCCTCTCATGAGCGATTCGCCCAAAGTGATGACACCTCGCGCCGCTGTCGCGCGCATGGCGCCGTACGCGCCGCCCACCGGCAA
>DOZZ01000031.1:8050-11792 GCA_003517725.1 Bryobacterales bacterium | reverse complement strand
GAGTTCCTGCGCAACAACCTGTCGGCCGAGGGCCTGGCCGTGTATCCCGCGTACACCGCGCTGCGTGCGGCGGCCTCGGAATTTTACTCAATCCCGCCGGACCAGCTGCTGTTCTGCAACGGCACCGACGAGGCCATCCACGTCTTCATCCAGACCTACATCGATGCGGGCGACGAGTTGCTGCTGCTGAGGCCGTCGTATGCCATGTACCGCTTCTACGCCGAAGTAACCGGCGCGAAGATCCACGAAATCGACTATCCCGCGCCCAATTTCGAATTCCCGCTGGAAGCGCTATTGGATGCCATTACGCCGGCCGCGCGCGGCGTGATCATCTCGAATCCGAATAATCCTACCGGCTCCGCCACGGACCAGCGCGGTCTCGAACGCATCATCGAACGCGCGGCGCATTGTCCCGTGCTGATCGACGAAGCCTACTTCGAATTCTGCGGCACCACCGCGCGGCCGTATATCGCGGAGCACCCCAACGTGTTTGTCAGCCGCACCTTTTCTAAGGTCTACGGCATGGCCGGCCTGCGCCTGGGCGTGGTCTTCTCGCAAGCCGCCAATATCGCCTACATGCACAAGGCGCAGTCGCCATACAGCGTGAACGTGATGGCCGCGCTGGCGGCACGGGAGGCGATGCGCGATCAAACCTACGTGCGCAATTACGTCGATGAGGTGCTGGCCGCGCGCACCCTGTTGTGCGAAGGGCTGGACCGTTTGGGCATCCGCCATGTGCCGTCGAGCGCCAACTTTGTGTTGTCGATGATCGGCGAGCGCGCTATTGAAATTCGCGACGCGCTGCGCGAGCACTCCATCCTGGTGCGCGACCGCAGCTACGAAATCCCGGGCGCGGTGCGCTTCACCGTGGGCACGCGTGAACAGATCGCGCGGTTATTACAGGAACTGGAGCGCTTATGGTGAAAGACCTTCTCGTATTCGATATGGATGGCGTGCTGGTGGACGTCAGCGACTCCTATCGCGAGACCATCCAGCAAACCCTGCTGCACTTCACCGGCAAAGAAGTTACGCGGCAGCAGATTCAGGATTACAAGAACCAGGGCGGCTATAACGACGACTGGGTGCTGTCCAAGCGCCTCATCGAAGACGCCGGTGCGGACGTGGACTTTGAAACGATCGTCGCGAAGTTCCAGAGCCTCTTTCATGGCAATGGTGAGGACGGGCTGATGAACCGCGAGCGCTGGATTCCGGGCCCCGGGCTGCTCGAAGAGCTGGCCGAGACCAACACGCTGGCGATTTTCACGGGACGGTTCCGCTGGGAAGCCGAAGTCACGCTGCGCAAATTCAACGCTCCGCCGTTTGTGGTGGTCGGCGTCGACGACGTGAAGAATCCCAAGCCCGCGCCCGATGGGCTGGTGCAGTTGCGGGCGCGCTTCCCGCAAGGCGTGATGCGCTATCTGGGCGACACGGTCGATGATGCGCGCAGCGCCGCGGCGGCGGGTGTTCCGTTCATCGGCATCGCGCCCGGCAACACGCCCGACCGGCCGCGTTTAGTGGAACTGCTGCGGGCCGAAGGAGCCATTGAGGTGATCGAAAACGTGAATGAACTGGTGCTCAGGGAACAGTATGCCGGCTGAGCGCAGCGCCGTAATTCAGCGCGACACGCGCGAGACGAAGATTGCGGGCTCGCTCGCCATCGACGGCACGGGGCAATATCAGATCCGCACCGGCGTCCGTTTTCTCGACCATATGCTGGAGCTGTTCGCCAAACACGGCGCGTTCGATCTGACGCTCCAGGCCGACGGCGATCTGGACGTCGACCAGCACCACACCGTCGAAGACACCGGCATCGTGCTGGGGCAGCTCTTCTCGAAAGCGCTGGGCGAGCGCCGCGGCATCAATCGCGCCGGTTATTTCGTGCTGCCCATGGACGAGACGCTGGCCGTGGTGGCGGTGGACCTGGGCGGCCGCCCGGCGCTGGTCTATAAGGACCTGGTGGACGTGACGCACGTGGGCGAACTGCAGGTGGAACTGCTGCACGACTTCTTCGAAGGCTTCGTCAACCACGCCGGCGCCAACCTGCACGCCAAGGTGATGTACGGCCGGTCGAGCCATCACAAGATTGAGGCCATCTTCAAATGTTTCGCGCGGGCCATGCGCTACGCGTGTTCCACCGACGAGCGTCTGCGCGATCAGTTGCCGTCGACCAAGGGACTTCTATGATTACGATCTTCGATTACGGCGCGGGCAATCTGCGCTCCGTCCAGAACACGCTCGACGAAATCGGCGCCGAGTACGTCCTGACCAATAATGCCGAGGGATTGCGAGCGGCCGGCAAGATCATCCTGCCCGGCGTCGGCCATTACGGCCAGATGCTGCGGGCACTGGACGCACTCGAAGTTCGCGGCGCATTGCTCGAACGCATCCGCGCCGGCGTGCCTTTTCTGGGAATCTGCCTGGGCCTGCAGGCGCTGTTCGAATCGAGCAGCGAAGCGCCCGAAATGCAGGGGCTCGGCCTGTTTCCCGGCCACGTCGAACGCTTTGCCGAAGACGCGCGCGTGCCGCACATGGGTTGGAACCGCATCGAGCCGGCCGGCGAGCCGCGCCTGCTGCGGAACCTGGGCGACCGCCCGTATCTTTACTTTGCCCACAGTTATTACGTGCCGCGCAACACGCGCACCGCGGCGTCGTGCGAATACGGCGTGCCGTTTACGGCGGCGCTCGAAGCGGACAACGTCTTCGGCGTGCAGTTTCATCCGGAGAAGTCGGGAGCGGCGGGGCTGCGCATCATGCGTAACTTCGTGGAGCTCCAGTAGCATGCTGGCGAAACGCATCATCCCGTGCCTGGACGTCACTGGCGGCCGCGTGGTCAAGGGCGTGAACTTTGTGAATCTACGTGACGCCGGCGACCCGGTGGAACTGGCCGAGCGCTACAACCGCGACGGCGCCGACGAGGTGGTGTTCCTCGACATCACGGCCTCGAGCGACGCACGGGCCATCATGGCGGACCTGGTCGCGCGCACCGCCCGGCGCGTGTTTATTCCGCTGGCCGTGGGCGGCGGCATTCGCTCGGTGACCGATGCGCGCCAGATCCTGCTGTCCGGGGCCGACAAGGTGTCGGTCAACACCGCGGCGGTGCGGCGGCCCGAACTGATTCAGGAACTCAGCAATGAATTCGGCGCGCAAGCCGTGGTGCTGGCTATCGATGCCCGCCGCCGCGGCGTGGGCGCGTGGAACGTCTACACGCGCGGTGGCCGCGACGACGAAGGCATGGACGCCATCGCCTGGGCGGCACGCGGCGAGCAACTGGGAGCCGGCGAAATTCTGCTGACCAGCATGGACGCCGACGGCGTGCAGCAGGGCTTCGATTGCGCGCTGACGCGGGCCGTTTCGCGCGCCACGCATATCCCGGTGATCGCGTCGGGCGGGGCGGGGGAGCCAGAGCATTTTGTGCGAGTTTTAGCCGAAGGCGAAGCCGACGCGGCGCTGGCCGCCTCCATCTTTCACTACGGCACGTGGACCGTGGAAGCTTTGAAGGAACGTCTCGATCGCGAAGGCATTCCGGTCCGGAGAGCATCGTGATTGTTCCTTGCATCGACCTGATGGGCGGCAAGGTGGTGCAACTAATCCAGGGCCGCCAGAAGGCGCTGGAGGCCGCCTCGCCTCTCGAAATGCTGGAGCGCTTCAAGGCTTTTCCGCAGATTCAGGTGATCGATCTCGACGCGGCCATGGGCAAAGGCGCCAATGACGATCTGGTGGAACTGGTGGCCGGACGCGCCGT
>DOZZ01000031.1:3113-7891 GCA_003517725.1 Bryobacterales bacterium | reverse complement strand
GCGGCCGGCGGTGTGACCACGCTTGAAGATATTGAAGCGCTGCAGGATATGGGCATCGATGCCGCCGTGGGCATGGCCATCTACACCGGCCGTCTCTCGCTGGCCGAATTGAGCCGGCTCTCGCGATAAAGCATTTTCTATCCGTCGTGTATGATGAGCGCAGGTGTTCGGACGGCGTTCTACAAGCAATGAACCTGCGCAGGAAGGCTCGATTGGCGGGGTCTACGCGGCGGCGGTTACGCCCCATCGGCGCGAAGGGTACGAGGCCGACTACGGCACCATGCTGGAGTTGGTGGATCACCTGGCGCAGGCCGGAGTCGACGGCATTTGCCTGCTCGGGTCCACCGGCGAATTCCTGCACATCAAGCCGGCTGAACGCATTCGCCTGATCCATCTGGCCGTCAAGCGCAGCCGCGTGCCGATTCTGGCGGGCGTCTCCCACTCGACGCTCGATGGCGCCATCGAATTGGCCGATGAGGCCGTCATCAGCGGCGCGCAGGGACTGCTGCTGATGCCGCCCTACTTCTTTCGCTATCAGGCCCCGGAGATCACCGAGTTCTATCGGCGCTTCGCCGAATCGGTGGACAACAGCATCCCGCTGCTGCTCTACAATATTCCGCAGTTCAGCAACGGCGTGCCGCTTGAATGCGCGCGCGAGCTGCTGTCGAGCGGCTTGTACGCGGGCATCAAGGATTCGAGCGGCGACCAGAATTACTTCGACGCGCTGGCGGCGCTCAAAGCCGAACACAATTTCATTCTGATGTGCGGCAACGACCGGTTGATGGCGCACGCCGTCCATTCCGGTGCCAGCGGCGCGGTCTCGGGCGTGGCCTGCGCCGTGCCGGAATTGATCGTGCAGCTTTACCGCGCGCTGAAACAGGGTGACATTCAGCAGACCGAGCACTGGCAGCGCAAACTCGACGAGTTCATTGATTGGATCGAGCGCTTCCCCGCGCCCCTCGGCATCAAGACGGCGACGGCTCTGCGCGGGCGGACGTGCGGGCCGCCTTCGGTGCCGCTTTCGCCGGAAAATTGCGCACTGCTCGACCAGTTCCAGACCTGGTTCCGCGGCTGGCTGCCGAGCGTCGCGCCCTCGATCGTCAAAGCGCGATGACGCCCGACGACTTTCGCCGCTACGGCCATCAGTTGGTGGAATGGCTCGCGGCATATCAGGAGCACCCTGAGCGTTACCCGGTGCTTTCGCGCAACGCGCCGGGCGCGCTGATCGACGCGCTGCCCGCCGCCGGTCCGCAACACCCCGAAAGCATGGACCGCATCCTGGCCGATTTCGAAGCGCACATCGTGCCGGCCCTGACGCACTGGAATCATCCCGGCTTCATGGCCTACTTCGCGACGTCGGCGGCGGGGCCGGGCATTCTGGCGGAGTTCCTCGCCGCCGGCCTGAACGCCAACGCCATTCTGTGGAAGACGGCGCCCGCCGTCACCGAGTTGGAGCAGGTTACGCTCGCGTGGCTGCGCGACTGGATGGGGCTTTCGGAACACTGGTTCGGGCTGATCTTCGACACTGCCTCCATCGGCAGCCTGCATGCTATTTTGGCCGCGCGGGAGGCCGCCGCGCCCTCGTTTCGCGTGGAGGGCAGCGGGCCGCGGCTGACGGTCTACTGTTCTGAGCACGCGCATTCGTCAATCGATAAAGCCGTGATGGCGGCGGGGATCGGCAGCGCGAATCTGCGCAAAATCGGCGCGGATGCTGAATTTCGCATGCGCCCGGATCTGCTCGAAAAAGCCATCAAAGAGGACCTCGCGCGTGGCGCGAAACCCTGCTGCGTAGTGGCGACGGTGGGCACGACTTCATCAACCAGTGTGGACCCGGTGCCGGCGATCGGCGCCATCGCGCGGCGCCACGGCATGTGGCTGCACGTGGACGCGGCCTATGCCGGATCGGCCGCCATCGTGCCTGAACTGCAGTGGCTGCTGGATGGCGTGGAACAAGCCGATTCGCTAGTGACCAATCCGCATAAGTGGCTCTTTACACCGCTCGATTTGAGCGTGCTCTATACACGCCGTCCGGACGTGCTGCGCCAGGCGTTCTCGCTGGTGCCCGAATACCTGCGCTCGCGCGAGAATCCGCGCGCCGTCAACTTCATGGAGTACGGCATCCCGCTGGGCCGGCGCTTCCGCGCGCTGAAGCTGTGGTTCATCTTGCGCTACTACGGCCGTGACGGGCTGGCCGCGATGATCCGCGCGCAGGTCGGCTGGATGGCCGAGCTGGCGGCCCAGGTGGAGGCGCATCCGGACTTCGAACTGTGCGCGCCCGCGCCGCTCTCGGTGGTGTGCCTGCGGCATCGATCGGACGACGAGACCAACCGGCATATCCTCGAAAGCATCAACGCCGGCGGCGAGATTTTTCTTTCCCACACCATGCTGGCGGGCCGTTACGTGATCCGCGTCGCGATCGGCAACCAGAACACCACGCGCGACCATGTGCAGCGCGCGTGGCAGCTGATTTTGAACGCCAGTTCCCGATAATTGTGTAGCTTGTAATGATGGATTCGTTCTTCGGGCATCCGCGCGGGCTGTCGACACTGTTCTTCACCGAGATGTGGGAGCGCTTCAGCTACTACGGCATGCGCGCGATCCTGATCCTGTTTATGGTCGCGACGGTTTCGAGCGGCGGCCTGGGATTTTCCGATAGCAAGGCCGGCGCGATTTACGGCCTCTACACTTCCGTGGGCTATCTGCTGTGCCTGCCCGGCGGGTGGATTGCCGACCGCGTGCTGGGGCAGCGCAAAGCCGTGCTGTACGGCGGCATCGTCATCGCGCTGGGCAACTTCAGCCTGGCCGTGCCGTCGATTACGGCGTTCTATGCGGGGCTGGTGCTGGTGGCGATCGGCACGGGGTTGTTGAAGCCCAATGTCAGCACCATCGTGGGGCAGTTGTATGAGCCGGGCGATCATCGGCGCGATGCCGGGTTCTCGATTTTCTACATGGGCATCAACCTGGGCGCTTTTCTATCGCCGCTGATCTGCGGCTGGCTGGCGCAGCGCATCAACTGGCACTACGGCTTTCTGGCGTCGGGCATCGGCATGACTTCCGGCATCATCCAGTACCTGGCCGGGCAGCGGCACCTGGGCGCGGCCGGGCAGGAGCCCGCAACTGGTGCCGCGGAACGCGCCAAGAGCCGGCGCATCGTCCTGTGGTCGGCGCTGGCGGTGCTGGCGCTGGTGGCCTTGGCGTTCTCGGGCGTGCTGCAGGTGAGCGCCGAGCAGGTGGCCAACGTCTTCGCGTTTGGTTTGACCGGCGTGGTAGTGGTGGTGTTCGTGGTGCTGATGCTCGACAAGAGCTACGACCATCAAGAGAAGAACCGGATTCTCGCCATCTTCGTGCTGTTCGTCGGCGCGGCGCTGTTTTGGGCCGCGTATGAGCAGGCTGGGTCCACGTTGAATTTATTCGCCGAACGCAGCACGCGCCTGGATTTTGCCGGGCACGGGTTTCCCGCGAGCTGGTTTCAATCGCTCAACTCGCTCTATATTTTCGCGCTGGCGCCGGTGTTCGCGTGGCTGTGGGTGTGGCTGGGATCTAAAGATCCGTCGAGCCCCACCAAGTTTGCGCTGGGGCTGATCTTCGTGGGCCTGGGCTTCGCGATTCTGGTGCCCATCGCCGGGATGAAGAACGTGAGCCCGCTGTGGCTGGCCGCTACTTATTTTCTTCATACCGTGGGCGAACTGCTGCTGAGCCCGGTGGGCCTGAGCGCCATGACCAAGCTGGCTCCGGCGCGCATTGCCGGTCTGATGATGGGCGTGTGGTTTCTGGCGACGTCGGTGGGCGACTTCATCAGTGGGCGCCTGGCCTCCTTCTATAGCAGCTTCTCGCTGCCCGTGCTGTTCGGCATAGTGGCGGGCTTTGCGATTGCAGTGGGCCTCATCATGGGGCTGCTGGTGAAGCCGATGAAGCGCCTGATGGGCGGAGTCAATTAACTAAGCACATGTCTCCTTCGATCCCGTGCCGCATCACGTCCTCGTGGGGCAGGTTTTAACCTGCAGCGGACTTCAGTCCGCCCCCCGGGAGTAATATGGCTGGAGTGATTCACCGAAAAGGATCGATTACATGAGCCACGTACGAGTTTTGGTGGGTACCAGGAAAGGCGCATTTGTCCTAAGCTCCGACGGCAAACGCGACCAATGGGAAGTGAGCGGGCCACACTTCGGCGGCTGGGAAATCTATCACCTCAAAGGCTCGCCGCTAGATCCGGATCGTCTCTACGCGTCGCAATCGAGCGGCTGGTTCGGCCAGCTCATCCAGCGCTCGGACGACGGCGGCAAGACGTGGGAACCAGTCGGCAACAAGTTCGAGTACGATGGCGTCCGCGGCACGCACCAGTGGTACGACGGCACGCCCCACCCGTGGGACTTCAAACGCGTTTGGCATCTGGAGCCTTCGCTGAGCGATCCCGACACGGTCTATGCCGGCATCGAAGACGCGGCGCTTTTCCGCTCCACCGACGGCGGCCAAACCTGGCACGAATTGAACGGCCTGCGCGGCCACGGCTCCGGCTCGCGTTGGGCGCCTGGCGCGGGCGGCATGGGTCTCCACACCATCCTGATCGACCCCAAAAACCACCAGCGCCTCTTCGTCGCCATTTCGGCCGCCGGCGTCTTTCGCAGCGAGGATGGCGGCGAGACATGGCGCGCCATCAACAGCGGTCTGCACTCCCTAACTATGCCGGATCCCACGGCTGAAGTCGGCCACTGCGTGCACCGCATCGCGATGCACCCGTCGCGTCCCGATAGCCTGTTCATGCAGAAGCACTGGGACGT
>DOZZ01000031.1:2698-3015 GCA_003517725.1 Bryobacterales bacterium | reverse complement strand
CACTGGGACGTCATGCGCAGCGACAACTCCGGCGACCTGTGGCACGAGGTCAGCGGCAACCTGCCCACGGACTTCGGTTTTGTGGTTGACGTGCACGCGCACGAGCCCGAAACGATCTACGTGATCCCGATCACGAGCGACTCCTTGCATTACCCGCCCGACGCTAAGCTGCAGGTCTACCGGAGCCGCACCGGCGGCCACGAATGGGAGCCGCTGGGCAATGGTCTGCCCCAGCACGATTGCTATGTCAACGTGCTGCGCGACGCCATGGCCGTCGACACGCTGGATTCGTGCGGCGTCTACTTCGGGACCACGGG
>DOZZ01000031.1:1629-2507 GCA_003517725.1 Bryobacterales bacterium | reverse complement strand
CTGCCGTGATCCGCGTTGGACTCCCCTGGCATCTCCGCAATCTCGCCAAGATTGAAGGCAAGGAAGTGCTGGTTTCGGTCGAAGGCCCGGTGACGCAGCGCTCGGTGCTCGATGCGTTGGAGGCGGCCTATCCGATGCTGTGCGGGACCATCCGCGACCACGGCACGCTACAGCGGCGGGCATTTCTGCGATTTTTCGCGTGCTTCGAAGATATCTCGCACGAGAGCCCGGATGCTCCGCTGCCCCAAGCAGTGGCGGAGGGGAAAGAGCCGCTCGAGATTATTGGGGCTATTGCGGGCGGGTCGTAAAATGTTACCCGGAAGCCCAGGAAATTGCCGCGCGCGAAGCCGCGAAACTAACTCCGGAACAGTATCGCTCCGTGGCTTCTCTCTAAAGGCTCATCTGGTCCACAAGTAAGTGCTGAGCACTTAACCGCGACCCAGCGCCCGACCCTAATAATTTCTATAATGCCCTGAGCCCTGTGGCGCGGCCCATCGTTCTTTGTGGGCTGTGTCTACCCGGGGACGCGAGTTTTTTAACGTACCCGGGCAGACACAGGTCACCTACCCCGATGACCTGCGCCACTGGGCCTAACTGTATTTCTCGAAAATGCCCGCCAATTTCGGTCGACCACGCTTCGGGGGTTATGCCAGATCGAAGCGCGTTACATGCAGCAACGGATCGGTTTTGACAATCACCGTCCGCCCCAGAATTTCTTCCAGTTCCTGCAGGTGATCGTTCTGGTTCGATTTCAGAACCTTGGCGACTTCGGGGTTGACGCGTAACATCACGTCGCGGCCCTCGACCACCTTGGCCACCTTCTGCGCTTCCACCAGGATTTCCCCAATGACGGTCGGCACGCTCTTGATCGAGCCCGC
>DOZZ01000031.1:0-1429 GCA_003517725.1 Bryobacterales bacterium | reverse complement strand
TGCAGAATTTTGTAAGGCGCGCGGTCCACGCGCATGGCCTCTTCGAGCGCCTGCATCACCTTCTGCCGGTTCTTGCGCTCGTCCATGTCGATGAAGTCGACCACGATGATGCCGCCCAGGTCGCGCAGGCGGATCTGCCGCACGATCTCCTTTATGGCATCCGTGTTGATCTTGACGATGGTGTCTTCCAGGCGATTGCTCTTACCGACATACTTGCCGGTGTTGATGTCGATCGCGACCAGCGCTTCGGTCTGGTTGATGACGATCGAGCCCCCGGATTTCAGCCACACCTTGGGCTTCAGCGCCTTTTCGAGCTCCTGCGTAATGCCGAACTCGTCGAAGATGGGCGTAGGCCGCGTGTAGAGCTTGATGCGGTTGACCATGGCCGGCTGGAAGCGCTGCACGAAGCCGAGCACGCTTTCGTAGACTTCTTCGTTATCCACCCAGACGGTCTTGAACACCGAGGTCAACTGGTCGCGCAGGATGCGCTGGACCACATCGAGATCATGGTGCAGCAGGGCGGGCGCGGGCTTCTTCTCGGCCCTCTGGCGCATGTCCATCCACAGGTTGTAGAGGAACAGCATGTCGGCGCGCAGCTCTTCTTCGGTGCGGCCGTCGCCTGCGGTGCGCACGATGTAGCCGCCGGGGATGCCGGAACGGTTGGCCTGCAGAATGCGCTTCAGGCGCAGGCGCTCTTCATCGGATGGAATTTTGCGCGAGACGCCGACGTGGTCGACGGTTGGCATGTAGACCAGAAAGCGGCCGGGCAGGGCAATGTGCGAGGTGATGCGCGCGCCCTTTTGACCGAGCGGCTCCTTGGCGATCTGGACGATGATCTCCTGGCCGCCGCGCAGCAGATCTGTGATCTGCGGGACGACGCGCTCGCCGCGGCCCTGGGCACGAGGGTCGGCTTTCACTTCGGGGTCGGCTTCGGCGGTGACGGCAGGCGGCACGGGCCCGTCGACCGGGGCTGTTTCGGTGCGCTCGGGGCGCTCGCCGCGTTCGCCACCATGATCGGCGCCTCGATCGGCACCTCGATCACCCCCGCGGCCGCGACGGCGGGTGCGCCGGGAGACGCGATGCTGCAGGCGCGGACCCTGCTCGCGCAGCGCGGCGGTCAGGCTTTGCGGGATGCGGGCCGGCTCGGGGCTTTCGCCATCGACGGGTGCTTCGCCGCCGGGCTCCTGGGACGCTTCTTCCGCAGCCAAACTCTCAGGGGAGAGAGTTTCCTCGGCATCGCCCTCCTCCTGATCTTCGGCTACTTCGATTTCTTCGGGCTCGACATCTTCGGCCAGTTCCAGTTCGTCGGTGGCGGCGACGGCCCGGGGTTCTTCAGACTCCTGCGCCGCGACAAAGTCGTGCACGGGGCCGGTGGCGAGGGGTTCGTTTTCGAGCGGCGCGGTAACCGTTTCGGGCGGGGCGGCTTCGA
>DOZZ01000091.1:13470-27299 GCA_003517725.1 Bryobacterales bacterium | reverse complement strand
GGATAGTTGAAATGCTTCTTCCAGAGAACCTGGCCGGTTTCCACGTCGATGGCATAGATGTTGTCGGAGATGCCGGCCTCGATCGCGATCTGCTTCGCGCCGGCGCTGGTCGTGACCTTCTCGATAATCAGCGGTGGGAACAGCGAGTGCATCTCCGACGGCACGTTGTCGAGCTGCAGCTTCCAAAGAATTTTGAGGTTCTTGACGTTGTCCTTGTTCAGGATCTTCTCGTCCTGCTGCCAGCCGGTGCGCTGCGGATTGCCGCCGTCAGTCGGCCAGTCGGCGGCCGGCAGCAAGGCGCAGGCCGCAGTGACCGCGATCAAAACAGTTCGTATTTTCATCATGGAAGAAATTTTTGGATACCTCGGGCAGCGCCTCGTGCAAAGCGCCTAATATATCACTTTGGCGAAGACATCAGACGCTCGGGGTGGATGGAGGGTTACCGCCGGCCTTCTAAAATTCGAGCCGGTTCTTGCTGGCGTCAATTTTTTTCGCGTCTATTCCAGGAATCTTCTTGAGATCGTCAATGCTCTTGAAGCTGCCCTTCGCCTCGCGTTCCTGCACAATTGCCGCGGCCTGTTTCTCAGGAAGCTGCAGCGTGTTTTGCAGATCCTGGGCCGACGCTTTGTTGACGTTGATCTTGATCGCGGGAGAGTCTTTGGAAAAGTGGGTAGCCAGATAATCGACCGCCGTATAAAATTCATCATCCGTGCCGGTCGCGCCGCGCTGGATCATGTCCTGCACCACCGCGCCCCAGCCTTCGCGGCTCTCCTGCCGGCCCAGGACGAACTCCGCCGCGTGGCAAGCGCCGCACACCTTTTGCGTGGTTTCTTTCCCCGGGCCGTCCGGAAGCTTGAGCGACTGCGCGCCAAGATTCGCGCAGAACAGAACGATGCACGCGGCGGCGCCGCGCGGCAGAGTATGGTTTCGAAGCGTTGGCATCACAGTGGCCCAATTCCATTTTATACTCCTCATGATGACCACTAGCCATAAACACCCGGCGTTGCACAACGCCATGTGGCCCGGACTGGTCGGCAAGGGCCCCGACTCCGAGCCGCCGATCGATCTGGATACCATGCTGAATCTGACCGCCGCGGCCGAAGTCGACGGCGTCCGCTTCGACGGCGTGGATCTGTTCCTGTCGCTGCCGCATACCGACATCGACTCCTCCGGCGACGATCTGGCGCGCTTGGCCGAGAAGCTGACTTCGAGAAACCTGCGCGCGGGTTCGCTGGTGGCGCCTGTCTGGCCGCCGACGGGCGGGGGATCCGCCATGGGCAACGAGGAAGAGCGCGCGCGATTTCTGACGCAGGTGAAGAAAGCCTGCGGCATCGGACGGCAGTTGCGCGATCTGGGCGTTCGCCCCTACGGGGTCATTCGCATCGATTCGGCCGCATCGCCGGCAGACTGGGCCAAAGATCCAGCAGGGAGCACCAAGCGCATCGCGCAGACTTTTCGCGAAGCCGGCGCCATTGCGGAAAGCTTCGGCGAACGACTCGCCGCGGAAGGCGAGATCTGCTGGGCCGGCATGCAAAGCTGGCGCGTAAATGTCGAGCTGCTGGAGATGGTCGGCATGCCGAAGACCGTGGGCTTTCAGGCCGACATGGCGCACACCATGCTCTTCACCATGGGTTATAACGCGCCGGAAGATCGTCTGCTGCCGGCGGATTTCGACTGGTCGCAAACCGATCGCTTCGCCCAGGCCTATAGAGAGATGGCGAGGGCTTTGCGCCCCTGGACCATCGATTTCCACGTCGCGCAGAATGACGGGACCGTGAAGGGCTCCGGCTCGCACGATAAGACCGGCCGCCACTGCTTGCCGCTCGATCCCAACGGCAAGCTCGACATTGTGCGCGACGCGGGCGCCTGGATGCGCGACGACAACGGCAACGCGACGCGCGCTTTCGAGCACATCTGCTGGGACGGTTGCATGTTCCCGAACTCCGTGATGCACAGCCCGCAAACCTGGAATGATGTCCTACGTATAATGATGGCGGTGCGCAATGCGCATGGGTGGGATTAGATGAAGAACATCAACATTGGCGTCATCGGCTGCGGCTTCATGGGCCGAACGCACTCCAATGCTTTCGGGAAAGTCAGCCAATTTTTCGATCTGCCGTATCGCCCGGTATTGAAAACCATCTGCGCCAGGAACGCGGATCGCGCCCGCGCTTTCGCAACGCAATGGGGATACGAGTCGGCCGAGACCGACTGGCGCCGCTTAGTCGCCTCGCCCGAGATCGACCTGATCGACATCGCCAGTCCCAACGACACCCACGCGGAAATCGCGGTCGCGGCGGCGCAGGCCGGCAAGATGGTCCTGTGCGAGAAGCCGCTGGGCCGCACTCCCGCGGAATCGCAGGCGATGGTGGACGCGGTCGAAAGCGCGGGCGTCGCCAACATGGTCTGGTACAACTACCGGCGCGTGCCGGCCGTGATGCTCGCGAAACAGTTGATCGACGAAGGCAAGCTCGGAAAAATTTTCCACTACCGCAGCGTCTTCCTGCAGGATTGGACCATCTCGAGCGACCTGCCGCAGGGCGGCGAAGGACTGTGGCGGCTGGACGCCAGCGTCGCGGGCAGCGGTGTGACCGGCGATCTGCTGGCGCACAACATCGATACCGCGATGTGGTTGAACGGCGCGATGTATGAGGTCACGGCGATGACCGAGACCTTCATCAAAAGCCGCAAGCATAATTTGACCGGCAAGCAGGAGCCGGTGCTGATCGATGACGCCTGCGCTTTTCTCGCCCGCTTCGAAAACGGTTCGCTCGCGACGTTTGAAGCTTCACGCTATGCCCGCGGCCATAAGGCGCTCTACACTCTCGAGATCAATGGCGAGAACGCCTCCATCATCTGGGACCTGCAAGATTTGCACCGTCTGCAATACTTCGATCATCGCGACGAAGGCCGTCTGCGTGGCTGGCGAAGCATTCACGTGACCGACGGCGACCAACCCTACATGAAACATTGGTGGGTGCCCGGCCTGCAGATCGGCTACGAACACACGTTCATCCATCAGGTGGCCGATTTCCTGACGGGACTGGGCGAACACCACAACGCATCGCCAACTTTTCGGGAAGCCATGCGGACCGACAATGTCACGGCTGCCGTACTGCAATCGGCCGCGTCGCGGAGCTGGGAGAAAGTGGCCGCCTGCTAAACGCGGTGCCGCTAATAGGAGATCATATGCGTTTGCAAACTACGGTTTTTGGAATCACTTTGGGGATGGCTGCCGTCCTTTATTCACAGGCGCCTCGGCCTCCTCGCGGCCCGATGGTTCCGCCGCTCGAAGAGGCGGGCTTCCACTCGATCTTCGATGGCAAGACGCTGGGCGGCTGGGATTGCGATCCGGATTTCTGGCGCGTCGAGAATGGCTCCATCGTTGGCGAAACCAAGGTTGGCCACCAGCCCAAGCAGAACATCTTCTGCATCTGGAAGGGCGGTTCGCCAGGCGATTTCGAATTGAAGCTGCAGTACAAGCTGACCGGCGGCAATAGCGGCATTCAATACCGCAGCGTGGAAATGCCGTCGGTCAACAAGTGGGTCTTGAAGGGCTACCAGGCCGACATAGATGCGGAGCAGCGCTTCACTGGCCAGGTCTACGAAGAGCGAGGGCGCGGATTCGTGGCCCTGCGCGGGCAGATCGCCTATATCCCGGACGGCAAGAAGCCGGGCTCGATCGGCAGCACGGGAAATGACGCCGAGCTGAAAGGCCTGATCAAGACGGACGACTGGAACGACATGCACATCATCGCGCGCGGCAACACGCTGATCCAGCTGATCAACGGCCGCGTGATGTGCGTGCTGGTCGACGACGACAAAGCCAACCGCAAGATGGACGGCGAGATCGGCATTCAACTGCACCTGACGACGACCGGCATGAAGATGGAGACCCGCAATATACGGATCAAGACCTTCTAAAAGCGGATTAGCAGCCTGGAGGCGCCTGGCTTCATCATCCCGGGCCTCTAGAATCCAAACCGGATTTGAAACTGCAGCCGCCGGTTATCGCCGAAGTACGAACCTTCGGTATTGGAGCTGGATGCCAGCGCGTTGGACTGGCCAAAAATTGGCGAGGTGAGATTGCCGGAAGGCAGCCCGGCATTCACCGTGTTCAGCACATTGCGGGCCACGACCGAGAGCGTCACGTTGTAACGATGCTCGGTCGACGAATCATGAAACATGTTGACATTCCCGGCGTCGAGGACCGCGGCCGTCGGAACGCCGCCGTGCTTCGGCCCTTTGTGCTTCTTCTTCGATCGCGTCGCCTCTCCGAAGCCGAAGGTTCGGCTGGCGCGCAGGTTCAAGGTGAAAAACGCGGGGCCTTGCCCGTAGTTGCGGGGAATCATCGTCGTCACCCCTGGGCTGGTATCGAAATTTCCGAAGCGGGTTGCCACCACGCCGGGCCCGCTGGAAGTTGACGCGAAGCCCGGACGGTCCGTGAAGAGCGTGTCGGCATTGCGGTCCACGCCGCTGGTGATATTGAAGGGCGCGCCCGATCTTCCGACCAGGAACGGGCTCAGCGTCACGCCGGCGGGAACCAGCACCGAGCCGCCAATCACCACCCGATGCCGAATGTCGACGGCGGCTCTGCCGTATTCCTGGCGCAGATCGTACTGGTTGGCGGCAAAAGTATTGGGGCCGTCCGTATCGCTGCTGGCGCGGTTGTACACGTAATATCCAAAAAGGCTCATGCGGCCGGTGAAGCGGCGCGCCACGTTGGTGATGATCTGATTTTGGTTCAGAATGCCGGTTGACTCGTAGGCATAGACGTTGGTCGGGTTCAAATTCTGCGTACTATCCAAAGGCGCCGTGATATTGCGCGAGCGCAGCAGATGCAGCGCGTGGGAGTTCAGAAAAGTCGTGGTCACCGTGAGTTTGAACGGTAATTGCCGCTCCACTCCGATGGCGCTTTGTATCAAATAAGGCGCGCGCAGTT
The DNA here is from genome assembly GCA_003517725.1 of Bryobacterales bacterium. Lineage (GTDB taxonomy): Bacteria > Acidobacteriota > Terriglobia > Bryobacterales > Bryobacteraceae > DOZZ01. The sequence continues at coordinate 22,357 of DOZZ01000091.1, read as the reverse complement.
GGCCATCCGTGCGCCGGATGATCTCGGACGTGTGGTCCCGTTCGAGGCGGTCGATCGAGGGAACGTCCCCGAAAAATTTGGGGTTTCTGACGACGAGCTCGCGCTGGTCGACGCCGTTGTAGCGCAGCGTCTGCAGCACCAGGTTCTCGCCGAAACGGTCGTAGAAAATTCCCGAACCGCCTCGAATTACCGTGTTGGTCTGGCCCGACCTGCCCGAAAAGGGCGACCAGGCAAATCCGATGCGCGGGCCGAAATCGGTCCAGTCGTGAATATGATTCTGCGTCTCATAGCGCAGCCCGCCGCTGAGCAGAAGGCGCGGTTTCACGTGCCATTCGTCCTGCACGAAGAGCGCGCTGTCAAACTGCTGGAAGGCCGTTAACGGCGCGCCGCTCGAGACGGAGAACTGCGACGCACCGCCGCCCAGCGCGCGAATGTCCGTGAAGCTCAGGCCCTGCTGCAGGAAAAGCAAAGTCCGGCGATAACGTTCGATGGAAGTGATCGGAACCCTCACCGGCGCACCCGAGGCATCCACCACAACCTGGTTGGAGGCGTCGAGTTCCGGCGCCAGGCCTCCCGAGAATAGAAAACTTCCGTTGAAGTTCCGCTGCGAGTAATCGCTTATCGAAAGGTCGCGCAGCCGCACGCCGGCACGAATCTGGTGCGCTCCGGAAACCAGCGAGACGTTGTCCTGCAGTTCGTAATGATCCACGGTATTGCTGCTGTGACCGAAGCTCGAGCCGCCGCCGGTGAACGCCTCCGCCACCTGAATGGTGGGCGAAAAATCGCCGCCGGTCTCATGCATACCGGTGTGCAGATATTGAAAGTGAACTTCATTAATCAATTTCGAATGAATCACCGCCGTCTCGGAAACCTGCAGCCGATTCTCGCGTTCCGAGCGGTCATAGCCATGCGACGCCAGCGAAAATCTGCCGACGCCCGCGTTGTTGGTGCTCGTATCGAGGAACGAGTAACGCGCCGTCAGCGTGTTGTTGGCGCTGAGTTGATAATCGATGCGCGGACTCAAACTGGAGTAGCGCTGGGGCGTTGCTACCGGCAGATTGAGCGAGGCAATCTGCAGCGCCGGGTCGAGCGTGATCGCGTTGATGATGGCGCTTTCCCCGATATCGCGCTGCTCGAAATCGAAGAAGAAGGATGCCCGCTTGTGCAACGGCCCGCTGACGTTTCCGCCGAATTGACGCGATTGGTACGGCGGTTTAGTGAGCGAGTACGGATTACGGGAATTCAACTCCGCATCGCTCAATTTGAAGAACGCGATGCCGCGGAACTTGTCGGAACCGGGTTTGGTCAGGATTTCAATGCGGCCAAAACCCACATGATCGTATTCCGCGGAGAACGGATTCTGATTGATGCGGATCTCGCGGATCGAATCTTTCGGAGGCAGGTGTCCGCCGCTGAAGCCATCAATGAAGATCTCGGCGCCGTTCGGGCCGGCGGATGGACCGGCCAGCGCCTTCAGGTCGGCGGCCAGATCGTCGGGATCGTCCGGCAAGCTTTCGAGGTCTTGCCCTTGCAGCACCAGCGCCCCGGCATTGGCACTCTGCTCCAATGCCAGGCCGTTCTGTTGAGCCGAAGATTGCACTGTGATCTGCTGCTGCTCAACGCTCAGTTGCAGAGCGATGTGCAAATTCACGTTGGCGCCCGGACCCATCTGTACGTCGCGAGCCGCAAACTCGGCGAAGCCCGGAACGGCGGTCGTGAGAGTGTAACCGCCGGGCGGTAAGGCAGGGGCCGCGAAATGACCGAGGGAATCGGATTGGATATCGCGCGACAATCCGTTGCCGCCGGTCAGATGGATTTGCGCGCCCGCTACCGCCGCGCCGGTAGGATCGGTGATGTCGCCCTTCAGCGTTCCCGGTCGCGGCGCCGGCGTGCGGTCCGCGGGGTAGGCCAGTACCACGCTGACCAGCACTAGCGAAACGCGTGCAATTAGGGTTTTCCAAGAATGCTTCATTGATGTAAGGCGGGCCGCTAGACGGCCTGTTGCGTGTCCTGATACGTTCCAGTGGTGCTTTGCAGGATGTAGCTGGCGGCATACTCGCCATCCAAAGCCATCAACTGCTCGTGCGTCCCGCGCTCGAGAATTTCTCCATCCGCCAGGTACAAAATTGAGTCGGCGTTCCTGACAGCGCGCAAATTATGCGAGATCAGCAGCGTCGTGCGGCCCGCGGTCAGGCGTTCCAGAGCCAGCATGACCTCGCTCTCATTCTGGCCGTCGAGCCCCGTGGTGGGCTCGTCCAGAATCACCACCGGCGCCTGACGCAGGGCGGCCCTGGCAATCACGACGCGTTGCCGCTGGCCGCCCGATAGAGAAGCGCCGCGCTCCCCGATGATGGTCTGGTAACCCTGCGGCAGACTCGAAATAAATTCATGCGCGTTGGCCTGCCGGGCCGCCGTCTCGATCTGTTCCTGGCGCGCGCCCGGCGACCCGAAGCTAATGTTTTCGCTGGCGCTGACGGCGAACAGCACGCTATCCTGCAACACCACGCTGAAGCGCCGCCGCAAGGAGTTCAATTTGTATTCGCGCAGATCGCGGCCGTCGATCAAGATGCGGCCAGCGACCGGGTCGTAGAACCGAAGCAGCAGATTGGTGATGGTCGACTTGCCGCTTCCCGAAGGTCCCACGATGGCCACCGTCTGGCCCGGCGCCACGCTGAAATCCATGTCGCGCAGCACCATGCGCCGCGAATGATAGCCGAAGGAAACGTTTTCGAAGCGGATGACTCCGGCCACGTCGTCCGCGTCCACTGCATCGGGCGCGTCCCGAATCACCGGGACCGTATGCAACAGATCGAGAATGCGATCGGCCGAGGAGAGCGCGCGCGAAATCTGCCCCAGATATTTGGCCAGTTGCCGCATCGGCCGGAACGCGGTGCGCAGATAGTTGATAAAGACAATCAGGTCGCCGGGCGTCAAAACCTTATCGATCACCAACTGCGCGCCGCCCCACAACACCACCGCCGTCGTGGCCGCGACCAAAATCTCCACGGTACGTTCGAGCCTCGCCGAAAGACGCTGCGCCTTGGCGCCCTCCTGCAGGCTCTTGACTGTGGCCGCCGAAAAAATATCGGCGAACTCCTGCTGTAGCGAGAGCGCCTGGATCGTCTTGATCGCTCCAATGGCTTCGGAAGTAGTGGCCGCCAGCGCGCCTTCCCGCGCCCGTTGCAATCTGGACGTGGCTTTGATCTTCTCGGTGATGTGGTTGACAGAGAAGACAAAAACCGGGCCCGCCACGATGGCGATGAGCCCCAGCCTCCAATTAATCCAGAACATCACGCCGAGCATGGCGAAGAACGCCAGGCCGTTGGTGACCAACGGCAGCAGCGCGGTGACGATGATTTCGCGCATGCGGTCGATGTCGTACGTGATGCGTGTAAGAAGGTCGCCCGAGCGGTTCTCGCTATGGAACGAGAGCGACAGGTTGGCCAGATGCAGGAACAGCTTGGTGCGAATCTCGGCCAGAATTCTGGAAGCCGCGCGCGTTAGAAAAACCGCGCTCAGGTAATCCGAAAAAGCGCCCAGAGCAATCACCACCACGATGCTCGCCGCCAAAATAGGCAGCACCACCTTGGTGTCTCCGGTGACGTGAAACGGCAGCCGGGACATGTGGTGCCCGGTTCTTAGAAACAGGTGATCGTAGATGAACTTCAGCGGCCAGGGTTCCAGGACCTGGAAGAAAATGCTGGCGAGCACCGAGAGGAACGCAAATGCCAGGAGCTTTCTTTCCTTGGAGATCTCCGGCCAAAAAGATTGGACCAGGCGGTACGTGCCGGACACCAGCGGGGGAGCAGGACGCCGCACGGTCATGGCGCGACCGTCGCGGGTTGATTTTGTGGCAGCACGGCTTCCAGTAATTGCGCGGTCTGCTCGGCGCCGTCGAACGCGAAACTGAAGCGGGCGGGAGTTCTGTCCAGCGCGCGCAGTATTTTCTCAGCCAGCGCACGCGCGTTGAGGTCCTCGGGATGCAGCACATCCAGCAAGCCCAGCTGCTCCAGTTTTTCGGCGCGCATATTCTGTTCCTGATCGCCGTTCGTGGTGTATGGAAACACCACGGCCTTGACGCCAGTGGTCAGAACGTTCATGAGCGTGTTGTAGCCGCCCATGCTGACCGAGAGCGCGGCCGCTTCCATCAGGGATAACAAATCCGCGGAGTAGCGCTCGAAACAGATGTTAGGCTGCCGCTGGGCAAGCTGCGCCAGCCGCGCGTAGGTATCCTCGGGCATGAAAGGTCCGCCGAAGATCAGAATGCGGTGGGGAATCTCCCGTTGCAAAATCGCCGCAGCTTCGATGATGCTCTCGATCAGCTGATGACCGCTACGGTAGCGGCCGCTGCCGATACTCACGACGATGAACGGGTGATCCGGCGGATGCGCCGGCGCCACGGTTGTGGTGTTGCGTTGCACCACGTAGCCCGTATATTCGACCGGGCACTGCAGATCGGCGACCCGCGAGAAAGTCTCGTCGAGCTTCTGAAACCGCGGATCGCCATGCACCAGCACCAGGTCGAAGTAGCGATTCACGACCCTGCACACTCGCTCTTCATGCTGTCCCTGATCCTGCTTCGAAACCAATATGTCGCGCAAGCTGCAAATTACTTTGGTATCGCCGCCGGAATTCTTCAGGTAGTCGAGCGCGGGCAGCAGCTCAAATCCGAAGCGCTTTCGGCCGAACGGAAACAGCTCGACGATGAACGCATCCGGTTCACAATCGCGCAACACGGAGAGCAACAGGGACTTCCGCGCTTCTTTGACCTGCTCCAGATCGTCGCCGCTGCACGTCTGCAACTCGGCGAAATCGGCGTCGGTCTGCAGCGCCGGCAGTTTCACCACTTCGACGCCAGCGGGATATTGGAAACCATCCACGTCCGCGCCGCCGCTGACCAGGCACACGGAGAAGCGGCCGGCCAGCGCCCGAATAATTTCGGTGCTGCGGACCAGGTGCCCGATGCCCAATACGTGCTGGCAGTAGAAGACGATTTTGCGCATTACTCCGCCAAATCCCACACCGCGTCTGGCTCTACCTGTCCCACGGGCGGCGGCGCGTTCACGGCCGACAAAAATGCATGCACGCGCCTGGCGCTGCGCTTCAACTCAAACTGATCCATCACCTTGGCGCGCCCGTTTTCGCCGAACTTCTTCCGCAACTCGGGCCGCTCCAGCAGCACTTGCAGCGCATCGGCCAGCGCCACGGCATCTTTCTCCGCCACCAGCAGGCCGCTCTCCATGTGCTCCACCAACTCCGGAATCCCCGAGACCTCCGTCGACACGGCCGGAAGCTGCATGGCCATGGCCTCCAGCAGCACATTGGGAATGCCGTCGCGGTCGCCATCGTCGGTCAGAATGCAAGGCAGTACGAAAATGTCGCCGGTCTGATAAAAATCGATGAGTTGGTTCTGCGTCATTTCGGGACGCAGCCGTACCTCTTGGTGCAGTGACAGCTCCGCAATCTGACTGGCCATGCTGTCGCGAAGCGGTCCCCAACCGACAATCGAGCAGCGGAACGGCAGGCCTCTGGCTTTCAAATGGCTGCAAGCCTGGATCAGGTAGGCGAACCCTTTCTTCTCGCAAAAACGCCCCACGCTCACGATGTGCAGCACATCGCCCGTAGCTCTCTTCGTGTTCAGGCTCAGAAAACGGTCCAGATCCACGCCATGATAGGCCAGGTGAATGGGCGTGCCGTGAATGTTGATCGCGTCAAGATACTGCTGGTTATAACCGGTACACGTCAGGACAAACTCCGCGTCCCGCATCTTCCGGCTCAACTCACGTTTCGGAGACAGGTAAATATCCTTGGCATGCGCCGTGAAGCTATAGGTGATGCCGGAGAAACGGCGCACCAACTCGGCCATCGACGTCGGCACATTCGCAAAATGCGCATGTAGATGCGTGATGCCGCGGCGCTCCAGCGCGCGCGTCAGAAAGCCCGCTTGAATAAACTCCTTCAAGCGCTTGCCCCTGGCGGGCCCGAAGTGAAAGCGCAGCGTGGCGATGTAGTTGATCGGGTTCCTTAGAAACAACTCGACGTGGTCGAGCGCCACGAAAGCCGAGTCGAAGATATTTTTCCGCAAGCCGATCGAAGCCAGATACGTAACGTTGGCCTGAACCTGATGCACGCCAGGATGAAATTTTTCCTGTTCCGGAGGCCTCTTGATCGAGAAAAGATGCAACGGCGTGCCCAGCTTTTCCATCTGCACAATCTCATTGAGGATGAAGGTCTCGGAGAGCTTCGGGAAAGTTTTTAGAAGGTAACCGACCTTCCGCTGATTACTTGTATTCTGCATACCTGGAAATTTCAAGGTGCGCACACGTGGCTGTCCGCGATGCCACTTTCTATCCGGAAGCCGCACTCGAGGCACTCCGCGCCGGCCAGGCGCTTGATATGCGATGCGATGCACGGCAGCCCCCGGCTATTCCAGCGCCAATGGTTGGACGCCAGCGATTGCCGGGCTGCGAGCGTGGTGGCCACCGCGGCCGCCAGATTCAGAGGGCTGAGCTCATCCTCCGGCAGCATGGCGAGCAACCCGCGTTTCACGAAAGCGCGGGCCCGAATGTCCTGCTCCAGGCGAGGGTGCGCGCGCGGCACGATCAGCGCCGGGCAGCGGCCCGCCAGAATTTCGCACACCGTGTTGTAGCCGCCCATCGCCACCACCAGGTCGCTCGCCCGCATCAAGCCCGGCAGATCCGGATGAAAATCGAGTAGACGGACCGGGCGCCCGGCGCACAGCCCCTCCAGTTGGGCGCGGTCAGCCGGGGACATCAGCGGGCCCGTGATGATTACGGCGCTTCCAAACAGGCTGCGATCGAGATGCGCACAGGCCTCCAGAAAAGTCTTCTGAAGCTGGAGGCCGTCGCCGCCGCCGCCCGCCGTCACCAGCACGAACGGCTCCTCGCCCAGATTCAGCTCTGCGCGCAACGCGGACGCGGGCCGAATCGGATCCTCGCGCTGGACGTAACCCGTGAACACGGTCTTGGCGGCCATCCGCGGCGAAAAGCCATAGGCTTCCACGGGATCGAAAATATCGGGCTGTCCGTAAATCATCACCAGGTCGTAGAACTCTTCGATCGCGCCGTGAACCTGCTGCTGCGCCCAGAGTTCGCGTACGCGCGCCGGTTCGTCCAGTACATCCCGAAGACCGAGCACAATGCGCGTATGCGGCGAATTCCGCCGCAAATGCCGCAGCGCCGGCAACATCTCTCCCTTGGCTCCCAATGGCGCATGGTCCACCAAAACCACATCGGGCGCGAAATGGGTCGCGGCCTCGCAGATAATCGCCGTGCGCAGTCGTCCTATGGAATCCGTGGACATCGACAGTTCGCGCGCCCGATACTGCTCATCGCCCAGCTTCACCACCGACGGCAGCTTGATGTAGTCGGCCCCGGGCGGCAGAGCAAAATAGTGCGCTACCGGCGATCCGGTCAGCAACAACGTGCTCAAATCATCGATGGCGCCCGCCAGATGATTCGCGATAGCCAGCGAGCGGCGCAAATGGCCGAGTCCATACGTATCATGTCCGTACATCAGCAAACGCGGAGGGTCCCCGCGCTCGCGATTCAGCCGTTCCCGGCTATTGACTGCCGTCGAAATAGGAAGCATAGTGCGCTCGTTTGCAACAGTCTGACTTTGTAATCAGGGTTAAACTTACGCGACTTTTGCCATCAGGCTGTCGCGCTCGCGCAGCCATCGTGCAAAATTTTCGATTCCAGTGGGAAACGGCATGCGTGGCTCGAAACCCAAAAGAGCTCTGGCTTTGGTCACATCGGCGTACGTCTGGGGCACGTCGCCCGGCTGCTCCGGTTCATGCCGAAGCACGGCTTTCACGCCGAGGGCATCCTCGATCGTCTCAATTAACTCCGTCAGCGCTACGGTACGGTGGCTGCCAAGATTAATGATCTCGAAGAGAGTGCGGTCATACTTCATGGCCGCGGCGATCCCTTGCACCACTTCCTCAACGTAGGTGTAGTCGCGGCGCGTGCTGCCGTCTCCAAACACGGGAATCGGGAGCCCCTGCGTCATCATCCGCGCGAAACGGTGGATGGCCAGGTCGGGCCGCTGCCTCGGTCCATATACCGTGAAGAAGCGCAAGGCGATGAAGCGAATGCCAAACAACTGAGCGTAGACATGGCCCAACAGTTCGCCGCTTACTTTGGTGGCGGCGTAAGGGCTGATCGGCATCAGAACATGGTCATTCTCGGACCACGGCACCCGCGGATTCACCCCGTACACGCTGCTGCTCGACGCGAATACGAACTGCGGCGCGCCGCAATGCCGCGCGAAACTGAGCATGTTCTGGGTCCCGTTGACGTTCGTCTCCACGTAGTCGCCGGGATCCGCGATCGACGGGCGCACGCCCGCTTTCGCAGCCAAGTGGACGATCACATCATAACGGCCCGCCGCATGGGCAATCAACTCCGGATAATTTCTGACATCCAGCTCTAAAACGCGCAGGTTCCGGCGCGCTCGATAGCCAGAAAGATTCAATAATTTGTCTTCCCGTGCATAGAAAGGATCAAAATTATCTATTGTGGTAACATTCCAGCCCGTTTCCAGCAAATGGCCCACAAGGTGACTACCAATAAATCCTGCGCCCCCCGTTACGAGTACGCTATTCATTAGAATAGTCTCGCCTAGTTTTTCCCATTTTGCAAACATTTACGCTTTCAAAATACAGGTTAGCTAGGTGTTTACCGATGTATCTGTCATGTTTTTCAAGAATATTTTTAACTTAATTTTTACTAAAATCAGCTTGACATGCGCTCAATTGAAATGAATTCGCCCTACGATGCATTTGCCTGGTTCTACGATCGCCATTGGGCCCGCTCGCTCCATACATGGCAAACACCGGCGCTCGAACAGCTTTTGTTTTCAAAAA
>DOZZ01000091.1:0-13455 GCA_003517725.1 Bryobacterales bacterium | reverse complement strand
TGTTGCGGCGCGGGACACTTGGCGGGGCCGATGACCTGTGTCGCGTGCTGTGCAACGTGCATGCCGCGCTGAAACCCGCCGCGACATTTGTTTTCGATGTGAATACAAGTGCGGCTTATGGAGAGCGCTGGAACCACACGTTCTCTGAAGTGCAGACCGATCACGCGTTCATTTTGCGCGGCCGATTCGACCCGGCAACTCGAATCGGCGTTACCGAGATCACGATGTTCCGCCTGCTCGAGTGGGCCTGGCAGCGCTCCGATGCGGCTATGCGCCAAAGACCCTGGGAGTTTCACGAAATGGAACCGATGCTGCTATCGGCCGGCTTTACGGCGATCGGCGCGAGCCGCGCCGTCGAAGATCTTGGGATGAGCCATCACTATGGCCTGGGACGTGTAGTCGTTGCCGCGTGCACGAAATCGAACAAGCCAGGCACGTCGTCATTGTCGTAGCGCATCCCGATGACGAGGTGATCGGCGCGGGAGCCCTGCTCGGCCATTTGCGCGGCGTCACCATCCTCCACGTCACCGACGGCTCACCGCGAGACCCCGCTGACGCGCTACGCGCGGGCCTCGCCACTCGTGAGGAGTATGCTGGGGCGCGCCGCCGGGAACTCAAGTGTGCTCTGCGGCTGGCCGGGATAGCGCCGCAACGCGCTATCCAGCTCGGTTTCATGGATCAGGAGACCATGCTTCAGTTGCCGCGGCTCTGTGCCAGTCTGGCCGAACAGCTTGCGATCCTCGGCCCCGACCTGATTCTCACGCAACCTTATGAGGGCGGCCATCCGGACCACGACTCGACGGCGTTTGCCGTGCACCGCTGTGCCGGCCATGCCACGCCGCTGTTCGAAATGACTTCGTATCATGCGCGCGACGGCGCACTCGAAACCGGTGTGTTCCTGCCCAATGGTGAAGCTGCGTTCGTGCGTCCGCTTCCCCCGGAGGACGCGCTGCGAAAAAAGCGCATGCTGGATTGCTATCGATCGCAGGCGCATGTGCTTCAGGATTTTGCGGTCGTCCCGGAACAGTTTCGGCGCGCGCCGCCGTACAACTTTGCGCACCCGCCCCACGCCGGAATGCTGCATTATGAGCGTCTGCCCTGGGGCCTAACCGGCGAACGCTGGAGGGAACTGGCGGCGTCATGTCGATGAGAGTGCTCAATGTGGGCTACCCTCTGGCTCCGGTCCATGCGGGCGTGGCGGGCGGCGCGGAACACGTGCTCGTCATGCTCGATCAAGCGCTCTGCCGCGCGGGACACCACTCGTTCGTAGTCGCGCCGGAAGGCTCCTCGGTAGCGGGCGAGTTGCTTACCACGCCGTTCCCGCAAGGTCTGATCGACGCATCTACGAAGCCGCGCGTCTGGGCACGCTACCGAACCGCGATCGCGCAAGCCATCGAACAGTGGAAGCCCGATCTGGTGCACCTGCATGGACTCGATTTTTGCCACTACCTGCCCGCTCCTGGCGTTCCGGTTCTGGCCACCTTGCACCTCCCGCCCGACTGGTACGATCACAAGGTTTTCTCGATCGCCCGGCCCGACACGTGGATCCATTGCGTCTCTCAAACGCAGCAGCAAGCATGCCCGCCAGCGGCCAACCTTCTGCCGTTCATTCCGAACGGCGTCTCGCCAGGACTGTACCGTCCAGACGTGGTCAAACGTGGCTTCGCCCTGGGCTTAGGCCGCATCTGTCCGGAGAAAGGTTTTCACATTGCCCTCGAGGCCGCTGAACTTGCCGAGGTCCCGTTCCTGCTGGCGGGGGAGGTCCACAATTACGAGGAGCACCAGCGTTATTTTCGGGAACAGATCCGGCCTCGCTGCGATGCCCGGCGGCGGTTCATCGGCGTGGCCGGTCCGCGGCGCAAGAGCCGGCTGTTATCGGCAGCGCGCTGTCTGCTGGTGCCCAGTCTGGCTCCCGAAACCAGCTCGCTCGTCACCATGGAGGCCGCCATGTGTGGAACGCCCGCGGTCGCATTCCGATCCGGCGCGCTCCCCGAGATTGTGCGGGACGGCGTGACCGGATTTCTGGTCAGCGATGCCCGCGAGATGGCCGACGCCATTCGAAAGTGCTGCTATCTCGACCCCGCCGTCTGCCGCGGCGTGGCACTTGCTGATTTCAGCGAAGATCGCGTGATAAAGCGCTACTTTGATGTTTACGAACGGCTGAGTGGGCGATGACGATCGACGTCATCGATACCTATGAAGGCTTGCAGCGCTGGGAGCCGACGTGGTCGGAGTTGTGGCGGCAATGCCCGCGCGCCACGCCTTTTCAGTCCCCGCAATGGCTGCTGCCCTGGACCAGGCGCCTGTTCGGGGGAGGCGAAATCTGGGGCTTGGCCCTGCGCGATGGCCAGCAACTGATCGGGTTCGCGCCACTCTTCCACTGGGGCCTCGAGCAGCGCACCGTGTCGTTTTTGGGAGCCGGAATCAGTGACTATGGCGACCTGTTGTTCGCGCCGGGCCGGGAAGCGGAATGCGCCGCGGCCGTCTGCCACTTTCTAGGCAATGAGCGGCATCGTTGGGACGTGCTGGATCTGCAGGAGCTTCGATGCGGCGCCGGACTGTTGGATCGCGGGCGGCCCGAAGCCTGTTCGATCTGCCCCGTGCTCGACCTGAAAAGCTATCCCGAAACGCTCGACCCAAAGCATCGCACCGATGTCCGGCGCGCGCGCAACAAGCTCTCGAAGGGTTTCGACCTGCGCTTTACCAACGTGGACCAAGCCAGCTTCGCTCAGCACTTTGATGAATTCGTCCGGCTGCATCACGCGCGTTGGGGCAGTCTCGACCCTTCGCTTGAGTGCTTCCATCGCGAGGTTGCGGCCGGCTTTCTCGGCACCGGCCATCTCCGCTTGTCTCTGCTTTGGATCGGCGGTGTAGCGGCGGCCGCGACGTACTGCTTCACCACCGGCGCGGCGCTCTATTGCTATCTGAGCGGCTATGATCCCTCGACCCCCCGGCTGAGCCCCGGGGCCGTGCTGCTCGGCTGGGTCATTGACAACGCCGTCGCCGAAGGCTTGGAAGAGGTCGACTTTCTGCGGCAGACCGAACGCTATAAATATCTATGGGGTGCGCGCGATCGCGTCAATTACAAGCTTTGGGAGATCGCTTAGTGCTGCTCCACTTCAAAGCGCCGCAAAGAAAATCTGAAATGTGGTCCCCTGGCGCGGGGTACTCTCCACCAGCATCGCGCCGCGATGCGAGCGGATGATCCCCGCCGCGGCTGCCAAGCCCAGCCCTCTGCCCGTGAATTTAGTAGTAAAGAACGGGTCGAAGATGCGGCCCAAAATGGCCGGGTCGATGCCGCAGCCGCTGTCGGAAACCTGGAGGCATACGTGCCGGCCGGGGTTCAACGTCCCGTGCACCACATGATCGCGCAGCCAGGCCGCGTCCACTTCAAGCGCGAAGGTGTGGATCTCGATAACGCCGCCCGGCGTGTCGCCGATGGCCTCACTCGCGTTGATGATCAGGTTGAACAGCACCTGCCGGAGCTGCGCGTCGTCAGCCTCCACCAAGGGCAGGTGAGAGCCGAGCACGAGCCGGATTTTAATTTTACCCGCGGCGGTTTGGATCAGCGGCTGCACCTGCGCGACCAGCGCCGAGACATCCACTTTCCCGATTACGAAATGTCCTCGTCCGGAGTATTCGAGCAGCTGGCGCGTGAGCGCCGCCGCGCGTTCACCCGAGTGCACGATGGCGGCCAGCATATGGTCGATCGGCTCGCCATCGCGCAGCATGCTTTGCGCCAGGCTGGCGTTCCCGATGATGCCGGTCAGCAGGTTATTAAAATCATGCGCCACGCCGCCGGCCAGGATGCCCGTGATCTCCAGCTTGGTCGATTCCCGCAACTGCTCCGCCAGGCGCCGTTTCTCCGTCGTGTCCCGGAAATACACGGCGAGCCCGTCCGGCGTGGGATACGCGCGGACCTCGATCCACAACTGCAGCGGCTCGTAGAATTCCTCAAATTCGGTGAGGATGCTGCGCTCCATCGCGTCCCGAAAATATTGCTTAAACGGTCCATCCCCGCTCCCAAATACGTTCCAGATACTGCGCCCAAGTACGTCTTCGCGGCGGACCTGCAGCATGCGCTCGGCCTGGTTATTCAAATAGGTGAAGCACCAGCCGCGATCCACCGCGAAAAAGCTGTCGGTGATGCTTTCAAGTATGGTTGCCAGGCCCCGCGATTGCGCCTCGCGAGCGTCTTGCGCCTGCCGCAGTTCGTGGATGTCGGTACACGTGCCCAGCCAGTGGTGGACATCGCCGTGCGGTGAGCGCAAGGGCAGGGCACTGGCCAGAAACCAGCGGTAATCTCCTGACTTCGAGCGCAGCCGGCATTGGGCCTGAAACGGCCCGCCCTCGCCCGTGGCGCGCGTCCATAAGTTGCCGGCCTCCGCGCGGTCGTCGGGATGCACCGCCGTGAGCCACTGCTTGGTCTCCGGCTGTTGCGGTTCCCAGCCGGTGAAGTCGCGCCAGTGCTGGTCCACATATTGGGGCACGCCATCGCGGGCCGCCAGCCACACCAGATGGGGAATCGACCCGGCCAGAATCTGATTTGCCAGGTAGGCTTCGCCGGGACTGGCCCGCGCGGCACAACACAACTCGCCGTCAACCTTCGCCAGAGAGAGCGAAAAATTGCGGTATGAGCCACCCCGATGCGCGATCGAAACCTCAAGCGCTTCGTGAGTTTCGAGAGCTTGCTGCAATGCCGCGCCATCCGCGCCGCGCAACAGCGACTCGAGCGGCCGGCCCGACAACTGCTCACCATCCCATCCCAGCACCGTTTGCCACGCGGCGTTAGTTTGCCGCAGCTTCAGATCGGATGACAGGGTTGCCAGCAGGTCGGCGGAATGCTCGAAGAAGTGGCGAAGGCAAGCTGAATTCATATGCGCCCATGGCGGTCAGCAGCTCAGTCGTCCGACTGTACAGCTTTCGTTAAAATTATTCAATGAAATCCCGGCTGCACGACTCTCCGCTGTGGATCGACGGCACGCCTTTTATGAGCACGCAGACGGCCCCTGTGCGCCGTTTGATGGATCGACGGTGGCGCGGGCGTCGCTGAGCGTGCCGAAATCTTGCGCCGCGCGCGGCCATGACGCTGCTGTTCGCTTCGGAAGAGGCCAGCCGCTGCATGGCGAAGAGGTGCCCATTGACGCGGCTCCCGGCGGCTTCGGCCGGCGCGGGTTGATGCTGCGCGAGCCAGTGGGCGTGGTGGCGGCTATCACGCCCTTCAACTTTCCGCTCAATCTGGCGCTGCATAGAATCGCTCCGGCGTTGGCGGCGGGCAACAGCGTGTTTGAAGACGCGGTGGGCATGCTGAACGATTCCCATTACGGCTTGCAGGCCGGCTTCTACACGCGCGACCTCGAAACCGCTTTTCGCGTCGCGCGACAGGCCGCGGTCGGCGGCATCCACATCAACCAGACACCGCAGTTCCGCGTGGACCAGATGCCCTATGGCGGCGTCAAGCAGAGCGGCCTGGGGCGCGAGGAGCCGCGCTACGCCATGGAAGAGATGACCGAAGCCAAGCTCATCACGTGCTGGGCGCGTGACCTTTTCGCGCCGCCCTCGTCTATCCTGGTGACCGCATGCCACCTGCCGGAGCCACCAGCGTCAAAACCGCTGCTCCGCTCGACGAAGCCGGACTGATACGCGCCGCCCAGCAGGGGGATGAGGACGCGTTCGAACGGCTGGTGCGGGCGTACGACCAGAGTGTGCTGAGGCTGGCGATGAACCTCTTGCGCTCGCCCGAAGATGCTCGAGACGTGTACCAGGAGGCGCTGTTGCGCGTGTTTAAGAATCTGCACCTGTTCCGCTTCGACTGCAGCTTTCATACCTGGCTGTACCGCATCGTGACGAATATCTGTTTGGACCATTTGAGGAAACGCAAAGTGAGACGCGAAGAAAATTCGATCGTCGAAACCGCCGAGGGACCGCTCGACCGGATGGACAGCGTGCGAACCCACGCGCCCTATACCGACCCCGAGCGCCACACCCTCAACAACCAGTTAACGGCGCGCATCCGCGTGGCGCTGGATGACCTGACGCCCCGCGAGCGCATGGTGTTTGAGTTGCGTCATTACCAGGGGCTGCGGCTCAAGAATATCGGCGAAGTGCTGGGGACCAGCGAAGAGGCGGCCAAGAACTGCCTGTTCCGCGCCACCCAGAAAATGCGCGTGGTGCTGGGGGAATTTGTATGAGCTGCGCGGCCATTATTCCGGACCTGGCGCTGTATCTCTACGGCGAGCTTTCGGCCGAGAGCGAAGAGCGGCTGGAGCAGCATTGCTCGGAATGCCCCGAGTGCGCGGCGGAATTGCAGCGTTACCGCCACATGCTGCAGGCGTGCGACGCGGCGGCCGTGCCCGAGCCCCCCCAACTGCTGGCCGAGTGCCGGCATGAGCTGGCCCGCGCCGTAGAGTCCAGCCGCGACGTTGTGCCGCCGGAGCCCTCCAACTGGTTCACGCGCGAACTGCGCTCACTCTTATCGCACAGCGTGGGCTTCCGCGTGCCAGTGGGTGCCTTGGCGCTGGTGGCCATCGGGTTCTTCGGCGCGCGGCTGGCGCCCCAGTTCGGGAGTGGCAGTCCAGTGCAGGCCGGGCTGCTGAATGTGCGCTCCGTGCAGGCCGATGCCTCGGGCCGCGTGCAGATCGCGGTAGACCATACGCGGCGTCAGACTGTTTCGGGCAGCATTGACGATCCCGAGGTGCGCAAGCTTCTGATCGAGGCCCTGCACGACGAGAGCAATGCCGGCGTGCGCGTGGAATCTGTCGACATGTTGAAGGACCACGCAGCGCTGGCCGATGTGCGCAACGCACTGGTGGATCGCCTGCAAAACGATCCGAACCCCGGCGTGCGGTTGAAGGCCATCGAAGGCTTGAAGACTTTCGGAGGCGATCCGCAAGTCCGGCAAACACTGGCGCGTGTGCTCGAAAACGATGCCAATCCGGGTGTGCGGATCCAGGCTATCGACCTGTTGACCGCGCACCGCGATCAATCGCTGGTAGGCGTGCTGCAAAGCGTGATGCGCAAGGAAGATAACCAGTACGTGCGGCTGAAAGTGCGCGGCGCGCTCGAAGATATGCGCGCGTCAGTGGGGACTTTTTAGACATGCGACTGGCGGCGATCTTGATCATTTCGGCGATGCCGGTGACGGCGGCGCCTCCGCTGCATCGCGAGGGGCCCTTCTGGGTGCAGACCACCGACGCCTCTGAAAACCTGCCGGCTCTGACGCCGCTGCTGATTCGCGGCAACGGCAGCGTTACGGTTCACGGCGGGGTTGGCCGGCGCCTGCATTACCACCTGGTGCAGCGTGTGCGGGCGCGCAGCGAGGCCGCGGCGCGGGCCCGCCTGGACGCGTTCGAAATCTCGCTGGTGCGGCGTAATCGCGCCATGGAATTGGACCTTGAGGGCGAGCCCGAAACCGAACTGCAGGTGACCGTGCCGCGGCAGCTGCCCTCACTGGCGCTGAGCACCCGGATGGGCAACATCGAGGTGGCCGACCTGGATGGCTCGGTCCAGGCCGGCACCGGCGCCGGCAAAGTAACGGTGCACCGCGTGAAGGGCGGCGTCGTCGTCGACACGCAGGGCGGCGCGACTTCCCTCGGCGAGATCGGCGGCATGGTGCGCATCGACTCGGCTGGCGGCGCCATTCTGGCTGACATGCTGCGGGGCGATGCCGTGCTCGAAACCGGCGGCGGCGACATTGTGGTGCAGCGCGTGAATGGAACTATCCGAGCTTTCACGGCGGGCGGCGGGATCCACATCCAGGAGGCCGGCGGCCTGGTCACCGCCACGACTGCGGGCGGGCCAATCCAGATCGTCAGCGCGCGCGGTAAAGTCACGGCGCGCAACTCCGGCGGTCCCATTCAGGTGGGCGCCGCGCCCGGCGTGCACTGCGAAAGCGCCAGCGGAGCTATTCGCCTCAACGATGTTTCCGGAGCGGTGCACGTCGAGACCGCCACCGGCAGCATTGTGGCGCGGCTGCTGCCGGGCAACGGGCTGCGCGATTCGTTTCTCTCCACCATGGCCGGCGATATCACGGTCTTCATTCCGGCCAATGTGCGCGTGATGCTGCGCGCCGAGAACGAAGGCTCGACCGACACGCGCTCGATCAGCTCGGATTTTCCGGACGTGAACATCCGGTCCGACGGCGGTTCGGTCCGCGCCGACGGCGCCATCAACGGCAGCGGTGGGCCGGTGCTGCGGCTGGCCGGCAACGGCAGAATTTATATCAAAAAAAGATGATGGTTTATCAAATCAAGATGAGGTGATCGCGATGAGACAACAGCTTTGGTTACCCTGTGCGGTGCTCGCGGCTCTGGCTATGCCGGCCGGGGCGCAGCCTCCGCCCCCGGCGCCCGCCCCGGCCCCCGCGCCGCGAGTGCGCACCATGGTCCATATACGTCACGGCGGCGGCTTTCTGGGCGTGGGCGTGGAAGAGATCGACCACGAGCGCGCCCAGACACTGGGCTTGCGCGAGGAGCACGGCGTCGAAGTGAAGAGCGTCGAAGAGGGCAGCCCGGCGGCCAACGCCGGCCTGCGCGTTGGCGACGTTGTGCTGGATTACAACGCCCAGCGCGTTGAAGGGGTAGAGCAGTTTACGCGCATGGTGGGCGAGACGCCGGCGGGGCGCCGGTGCACACTGGGCATCTGGCGCAACCATGCCGGCCAGACCTTGACCGCGACTCTCGCGGCGCGCTCATGGCCCGGGTTCGACCAGGAAAGAATGAGGGACCTGGAGGGCGCGCTGCAGCATATGCCTCCCATGCCAGCGATGCCCGATATGCCTATGATGCCGAGGCCAACGATGGGCTGGCAGATGGGGGTGCTGGGCATTGAGGGCGAGGAGCTGAGTCCGCAGCTGGCGGAATTCTTCGGGGTGAAAGAGGGCGTGCTCGTGCGCTCGGTGGTGCACGACTCCCCAGCCGAACGGGGTGGCCTGAAGGCGGGCGATGTGATCACCCGCATCGATGGAACCGTGGTGACTACGCCGCGCGAGATCAGCAGCCTGATGCGCGCGTCGCGCGGAAAAATCACGACATCCGTAACCGTTCTGCGCTCCCACCGTGAGCTAACGCTCCAGGTGAAACGAGCCGAGCGGTCGCAGGGCCGCGGGCCGTCTCCTCCCGAGCCGCCGCTGTAACCCCTGACTACTGCTGAAAGAGAGGTCGGAAGCCCCGCACCGAGGGGTTTTCGACCTTTTCGATTTGGGGCGTCACCTGCGGTGCGCCGGTGCTGCTGTGGTAAAAACCCAGCAGTTCGTATTCGTCGATATCTATGGCGCGAGCATATTGACGGATATAACTGGTGTTGTAAATACCGCCGGGGAGGCGTTTAAAGTCCCCGACCTCAATCGCTTCGAGACACCGAACGGTGATCTTGGTGGCTGCAGAAATCTGTTGCAGGCTCAACCCTTTTTGCCGGCGTTGGGAGGCGGCAAGCGTGAGAATGTAATCTGACATGAAGTTCGTCGGGTACGGTGTAACGTTATATACCGCACAGTTTATATCAGGTACATCGGTATTTGCTAGACTTTCCTACAGTGTTTTTTGCCAATCGGCGTAAGTTTTTCAAAACGATTTCAGGTGCCCTGGCGGCGGCCGCGCCTGCCTTGGCAGCCCCTTCGCGCAAACGCTCCAAACTGGTTATCTGGTTGATGCCGGAGGCCTTACGCTATGACACGCTGATAGCCGCCGAGCCCTGGCTGCGGTCCGGCGGCCTGCGCCGGCTAATGGAAGAAGGTTCATTTTTCCCGGACTGTTCGCTCAATGCCTCCAGCTTCTCATCTTCGGCGCTGGCCACGCTGCAAACCGGCGCTTACCCGGCCGGGCATGGCATCGTAGCCGACCGCTGGGCCCAACGTAGCGTGATCGCGGCCAGTCCCGCACGGCTCCAGGCCACCACGCTTTCTGAACAGGTGCGCTTGGCTGATACGCGCAACCGCACCTTTTGGATAAGCTCTGATACTCACCTCGCGGAGCTCGGCGCGGGTCTAGGTAAGCCCGAAGAATCTTCACTCTACGGCACCGATTCAAAAGGAAAGTTTCAGCTTTCCGCCGGGCCGCCAAACACCTGGCTCACCAGCTTTGCCGCCAAGAATGCTCCGGATGAGCCACGCACCTTTGAGTGGCGCGCGATGCACGCCGCGGCGGGCGCCCCGCCGCTGCGCAGCTTTCGCGTGGACGCGGCCCAGCCGCAGGAATCGCTGCGGGGGTGGCAGGCTTCGCCCTTCGGGCTCTCCTATGAGTTCGATTTTCTGACCGCTCTGATCCGCAACCAAAAGCTGGGGCGCGGCCCGGCCGGCGACCTGGTGACCGTAGTCCTGGACAGCTTCGGGAAACTGGCGCGGGCCGAGGGTGGCGACTCACCGCTGATGCGTGAACTGCTGCTGCATCTGGACTCCGAAATCGAAAATCTGCTGGCCTTCCTGACGGCGGACGGCGTGGAAGCGACGCTGGCGATGACCAGTCTGCACGGCGCTCCCGACACTTCAACCGGCGGCCACCGCGTAAGCGGCCAGGCGCTGGCGACCTCCATCGAGAAGGCTCTGGCCACGCACTTCGGCCCCAATCCCGGACGCCGCATAGAAACTTATATCTATCCTTTTCTCTATCTGAAAAACCCGGAAAAGGTGACCCGCGAGATGCGCTTGGCGGCCGGTAAGGCCGCGCTCGCCGGCGGACCGGTGCAGGCGTTCTACACCGCCGACGGCGACTGCTCGCACACCGGCGAGTGGGCCCAGCGCATGCGCAACAGCTTCCATGCCACGCGCTCCGGCGACGTCATGTTGTCGTACCTGCCGGGCTACCTGGAGGACACCGGCGAAACGCGCGGCGTCTCGTTCGGTTCGCTCTATAACTACGATGTGCGCGTACCGGCCATTTTCTGGGGACCGGGTTTCAGCGATCAGGATTTCGAAGACCGCATCGCCGCCGTGGATGTGGCGCCCACCCTGGCACGCGTGCTGGACGTGGCGGCGCCCTCGTCGAGCGTAGGGCGGGTGCTGGCCGAAGTTTTCACGTCCGGCATGCCCGGCCCGCGGGGCGACCGGGCGGCCCGGTGAACGCCCCGGATCTATCGGTCGAGCTCTGCGGCCTGACCCTGCGCAATCCGGTGCTGGCGGCATCCGGCACCTTCGGCTACGGCCTGGAATTCGAGCACATGGTGGACCTGGAGACGCTGGGCGGTTTCGTCGTCAAGGGCCTTTCGCGCGAACCCATCGAAGGCAACCGCGCGCCCCGGCTGTGGGAGGCCGAGGCCGGCATGTTGAACTCCGTGGGACTGCAGAATGTGGGCGTGCACGCCTTTGTGCGCGACAAACTGCCGGTGCTGCGGGGCTGGCGCACGCCGGTATTCGTCAACGTCTTCGGCTTCGCGGCCGAAGACTACTGCGAAGTGGTGCGCGTGCTTGATGCCGCCGAGGGCATCGCCGGCTATGAGCTGAATGTCTCGTGCCCCAATACGCAACACGGCGGCATCTTTTTCTCGAACGACCTGCCGGCGCTGAGCGAACTGGTGGCGGCCGTGCGCCGCCTGACACGCCGGCCGCTGTGGGTCAAGCTCTCGCCCAACGTCGCCCAGATTGAACCGGCGGCGCTGGCGGCGCAGGAGGGCGGAGCGGACGCCGTCTCGCTGGTCAACACGTTCATTGCGCTGGCCATCGACGCCAAGACGCGGCGGCCGCGCATCGCCAACGGCTTCGGCGGCCTTTCGGGGCCCGCGATCAAGCCGATCGCCCTGCGCATGGTGTACCAGGCGGCGCGCGCGCTGCGCATCCCGGTGATCGGACTGGGCGGCATTGCCAGCGGCGAAGATGCCGCCGAATTCCTGATCGCCGGAGCGCGCGCCGTGCAGGTCGGCACGGCCAGCTTTTGGGATCCCGGCGCGACGGGCCGCGTGGCGCGTGAACTGGCGGGCTTCCTGAGCCGGCAGAAGATCCCGCGCGTCACCGATCTGGTGGGCACGCTGCGCATGCCGTGACGGCTATAATTCCTGTGGTGGCTCATGGACGTTTATGACGAGATGATGCGGTTGCGGCGCTTGGGGCAGAAGTGCGCCATCGCCACCATCGTGCAGGTGCGCGGGTCCATTCCGAGCTTCGAGAGCGCCAAACTGCTGGTGCGGGAAGACGGCTCGATGGCCGGCACCATCGGCGGCGGATGCGTCGAGGCGGAGGTCTGGAACGCGGCCCGCGAGGTAATGGCCACCGGCAAGCCGCGCCACATGAGCTTCAACCTGAACCAGGACGCCGCCTACGACAGCGGGCTCATCTGCGGCGGGCAGCTGGACATCTTTATAGAAGCGGTGCTGCCGCCGCCGCGCGCCATCATCTTCGGCGCGGGCCACATCTCGAAGAGCCTGGCGGCGACGGCGGGCACTGCGGGTTTCGCCTGCACCGTGGTGGACGACCGCGAGCTGTTCGCCAACCGCGAGCGCTTCCCGGACGTGGACGCCGTCTTCGCCGAGCCGTACGAACAGGTGTTCCCCAAGCTGCAGGTGACCAGCTCGACCTACCTGATCATTGTCACGCGCGGCCATCGCGACGACATGCGCGTGCTCGAGTGGGCGCTGGCGACGCCGGCCCGCTATATCGCGATGATCGGCAGCCGGCGCAAGGTGATCAACGTCCTGAAAGAACTGCACGCCGGAGAAGCCGCCTTCCGGAACGAGAACGGCGAAGAGCGGCTGTTCGCGCCGATGGGTTTGGAGATCGGCGCCGTGACGCCTGAAGAAATCGCCATCGCGGTCGTGGCCGAGATGATCGCCGTGCGGCGCGGGGCGGATGGCGCGTGGCGCGCGGCAGCCAAGACCATCACGACCCAGGAGCGGTTCCGGGCACTGCTGGCGTGACCGGCGCAGGCGTGACCGGCACAATCGATGGCCTGATTCTGGCGGCCGGCGAGTCGCGCCGCATGGGTTCGCATAAGGCGCTGCTGCCGTTCAGTGGGCAGACCTTTCTCGACACGCTGATCGAGCTGTTTGCGCGGCACTGCCGCCAAGTGACGGTGGTGCTGGGATATGACGCGGCAGGTATACGCGAGGGCCTGGCGCGCGGGGCGCAAACGTCGTTCGTCGGAAACCCGGAGTATCGCGCGGGTCAGTTAAGCTCACTGCAGGCCGGGCTGCGGTCGATGCCTGAAGCCGAGCACATTCTGCTGACCTTGGTCGATCATCCGGCGGTTCGGGACGCAACGATCGCAAGAATTGTGAGCTCGCCCGCGCTGCTGGCGATTCCGCAGTATCAAGGACGGCACGGGCATCCCATCTTCTTCGCGCGTTCCATCGCCGCCGAATTACTGGCGCTGCCGATCGACGCGAGCGCCCGCGAAGTAATCCATCGGCATCGCGAACAGACGCGCTTCGTGGACGTCGATGACCCCGGCATTCTGGTCGACGTCGACGACGCCGCGGCCTACGCGGCCCTGCTGCGTTCGAGCGCACCGGCATGAAGATGCGCGGATTCAA
>DOZZ01000038.1:12941-14721 GCA_003517725.1 Bryobacterales bacterium | reverse complement strand
ATCGTTGCCTTGGTAGGCCATTACCCTGCCAACTAGCTAATCAGCCGCGGACTCCTCTTTCAGCGCATTGCTGCTTTCCCCTCTCGGGATTATGCGGTATTGTCGTCGGTTTCCCAACGGTATTCCCCACTAAAAGGTAGATGATCCACGTGTTACTCACCCGTACGCCACTGTACTCACCCTTGCGGGCTTTCTCGTTCGACTTGCATGTGTTAGGCGCGCCGCCAGCGTTGATTCTGAGCCGGGATCAAACTCTCATTTGAAACTGTGAGATAAATAATCGCTCCGGTAAAACTCAGAGTTCTGACGAAGTTCTTAGTGCTTCCAACCAGATTGTCAAAGATCTGCGTACATCAAATCCCAAATTTTTAAAAATGGGACCGGATGACGGGCCTCGAAACTTGCTTACCTCGCTTTCCCGGAAGATGCGGCGCAAGAGGCCATCACAACCGGGTCACTCGGTAAAAACTGTGTCTTGAAAGAACTACCAGGAAGGCCGTTAACCACACCACCCGGAGGCCCGGATGGGTTTGTTACCATTCCTTGCTCAGACTTCTTTGTCTAACGTACCATTCAAAACTCAGCTTGGCAAGCGCATCAATCTTTTTTATCGGACCGTGCGCCGCCTTGCCGCGTCGTGTTTGGCGGTCTGTGTTTCGGCGACTTCCTTAGAATACGCGAGGCTCCCGGCCGGGCGCAAGGGCTTTTCGGGCAAAACTACCGTGGCACCCGCAGAAAATTTGGAAGTTATTGATTCGGCTCGGTTTTTTCTTTGGGGAGAGGCATAGCCTCGTGGGTCTTTTCGCGGAAATTGGCCCCTAGCGCCCCACCTAAGCCCACCACGCCGTCGCCGAAGCGGTCGCGCAGCTTGTCGGCGGCCGTGGTCGCGTCCCGCCAGCGCTCTACCGGCGCACGGTCGAACAGTTCATTCTGCGGGGCTTCCGTTTCGAAGCCCGAAACCTGCACGCCCAGCAGACGCACCGCCGTCCCCGCCCGCCAGTTGGCCCGGAAAAGATCCCGGATAGCGTCCCAGATGGGTGGATCCAGATTCGTCGGCCGGGCGAGGGTGTGGGCCCGGGTGATGGTTTCGAAGGCGCTGTTGCGCAGCTTCAGCTGGATGGTCCGGCCCGCTACGCCCTGCTCCCGCAGGCGGCGGCCGACCATTTGGCTGAGCCGGCCCAGAGTCGCCTCAAGCACGGCTGGGTCGGCCGTATCGTTTGTGAAGGTGTGTTCGTGGCTGATGGATTTGGCGGCGTCGCGTTGGCCTACGCCGGCGTCGAACCACCCGCCAGCGTCCTGCCCCAGCGCTTTGCCGGCCAGGGCTATGCCCCAGGCGCCAAGTTCGCGCTCCAGGCGGCGCGGCCCGAGTTGGGTTAGGTCGCACACGCGGGTTACCCCTAAATCGCGCAGGCGCTGCTCAGTTTTGGCGCCCACGCCGGGAATTTTGCGCACCGGCAGAGGCGCCAGGAAAGCCGCTTCGGCGCCGGGCCAGACCTGTAGGATGCCGTGAGGCTTGGCCTGGTCCGAGCTGATCTTGGCGATTAGCCGGGACGTCCCGATGCCGATGGAGCAGTTCAGCTGCGTTTCGCGCGCGATGGCCGCATGCACGGCGTGGGCGGCGGCCAGCGGCGGCCCGTGCAGACGCGCCGTGCCGGTCATGTCGAGATAGGCTTCATCGATCGACGCCATCTCGACCAGCGGCGAGAAGCTTTCGAGCACCAGGCGCACTTTGCGCGAGGACTCGCGGTAGCGTTCGGGGTGGCCATCGAGAAAGATGGCG
>DOZZ01000038.1:12220-12801 GCA_003517725.1 Bryobacterales bacterium | reverse complement strand
TATGTTTCAGGCTGGGGTCGAAGAGCTCTTCCACGGACACGAAAAACGCGTCCATGTCGACGTGGAAGATGGTGCGCATGCTGGGTTCATCTTAACGGAGAAAGCTGGTGCGGATTCGTGGCAGATTGCACCCTCGGGAGACTTGCGTGGGCCTCAAGGGCCTGACGCGGGTCGAGAAACCTACTCGCGCTGACAGCACTGCGCCGTCGGTAGGGATACGCTTTTCGATCGCCAGGCCGGCTGAAGCCAGTTGCAGCTTCAAAGCCGCGCCACAAGCTTCGTGACAGCCTTCATAACTGGCGGACGCGCGCTGTAAGTTACGCTCCGGCTGTTCGGTCTTGGAGGAGGCGCAGCGCCTGGCCGCGGTGGCTTACCGCGAATTTCTCTTCGTTGCTGAGTTCGCCGAAGCTGCGCTTCAGCGGTTCGTACCAGAACAGTGGGTCATAGCCGAAGCCGCCGGCGCCGCGCGGGGCCGTCAGGATTTCGCCCGCTACTTCGCCCCGGTAGGTGCCGACCACGCCGTCTTGATCGACCAGCGCCAAAACGCAGACGAAGCGCGCGGCGCGATTCTCGATGCCCGC
>DOZZ01000038.1:9602-12067 GCA_003517725.1 Bryobacterales bacterium | reverse complement strand
GCCCGTCAACACCTCCACATCCAGCCCGGCCAGGCGGAATTCGCGCAGTTTGCCGGAGCTGGTCGTCGCGCAGTAAAGCTTCAAGATAGTTCGACCGCGGCCCGTTGCAGCGCGATCAACTCCGCGATGCCCGCCCGCGCCAGCGCGACCATTGAGGCCAGGGAGGTGTCGTCGAAGGACTCGTGTTCGGCCGTCGCTTGCAGTTCGATGAAGCGGCCGCGGGCGGTCATCACTATGTTCATGTCGACGTCGGCGCGCGAGTCTTCTTCGTAACAGAGATCGAGCAGCGGCACGCCTTTCAGGATCCCCACGCTGGTGGCGGCCAGGTAGTCGTTCAGCGGCATGCGCTTCAGAATGCCGGCCGTGACCATCGGTTTGAGCGCCAGGGCCAGCGCCACGAACGCGCCGGTGATGGCCGCCGTGCGCGTGCCGCCGTCGGCCTGGATCACGTCGCAATCGAGCGTGACCGTGCGTTCGCCCAGCGCGCTCATGTCGACCACCGAGCGCAGCGCGCGGCCGATCAGACGTTGGATCTCATGCGTGCGGCCGGACGCGCGGCCTTTCGACACTTCGCGCGGGGTGCGCGTCAGTGTGGCGCGCGGCAGCATGGAGTACTCGGCCGTGACCCAGCCTTTGCCGCTGTTGCGCAAAAATGACGGCACGCCGTTCTCGATCGACGCGGCGCACAGCACGCGCGTGTTGCCGACCGTGATCAGGGCCGAGCCCTCGGCCGTGGCCAGGTAGCCGGCCGTGATCTGCGTGGGCCGCAGTTGCCCCGGGATACGTCCGTCAACTCGCATATTTCATCACCACGAACAAAAGTACGCCCACCAGAATGACGGCGGCAATGACGATGACCAGGCACGGGACGCCTGGTTTCACCTGCGGCTGCGCGGCCTTCTTGGGCCGCACCGGTTTGAATTTACCCAAGCGCCGCCACCTCGCGAAAGAAATTGTCCAGGGTCTCGAGCGATTTCTCGCTGGTGTCCTGAATGGTCAGCGCGACCACGTCACGATGACGCCGCTCGAGCGCCGTTTTGGTGGCTAGAAATTGCGCCATATGGTAGTCCGGATCGTAACCCGCGGCGGCGAAGCGGCTCTGCTTTACGCTCAACAGCACGGTGGAAAAACAACCGCCGTGGCCGATGATCATTTCGTGATAGGAGTGGTTCATGGCGGGGCCTTCGTAGATGTCGACCGGCATTTTGCGCGGCATCCGGAAGACGCGGTTGGCGGCGCGGTCTAAACACGCGCGCAGCGCCTGGCCTTCGGGAGTGTAGCGCAGATCGCCGAAAAAGGTCAGCTCGGCATAGCGCGCTTTGGAGCGCGAGAGCAGCGCGGCGTAGCGTTTGGGGCTGATCGACACGACACCCTCCCACGGTTCTTTATCGCGCGGGATTTTGCTCCAGGCGTGGGTGTGTTCGATGCCGCCGTTCTGGCGAGCCTCTTCGAAGATCTCCGCTGCGATGGATTTGTAGAGCTCGACCCCGGGCTGCGTCACGAAGTTCATGTCGCGCAGGTAGCCGATGGCGAAGACCACGTAGTGGATGAACTGCATGTAGCGCGAGAGCGGCGCGCCGGCGTCGAAAGTGGCGACGGCCAGCGGGTAGCCGTCATGCCGCAGCGTGGTGATGCCGTCGGCCTCGGGATGCGCTTCGCCCTTACGTTGGATGGCCAGGAAGACGCGGTGCTGCGCGGGGTCGTCGGCGCGCTGGTAGTGTCGCGGCCTCACGCGTTCGCCGATCACAATTTTCAAGCCGAGTGCTTCGCTTTTGCCGAGGCTCTCTTCGAAGTCCTGCTTGGTCCAGACGCCGGCCGCGGACCACGATTTGGGGAGCAGCAGCGTGATCTGATCGCGGCCCGCGACGCCCTGCTGGTGCAGGAAAGCCCCCAGACGCAAGGCCGCGGCGACTTCTTCGGGCGACAAAAATGTCCCGGCGATCCACGCGGCCAGATCGTTGTTGGCGAGCGCCAGAGGGTACAAGCTGCCGCGCGTCAGCGGCGAACTGTGGCGTCCGGCGGTCGAGTTGCGCTGGTCCGGCTGCAGCGGCACGCGCGTATAGCCGCGCGGGCCGGCAAACTGATCGAGCAGCGAGCCGTCGAGCGTCATATACAGAAAGTTGGCCTCGCTCGCGACGCCATTGTCGTCGAAGAGCTTGGCCAGTTTTTGCAGATTCACCACCGGCTCATAGGAGGTCATGCCCATGGCCATGCCGATCACCAGCGTGGAGCGCAGAATCTCCGGCAGGGGCCGGCCCGAGCGCGTCTGCATGTCGTGAATGATGGCTTTTAGTTTGCCTGGATCGGTGGAATCGAGCGCGTAAAAAGCCGGGCCGCCCTTGAGCAAACCGGCCGCGTGGTACAGCACCTTATCTTCAATAGACCCGCCCATGCCGGCCCAGATCAGAAAACGCGGCGGCGTGCCGTGAGCCTGCTGCAGACGGGCGCGGACGGCTTCCACTTCG
>DOZZ01000038.1:498-9481 GCA_003517725.1 Bryobacterales bacterium | reverse complement strand
TCGGCGTCAACCTCCATGCCGATGCGAATCAGCGGGTCTTGTTCAGCTCGGAGCGCAGCCAGTCCTTCGACCCGGCTGCGCCGGCACAAGTCTTTCAGACGGTCGATGACGGACTCGGCTTCAAAGCGTTGGGACGCGGCTGTGGTCAGCTCGCGATCGGAATCGTTGAGAATAGAGAGTGAGAATGGCAAGGCTTGTCGGTGGCTTCCTCATTAGTTTACTGTTTCTGACGGCCTGCGCCGATGACGCCCGGACGCCGCCCGATCTGCCCAAAATGATTGCGCCCGACTGGCAGCTGGGCTCCGTCACGCCGGCCAGCATGGCGGCCGAGCCCGAGTTGCTGCGTTCGCACGCCAAGGCCAGTTGGGTGGTGCTCTACCGCGGCGAGAACACGGCCTTCGTGCGCATCTATCGGCTGAAGGGCAGCGCCAGCGGGCTGGATCTGGTGCAGCGCTGGCGGCCCGCGCCCAATTCCGTGGTGTTCTACACGCCGCGCTATTTCGTCACCGTGGAGTGGCGCGTGAACGACCGCGAGGCGCTGCGGCTGCTGGTGGCGAAGCTGGAACAGGTGCTGAAGGGCTAACGTGCGATGAGCGCCACGCGGCAGGTGAGCACGGTGCACGAACTGGCGCTGCTGGGCCTGGCGTGTAGCGGCTTTCTGGCCGTGGCGTCGTCGCAACGGCTGGACGTCGCGACGCTGGTGTTCTGCGGCGCCGCTTATGTTTTGCGGCTGGCGTGGCTGGCGCTGCCACGCCGCTTCCGCATCCCGTGGTGGGGCATCGCGCTGCCGGCATTGGCCAGCTTGTGGATCGCCTCGCGCCTGCCAGTTGGGTGGAGCGGGTTGGTGCTCGCGGCGCTACTGCTGGCAACGGCGTATCAAATGTGGGCCGGGCGCTCTGGCCGCGATCACCTGTTGACCGCCGCGCTGGCCTTTCTGGAATTGGTAACGGGCGCGCTGCTGGCCACCGGCGCCGCGTATTTCGCCTGCCTCGGGCTGTTCCTGCTATGCGCCATGACGGCGCTGGGCAGCGGTGAAATCCGCCGCGGCCTGGAGCGGCCGGTGCGCGTCCCCTCCCTCGCCCCGATGCGTCTGGGCGCGCGGTTGACGGCATTCACGTTGTGCCTTGGCCTCTCCGTGCTGATGCTGACGGCCGGCCTGTTTCTGGTGCTGCCGCGCACCGCCCGCGTGCTGGCCGACCGCCTGCCCCTGCTGCCCGGACGCCATCTGATCCGGCTCACCTCGCAGGTCGGCTTGGGCAACATCGGGCGTCTGAAAAGCGATGAACGCGCAGTGCTGCACGTGAAGCCGTATTCGCGGCAGGCGCCGCTGGGGCTGAAGTGGCGCGGCGCAACGCTAAGCGATTTCGACGGCCGCATCTGGTCGGAGTCGCCGGCGGATCGCGGAATTTTACGAGCCGAGCGCGGCACGGTGGCGGTGGCGGACGGCTGGCAGCGGCGGCGTCCCGGAGCGCGCGCGCTGTATCGCGTGGAGTTCTCCGACCTTGACAGCGACACCTTATTTGTAGCGGGCACGCCGGAGTTTCTGAACGTGGGCGCGGGCCGGCTGCTGCAGACCTCGGCCGCTACGTTTCGACTGGCATCAGGAGGCGCCGGCCCGGTGCGTTATGACGTGTCGAGTTTTCTGCGGCCCGTGGCAGCCTCTACCGAGTATCACGCGCCGCCGGAGCTCACTGCAGCCGAGCGCGAACGCTGTTTGCGGCTGCCGGCGCTCGACCCGCGCATTGCGCAACTGGCTGCTACGGATGGCGCCGGGGCCGCCGACGATTTCGAGCGCGCGCATGATCTGGAACAGCATCTGCGGCGCGATTATGGCTACACCTTGCAAATGCCGGCGACCGCGCCGCGCGACCCGCTGGCCAACTTTTTGTTCGAGCGCCGCACCGGGCACTGCGAGTATTTCGCCTCCGCCTTGGCCGTGATGCTGCGCACGCAGGGCATTCCGGCGCGGCTGGTCACCGGCTTCGAGAGCGGCGTCTTCAACCCCTACTCGGGTCTGCTCACCATCCGTGCTTCGGACGCGCACAGTTGGGTGGAAGCCTTTCTGAAAGGTCGCGGTTGGACCACGCTCGACCCCACGCCATCCGCCGCCGACACTTCGCCCGCCTGGCTCTCGGACCTGCGTCTGCGCCTCGATGCGGCGGACAGTTTCTGGCGCGAGTGGGTGCTCGATTACGATCTGGCGCGGCAGGTGCAATTGGTGGATCGCTTCCATCCCGGCGACGGCGCGTCGATCTGGCTTGCCCGCGCGAGGAATGCGGTGCGCGTCAACGCCAGCGCCTTTGCATCGGGCGTGTTAGTGCTGGCACTGCTACTAATGACGGGATGGTATTGGCGGCGGCGTTGGCCGCGTTTCCATCGGACATTGCCAGGCCGTGCGCCGGCTGCCGCCAAAGCGTACGCGCGCATGTTGCACGTGCTGGCGCGTTACGGGCTGCGTAAGCCGGCTTCGCAGACGCCTGCGGAATTTGCCGCGGCATGCCCCGATGCCGGCCTCGCGCCGCTGCTCCAGGCGTTCACCGAAGAGTATCTGCGGCTGCGCTTCGCCGGCCCGGAAGAGACTTCCGACGCGAATCTTCCTCGGCATCTGCGCGCCATGCAAGCTCATCTGCGCGGCGCGCGATAGAATCGTGCGCATGTTCAATCGCTTGACTCTGGTGCTGGTACTGCTCGCCGGCGCCGCCTGGACCATCACCCGCACGGCCGACATTCCCTTTTTGAAGCACGAGATCGACATCGGCGCCGGCGAATCGTGCGCCATCTTCGACGTGAACGGCGACGGCAAACCCGATATCGTCTCCGGCGAGGACTGGTACGAAGGTCCGTCGTTCCGCCGGAAACATCACTTCCGTTCGCTGCCTTATATCAACAACTACGTCGACAGCTTCAGCATCCTGCCGCTCGACGTCAATGGCGACGGCCGCACGGACGTGGTCGATTGCGCCTGGTTCTCGAAGAAGCTGTGGTGGAACGAGCATCCGGCCAGCGGCGAGGGCGAATGGAAAGAGCATCTGATCGCGTCGGGCCACAACATCGAGTTTTGCTTTCTGGTGGACCTGGTGAACGACGGCAAGCGCCGGCAAGTGCTGCCGCAGTTCGGCGGCAAAGACGATCCGCTGACCTGGTACGAAGTCAAGAACGGCGAGTTTGTGGCGCACGTCGTGAGCCCGCACAGCTACGGTCACGGCATCGGCGTGGGCGATGTGAACGGCGACGGGCGCAACGACATCCTTACGCCGAAGGGCTGGTTCGAAGCGCCGCCCGATCCGCGCGCGGGCGAGTGGAAATGGCATCCGGACTTCGATCTCGACACCACCGGCTTCATCCACGTGCTGGACGTGAATGGGGACGGCCGGCCCGATTTGGTGACCGGCATGGCGCACAACTACGGCGTGTTCTGGATGGAGCAGGGCGAAGGCGGCAAGTGGACCCGGCACCTGATCGACGACAGCTGGTCGCAGGCGCACGCCATGACGCTGGTGGATTTGAATGGCGACGGCAAGCTCGATATTGTCACGGGCAAACGCTACTCGGCGCACAACGGGCACGATCCGGGCGGCCGCGAACCGCTGGGGATCTATTGGTACGAGTACGTCAGAACGGGCAACGGCCAGGTGGAGTGGGTCAAGCACGTGATCGACTACAGCACGCGTACCGGTGCGGGCATGCAGGTGGCGGTAGCGGATCTGAATGGGGACGGCGCGCTGGATATCGCGGTGGGCGGGAAGAGCGGGTTGTACTGGTTTGAAAATTTATCGAAGATGGGGCGGCGCTGAAATCGATAACAACTGAGCCCACTGTGAGCAAATCCGTCAGTGGGGGCAGGTTTCAACCTGCAGCGGGCTTCAGCCCGCTCTGCAGCAACGCGTCGAGGGTCGCGTTTCGTCGTCCCTCAGGATTGTCGGGCTCCAGAAACACACTCTCCAGTTCGAGCAGAATGTGCAACTTACGAAAATCGTCCGGGAGCTCAAAAAAGGCCGATCCAGCCCCAGTTTCAGCTCCTTCCGACGGTCCCCCCGGACCGTCCCCTGCTGAAGCCCTCCGCAGGCTGAAAGCCTGCCCCACGAAACGGTCAGTACTTTTCAGGAGCTTTCGTGGTCGCTGCCGCATATTCACCGTCGCTTACTGCGGGCACTACTCTTTCGGCGCGATGCCCAGCGTCTTCATCTTCCTGTATAAATTGCTGCGCTCCAGGCCCAGCAGCTCCGCCGTGCGGCTGACGTTGCCGCCGGTCTCGTCGAGTTTCTTCAGGATATAGTCGCGCTCCACGGCTTCGCGCACGTCGTGCAGGCTGGCGAAGCTTTCGAGCTTGAGTTTGCGCGCCGAAGCCAACGGAATATGGCGCGCGTCGATCCTGGTCTGTGGATTCAAAATCACAATGCGCTCGATCAGATTTTTCAGCTCGCGCACATTGCCGGGCCACGAGTGCTCCTGCAGCACTTTATAGGCTTGCGGCGTCAGCTCTTTCGGCTTGCGGCCATAAGCCGTGGTGAACTCGCGCAGAAAATGGTCGGCTAGCGTGCGCACGTCTTCGGCGCGCTCGCGCAGCGGCGGCACGTGGAACGGGATTACGTTTAGACGATAGAACAGGTCTTCGCGAAAGTTGCCGCGTTCGATCTCCTGCTCCAGGTTTTTGTTGGTGGCGGCGATCACGCGCACGTCCACCTGCACTGATTCGTGCGCGCCTACCGGTTCAAAGCGCTGCTCCTCCAGCGCGCGCAGCACCTTGGCCTGGGTGCGCAGGCTCATGTCGCCAACTTCGTCGAGAAACACCGAGCCGCCGTCGGCCTTCTGAAACTTTCCGGACTTGTGGTCGTGAGCGCCGGCGAAGCTGCCTTGCGCGTGGCCGAAGAGCTCGCTCTCGATCAGTTCTTCCGGGATGGCCGCGCAGTTGACCTCGACAAACGCATTCGCGGCGCGCGGGCTCAGATCGTGCAGCGCGCGGGCAACGAGCTCTTTGCCGGTGCCGCTCTCGCCGTAGATCAGAACGCGCCCGTTGGTGCTGGCCATCAGGCTCAATTGCTGGCGCAGCGCGCGCATCGGCACGCTTTCGCCGAGAATGGCGTGACGCCCGGTGACCTCTTCGCGGTAGCGCGTATTCTCGAGCGTCAGCTTGCGATGGTCCAGCGCGTTCTTGGCCGCCACCACCACTTTTTCAAGCGACAACGGCTTTTCTAGAAAGTCGAAGGCGCCCAGCTTGGTCGCGCGCACCGCCGCTTCGATCGAGCCGTGGCCCGAGATCATCACCACGGCAGGCCGCTCTTCGAGCGCGATTTCCTGGATGCGCGCCAGCACCTCCAAACCATCCATGCCCGGCAGCCAGATATCCAGAAATACCAGCTCGAAACTTTGCCGCTCGAGGGCTTCGAGGCCCTTCTCGCCAGTGGCGGCGGTCGAGACCTGATAGCCTTCGTCCTCCAGCACGCCGCCCAGCGACTGGCGTATGCCGGGCTCGTCGTCCACCACCAGAATGCGCGCGGGCTTCATGCCGTCTGGGCCTGCTCGGGAGCGGGCTCGGGCGCTTCGACGATCACGGGGATGTCGATGACGAAGCGCGCGCCGGCGGGCTGGTTGTCCTCCACGCGAATCTGCACGTTGTGCTCGGTCAGAATGTGGCTGACGATAGCGAGGCCCAGGCCCGTGCCGCGGTTTTTGGTGGAGAAATACGGCAGGAACAGCTTTTCTTTTTGTTCCGGGCTGAGCCCGCAGCCGGTGTCGGCAATCACCAGTTCGATGCTGCTGTTATCGCGCAGCTGCGTGCTTATGGCCAGCCGCTTCACCAGCGCGTCCTGCATGGCCTCGGCGGCGTTGTCGACCAGGTTAATGACCACCCGGCGAAACTGTTCGCGATCCAGAAACACGGGCGGCAGGCCGGCCGCCAGGCTGGTACGCATCTCGATGCCTTGCAGCCGTCCCGCGAAAACGGACAGCGCGCTTTCGACGATCTCGTTCAGTTCCCACGCGGCCGGCTGCGCGGCTGGGAAACGCGCGAACTGGCTGAACTCGTCCACCAGATTTTTCACCGACTGCACTTCCCCGGCGATGGTGGTGGTGCAGTCGTGGACGATGCGCGCGAGATCGGGAGGCAGGTCGATCCGCGACAAGTGGCGCGCCAGGCGTTCGGCCGAAAGCGCGATGGGCGTCAAGGGATTCTTCATCTCGTGCGCGACGCGGCGCGCCACCTCATGCCAGGCCGTGGCCTTCTGCGCGCGCAGCAGTTCGCTGGTGTCCTCGATCACCATCACAAAACCCGACGTTACTTTGTCATCGAGCGCCGAGACCGTGACCGCCAGGTGCCGTGCGCCGGAGTTGGTGTGCAGGTCCAATTGACGCGAGGCCAGGCCGGTGCGGCGCGCCCTGTTCATGAGGTAGCGAATCTCGGCCGCGTCTTCAGGCGAGAACAGATCGTCCAGACTGCGCGCGTGGTCTACGCTGTCCTGCCCCATAATCTGGGCCAGGGCGCGGTTGACGCGCTGGATGGCGCCATCGCTGGCGACGGAGATGACGCCGGTGGGAATGGATTCCAGAATGGCCTCGGTGAAACGGCTGCGCGCGTCCAGCTCGCGGCTGTTGGCTTCGAGCTCGCGCGTCATCTGATTGAAGCCGCGCACCAGCCCGGCCAGTTCGTCCAGGGCGCGCACGTCCACGCGGTGCGACAGGTTGCCCCGGCTGACCTCTTCGGCGCCCTTGAGCAGCGCCGAGATCGGCACGCTGATCTGCTTCGACAGAAACAGCGCGATCCAGGTGGCCAGGAACATAATGAACAGCGCGATCAACGAGAGCAGCAGCAGCGACGTCTTGCGCACTTCGTTTTTGCCCGCGGCGAGGCGATTGTATTCTTCGTTGAAACGCTCAATTTGAGCCTGTTTGGCGGCCACGTCGATGCGCATGCGCGCCGCCACCGCGGCATAGCCCGCCAGCTTGCCGCCGAACGTGACCGGGCTGCGCGCGGTGACGATGTCATTGCTAAGCTTGCGCGGCATGGCGCCGCAGGAGGCTATCGGCGTGGGCTGCTCACCGCGCGTCAGCACCGCGCCGGCAAGTTCCTGAGTTTTACAAAAGCGCGCGAGGAACGACGTATCGGCCGGCTGCTCCGGCGGAAGTTCGGCCAGCAGCAGCCGCGTCTCCGGCATCTGCGAGAGCAGCACGGCCTGCACCTGCACTTTGTCGCGCATCTCGTGCCGCAGCGCGTTGCCCATTTCGGTGAGGATCACGCGCTCCGATTCCACGGGCCGTGAAAACCACTTGTCGAAGTTGCGGTTCAGCAGGTAATAACTGAACAGCACCATAAAGAAGAGCGGGATTACGCTGAGCGCCATGGCGCCCGCCACCAGCTTGGTTTTGATGCGCGAGCCTTCGCGATTCTCACGCCGCTCGATGTAGAGCCGCAGCCCCAGACGCAGCAGAATAAAGCTGAGCGTCACCATCAGCAGGAAGATCAGCAGCGAGACGGCCCAGAAGATGTAGGTGAGGCCGGCCGTGGGCGGCGCGAATTCGCCGAACGTGAACGAGCCCTGCCACACGATCACCACGATCAGGATCGCCAGCAGGGCGATCGCCGAGCCGTATAGAAGGCGTCTGCGCACTAATCCTCAGGTTACTATGTACGGGAACCTGGAGTTGGGTCAGACGTTGATCAGGGGCGGCACGTCCTGACGGATTCGGCGGGCGTTCTCATCCAGGATGCCTTTCTCCTGCAACTCTTTTACGGCAGCTCGGATGCGATTGCCGGCCCTTTGCGCCTGCTGCTTGCGGAAAGCGGCCATTTCACGCGGGTTCTTCAGGTCAACATTCGCCCACGTAAGCTCGCCTGTCTTTGCCGACACCGGGTAATCCTCTCCTTCACTATAAAACATTGGAGCAAAGCCGCGAAAAGCCGCTATGCACCCGAGTGGCTTTGGTGGTAACGCGAAGTCATCCCTACTTCCCGTAAACTGGGGGGATGCGTAACGTCTTAATAGCCTGCGTGGTGGCCCTCGCGGCACTCGCCGGTATGGGCCGCGCGACTCAGGTGCCGCGGCTTTCCTTCGAAGAAGTAGTGCGTCAGTCAGATCAGATCGTCACCGGCAAGGTGGTGCGGAGCTGGACGGCGTGGGGTCCTTCGCATGAGTTCTTGTGGACCCATTATGAAGTGCAGGTGGCCAGCGTCGCCAAGGGGCGCCCCGCCGCGAGCGTGACCGTGAGCGAGCCTGGCGGCGTGCTGGACGGACGCGCCATGGATGTCGACGGCGCCGTGCATTACGCCATTGGCGAGCAGGTGGTGCTGTTTTTGCAGCGGACGCCCATCGGCTATAACCGCACCGTGGGCTGGCAGCAGGGTAAGTACACCATCACTGGAGATGGCCGCGTGAACGGCGAGGCACTGGCGGAATGGCAGACGCGCGTGGCGGCGCTGGTGCGGAAAGGCGCGGTTAGCCGATGAAGTATTCGATCGCTCGCTCCGTGCTGGTGCTGCTGTCGTGCGGCATGGCGCACGCCTATATCCAGCGCACCACGGACAGTGGCGCCCTGATCCATCGCACCGACGCCGGCGCCATACAGTTCTACCTCAACTCGTCCGCCGCGGCGGGATTGCAAAATAGCTCCGGCGGTACCTTCATCACGCCCACTAGCAATCCGCCGGCGGCGATCCAGGCGGCGCTCGACCAGTGGAACAGGGTGGGCGACAGCCGCGCGCGCTTCCTGTCGTTGAAATCCACCGGCGCGTTTAACGATCCCAACGACAACACGCACGTGATCGTGTTTCGGGATACACCGGAGATTCGCAGCATAGTGGGCTCCGCGCTGGCCGTCACAAATATCGTTTTCGATCCGTCGAGCGGCGCGGTGCTCGACACCGACATCCTGTTCAATCCGCTTAATACGTACTCGACGCGGCTTGAGCCCAACACTTTCGATATTCAGGCCATCGCTACACACGAGTTGGGGCACGCGCTGGGCGCCAAGCACTCGGGCGTGCTCGGCG
>DOZZ01000038.1:0-389 GCA_003517725.1 Bryobacterales bacterium | reverse complement strand
TTGAGCGGCAGCGTCAATGCCGGCGGCTCGCCGTTACGCGGCGCGTTGATTACGGCGGTGGACGCCTCGACCGGCATCATCGTGGGAGGCCTGACGGATTTGAGCTCCGGGCAATATTCTTTCCACGTGCCGCCCGGCAGTTACTACGTCTATGCCGAACCCTTGACAGGCCAGGTGAAGGCGGGCAACCTGAATTACTCGCAGTCGCAGGTGGACACCGGTTTTCAGCCGGGCATCGCCGGCGGCTTTGGCTCACCCACCACGTTTAGCGTAACGGCCAACCAGACCGTGACCGCCAGTTTTGCGGTACCGGCCGGCACATCGCCGATCCAGATTGAGGACACCGGCATCGGTGCGGCCGGGGCGCTGGGCGATGCGACCGAGATTTT
>DOZZ01000256.1:17253-17613 GCA_003517725.1 Bryobacterales bacterium | reverse complement strand
TGTCCAGAAGAGCCCAGCACTTCGAGCGCAACGATGCGTGCGCGTCCATCGCCGCGCCGGGCAGCGCGCGAGAGAGTCGCGCGGCCCTGTTCACCCTCGCGGCGCAGCGTCTCGGCGATGGCCGCTCGATAGCGCGCGAGCGTGGTCTCGGGGTCGCCTTGCGCGGCTAGCTCGCCGGCGCGGAACCACCACATTTCGTCGGCGACTTCGGCCAGCAGCGCGGCATCATGCGAGTAGAGCAAAACGGTCGCGCCGTTGCGCCGCAGCGCGTGGATGCGGGCCACGCAGCGCGCGCTCTCAAGCGCATCGCAGAGGGCCAGAGCCTGATGGATCAGCAGCAGCTTGACGTCGGGAATGCGC
>DOZZ01000256.1:12768-17087 GCA_003517725.1 Bryobacterales bacterium | reverse complement strand
GGCTGCTCGACGCCGGCGGCCAGGCGCAGTAGTATGGCGGGACCTTCGTCCTCCAGGCCCACGATGCCGATCACTGCGGCCGGCGGCGCGTGGATCGTCAGGTGTTCGAGCGGCGCGGCGGTGACGTCAAGGAACCGGAGCATCGGACAGTCGCATCTTAGCGCACCATGCCGTGATCATCCCGCACAGCACGGCGTGCTTACGGGCGTGGAAGATAGAATAGCGGCAATGGCGGCCGACGACGTACAAGCGCAGATGCGCGCCGAATGGGACCAGCGGGCGCGGGAAGACGCGCACTATTATGTGGCGTTCGGCCGGCGCGATCAGGACGAGGAAGGTTTTTTCGCTACCGCGGCGGATGTGGTGCGCGGGCTCGAAGCCGAGCTGAAGCGGCTGCCCGCGGGGCCGGTGCGGGGGCGCGCGGCGCTCGAGATCGGCTGCGGTCCGGGGCGTCTCATGAAGCCCATGAGCCGGCACTTCGGCGAGATCCACGGCGTCGATGTATCGGACGCCATGATTGAGCGGGCGGCCGGCAACCTGCGCGAAGTGCCGCATGCGTTTCCGCGCGCCACCAGCGGATCGGACTTGACGACTTTTGCGGACGAGAGCTTCCACTTCGTGTACTCCTACGCGGTCTTCCAGCACATCCCGAGCCGCGACGTGGTGCTGTCCTATTGGCGCGAGGTGGTTCGCGTGCTGCGGCCCGGCGGCGTGGCGCGCCTGCAAATCAACGGCCTCCCCGAGCGCGCCGGCGAGTACACCACGTGGGACGGCGTGCGCTTCACGGGCGAGGCCATCCGTGAATTTACGCGCGAGCACGGCTTGCAGTTACTGAGTCTCGACGGCGAGCGCACGCAGTATATGTGGACCACGTGGCGCAAGCCGCCCGCGCCGGCCGCGGCGCGCATTCAGGCCGTGCTCAACGCGCACACCGGCGATCGCGTGGTGCCGGCGCGCGGCAGCCTGGCGTGCTGCTCGGTGTGGGTGGAGCATCTGCCGGCCGAGGCCGATCTGAACACGCTGCGCGCGCGCATCGGCGGCGAGCTGGTGGCGGGTTCGTATGTGGGGCCGCCCGAAAACGGGTTGACGCAAGTGAACTTTTTTCTGCCGGCTGACGTTCGCACCGGTCTCGTGCCGCTGGAACTGCTGTGGCGCGGCGAGCCGCTCTGCGCGCCGGCGGTGCTGCGTGTGATTCCGCCGGGCCCGTCCGTGCCGCGCATCGTGGGGCTGACCGACGGGACCAATCTCTTATCCGAGCGCCGCATCGAAAGTGGCGTGATCAAACTTTTTGTCGAGCAGATCGAGCATCCTGAAGACCTGGCCATCGCGATCGATGAACAGCCGGCGGAGGGCGTCGCGATGGTCTGCACCGACCCGCTAAACGGCGTCTACGATTGCAGCTTCCGGTTGCCTGACGCAATCGCACGCGGGCCGCATCGCGTAACGGTGTCGGCTGGATCGCGGCGCTTGCCGGCCGTGCCGATCGAGGTGCTATGACGTGGCTGGCGGGGCTGTTGTTGTGGCAGGCGGCGGCGGGCGGAGGCGAGCCGGCGCTGCGGCGCGCGCTGCGCGACACTGGAACCGTTCATCTGCCGCCCGGCAACTACGAGATCGCGCGAGAAATCGAACTGCGCCCCAATTCGCACGATCTGGTGATCGACGGCGCGGGCGCGACCATTCGGCTGTCCAAAAATTTCATGGGCCGGGCCGCGTTCATCTGTTTCAACGGGCGCAATATCACCTTTCGCAACGTGACCATCGAGGGCAATCGCGATGCGCTGGTTAAAACCACGGAACTGCCGCCGTCCGATCGCGCCTTCTCGCGCTTCACCACCGATAGCGGGCTGCTGATCGATGAATCCACCGGCGTGCATGTTGAGGGGCTGCGGTTTTCCCATATAGCCGGGCTCGCGATACTGGTGAACCATTCGCGCCAGGTGCGCATCGTCGGAGTGAAGGTGAGCGACAGCGG
This sequence comes from Bryobacterales bacterium, assembly GCA_003517725.1. GTDB lineage: Bacteria > Acidobacteriota > Terriglobia > Bryobacterales > Bryobacteraceae > DOZZ01. The sequence continues at coordinate 15,115 of DOZZ01000256.1, read as the reverse complement.
CTCGGAGAACCGGCGCCATCGCAACAATTCCACTGGCGGCATTCTGCTGGAGGAAGGCACGGCGGATTTCGAGGTGACCGGATGCGAGCTCAGCAACATTCGCGGCAACGGCATCTGGACGCATTCGATGTACACGTCGGCGCGCAACGCGAACGGCCGCATCGCCAATAACAAGATCGTGCGCGTGGGGCGCGACGCTATCCAGGTGGGGCATGCCACGGGCATAACCGTGGAGCACAACGCGGGCGCCGAGATCGGCTATCCACTCGAAACGGTGGATGTGGAGGGGCAAGCGATACCGGTGGCCATCGATACGGCCGGCAACGTTGACGCGACGCACTATCGCGACAATCACTTTGAAGAGGTCAATGGAAAATGCATCGACCTGGATGGTTTTCACGATGGCGACGTCATGGCCAACAGTTGCGCGAACCATGAGGCGCGCGGCGCGTATCCAAACGGCAATTTCGGCATCGTGTTAAACAACAGCAATCCGGATATGCGCTCGAAGAACGTGCGAATTCTAGACAACACAGTGGAAGGTTGGCTCTACGGCGGCATCGTGGTGATCGGCAGTGGCCACACCATTCGCGGCAATCATCTGCTGCGGCTGAACATGGCGCATTGCAACGATGAGGCCGCGCGCTTCGGCTGCTTGTATCTGGGCGGCGAGCCGGACGTGTTGCGCAGCGGCATCTACCTGCGCAAGGGCAATCACCGCCCCGACCCCGCCACGGGCAACCACATTGAAAATAACGAAATCAGCGGTTACGGCATGAGCCATCACTGTATAGGGATCGGGCCGGGCGTGGCGGCCAACAGCAATACCATCGCGGGCAACGAGTGCACCGACGAGGGCGACGTGGTGGCCAGACAATGAGGCGGCCGGCGCTATGCTGCGTGCTGCTGGCGCTGGCCGCATGCCGCCAGCCGCGTGAGGCCGACGGGCTGCGCGTGGCCTGCGCGGCGAATCTTTCCAGTATATTGTCGGTGCTGGCGCGCGCGTCGGGCGAGAATGTGCAGCCTGCCTACGGGTCCACCGCCACGCTGACCGAGCAGATTGAAAACGGCGCGCCGTACGATATTTTTCTGGCGGCGGACCGCAAGCATGTCGAACATCTGGCGGAACTGCACGAGACGTCGCGCGTGTTCGCTTACGCGCGCGGCCGCTTAGCCCTCTACACACGCAAGCGATCGGGTATGCCGTCCGCCGCGGAATTGAGCAGCCCGTCGATGCATTTCCTCGCGATCGCCAATCCGGAGTTGGCGCCATATGGACGCGCGGCGGTCGAGGCGCTGCGCGCCATGAACATCTGGGAGGCGGTGCAGCACCGCGTGGTTTACACGCCGGACATCGGCGCTGTGCGCGCGTTGGTCGATTCGGGCAATGCCGACGCAGGGTTCACGGCGCTGTCGCTGGTGCCGCCGGAAGCGCGGTATCCGGTGGATCCCAAGCTCTACCATCCGATCGAGCAATGGGGCTGCGTGCTGGCGTCCTCGAAACAGCCCGAGGCGGCCGAGCATTTTGTGGCGTTCCTGCTGTCCGCGAAAGGGCGTAAGATTTTGCAAGGCGCGGGCTACGCAGCGCCGGATTAAACTGAGTTTTGGACCAATTCTCGCTCGACCTTTTCGCGCCCGAGCCGCCGCCTGAACCCGCGCCATCGCGGCGTCGCACGTTTACTGTCAAGGAACTGACCGCCGAGATCCGCTCCACGCTGGCCGGCGCCTTCGACAACATCTACGTGGCCGGCGAGATCTCGGGCGTCAAACTGCAGCCCAGCTCGCACTGTTATTTCACGTTGAAAGACAGCGGCGCGCAGATTCGCTGCGTGTGCTTCAAGAGCAGCTACCGCTATCTGAAATGCAAGCCGCGCGATGGGCTGGCGGTGCTGGTACGCGGCCGCCTGGACGTGTTTGAGGCGCGCGGCGATTATCAGCTGCTGGTCGAGTCGATCGAGCCGCAAGGGCATGGCGCGCTGCAACTGGCCTTCGAGCAACTGAAGCAGCGGCTGCTCGAAGAAGGCCTGTTCGAAGCCTCGCGCAAGAAGCCGCTGCCGCGCTTCCCGGAGCGCATCGGCATCGTCACCAGCCCGCGCGGCGCCGTGATTTCGGACATGCTGCAGATTCTGGCGCGCCGTTTTCCGGGCCTGCACGTCCGCCTATTTCCGGCTCTGGTGCAGGGCGAAGCCGCGGCCGAAGAGGTCTGCCGCGGCATTCAATATTTCAATCGCGGCGGGTGGGCCGACCTGGTGATTGTGGCGCGCGGCGGCGGCTCGCTCGAAGATCTGTGGACCTTCAACACGGAAGCCGTGGCGCGCGCCATTGCGGCGTGCCGCGTGCCGCTGGT
>DOZZ01000256.1:0-12655 GCA_003517725.1 Bryobacterales bacterium | reverse complement strand
TCATCTGCACCAGGCAGGAGCTGTTCGAAAATTTGGCGGCGCTCGAGCACCGCGCGATCCAGCTGCTGCGCTACCGCCTGGCTATGCTGCACCGGCGTCTGGATCAGCAGGGCGTGGGCCGCGCCGCCATGCTGCTGCAGCGCGCCATGAACCGCTGGTCGCAGCGCGTTGACGATCAGGACTATCGCCTGCGCGACCGCATGCGCTTCGCCGTGGACGTGCGGCGCAAAACGGTCGACCAGCTGACGGGGAGGCTGCGCGGGCATGACCCGCGCCCGCGCCTGGAGCGCCAGCGCGCGCTACTGGCCAAAGCCGAACGCGCGCTGGCCGAGCACATAACGCGGCGGCTGCACGGCTTGCGCCGCCGTCTCGATCCGGTGGAAGCCAAGCTCGGACAGCTCAGCCCGCTGCGTATTTTGGATCGCGGCTACGCCATCGTCACGCGGCCCGACGGCGCGCTGGTGAAAGTTACGGCAGAGGTAAGTTCCGGAGCACCCATCAAGGTAAGGCTATCGGACGGCACCTTCGGAGCGACCGTGGACTAAGTCCGCAGTCCCGCCGCGCGCATCAACCGATCCGAGGACGTGTAGGCTTCCCGCACCCACTCGACAATCTTGCCGGGCTCGGGCGAGTACTCCAGTTCGATGCTCACGGCGCCATCGAAACCCGCGTCCGCCAGCGCTTGCAGGTACGGCGGAAAATCAACCGTTCCCCGGCCCGGCGGTAAGTCGCCATGCACCTTCCCGTTGCAATCGGAGAGATGCACGTGCGCAATCCTGCCTCTCAGCTTGGCGATCTGCTCCGGTCCGTCTTTGACCAGCGCCAGATGCGAGATGTCGATGTTAGCCTTGGCTCGAGGATGTCCCACGTCGTTCAAGAACTCTGCCATCTTGGCGATGCTGTTGACGATCGACAGGTGAAAAGGCTCGATCTCGATCGCGATCTCCAGCCCTAAGCCGTCCGCGTGCACAGCGAGTTCGCGCACATGCTCCACGGCCCACTTCCACTGATCGGCCGGAAGGATCACTTCCCGCTGCCAGATATACTCGCCCACTACCAACAGTAAATTCCTGCCATCGAGCTCGCAACAAAAATCAAGGTACTGTTTGGCTCGCTGTGTATGGAAATCGCGCACCGGCTTATTGAAATCCGCGATCCCCAGCGCGCAGCAGACGGTCGCGACCACCGGCAGATCGCACGCCGCACAGGTTTTGCGGATCAGCTTGCGCTCTTGCGGCGTGATCTCGAGCGGGTCCGCGAACACATCAATGGTGTCGAACCCGATCTCGCGCGTCAGCTCAATGCCGCGCGCCGTGCCGATCGGCGTGCCCTGCCATGCGGAACTGATCAACCCGAGTTTCAAGATTCGCCTCTCATTTGGATAGAAGTCCCGGCGACCGCTAACCGGGTTCCGTGCATTCAAAGTATATTCTGCATGAAAACAAAGGGGAGTTCTTGGTTCCGTGCAAGGAAGCCTTGTAGATAGTGCTAACCCTGGTGGAGAGGGTATTTCCCAGCCAGCGGATTGACAATTTCTCTATTTGAAACTACACTTGACACCGAAGCAGCACCCCTGCTTGGAACGCAAGTGACTGACTCGTAGGGATTTAGGTATCAAGAATTGGCGAGTCTACAACGGCGGTGCGTGCCGACAATGAGCCTGAAAAAGACGATTACCGAAAAGGCGGCCGCGAGCACGGATTCCGATATTCCTCGGACGGCGATACGGTTTGAAAACCGAGAGACGCCGCATTTCCGATATATCCACGTTGACGGAGCCTTTGGCGGCCAGACGCCAAGCGGTGACATCATTACGTTCTTTTTCAACCAACACATTGCTACCGCGAGTGCCAGCGTTCACGAATGGGACGTGACGACCGGGCGAGTTGGGGACGAGATCAGCGCACCGCACTCGAACGCGATTCAGAGAAATACCGAAGTGGCGGTCATTATGAGCCTTACAACGGCCAATGCATTTCGCGAATGGCTCGGAAAGACACTGGATGCGGCACAGCGCCGGGGAGAGCCTAAGTAATGACGTGTTCGCTACGAGATTTTAGTTTTGTCGACGCTCCAGTCTCTGGCTGGGTGGAGAACGCGCGGAATGAAACGTTTGGCACGGAAGTCAGATACCCGCAAGCAGTGCAACTGATTAGCCTTAATTTCGGCAACCGAACGTTTCGATTGGCGCAGCCGCTCGATCTACATGTCGAATATGATCGGAACTGGGTTGTTATTGAATCCGAAATCCTTTCGATCATGGCGGGGGCGGATAATCTGCCCGACGCTATTCGATCCTTTGCGGAGGACTTTTCCATGCTGTGGGACACCATCGCCGAGGAATCCGACGAGGGCCTCAGTGGCGATGCAAGATCTCTTAAGCTGCAGTTGCGAAGTATAGTGCGGGACGTAGCTCAGGGTGCGTGAGTCAAATAAAAGCGAGGTTGATCGAGTCCGCGCTACTGAAGAAGGGTTTTAAAAAATTCGACCACGGTAAAGATCATCGCTTTTATTTTTATATCTACAATGGCGCCAAAACCTCCGTTTTCACGAAGATGAGTCATGGCGACACCGAGATCGGCGACCAACTGCTCGCAATGATGGCCAAGCAGTTGCGGTTCAGACAAAGGTCTGAATTCGTTGATTTGGTTAGCTGCGCGGTGTCTCAGGAGCAATACCTGCAGCTACTGCTTGCAGGCAAACACATCGTTGGTTAGACGCTCTACAACTTAGACCACTTCTCCATCTATTGAATCTCGATCTGGCCTTCTCGATTCCCCGCCCCAGCCGTTGCGACTTCGGCATCGGCGCTATCGGTGCGGGGTTTATCATGCGCGACGTGCAGTTGCCGGCCTACGCGCGAGCGGGTTTTCACGTCGCCGGCATTACTTCCAGAACGCCCGAGACCGCGCGCCAAGCCGCCGCTCTGCGCGGCATCCCGAAGGTCTTCGACTCAGTCGGCGAGATGCTGCGCGACCCCGATATCCAAATCCTCGACATCGCCGTGCCGCCCGACCGGCAGTTGGACATTGTGCGCCAGGCCGTGCGTGAAGGCCGGCACTTGCAAGGCATCCTGGCGCAGAAGCCGCTGGCCGTCAACTACCCGGACGCCGTCGAAACGGTGCGCTTATGCCGCGAGCGCGGCCTGTTGCTGGCCGTCAATCAGAACATGCGTTTCGATCAATCGATTCGCGCGCTGAAGACGCTGCTGACGCGCGGCGACCTGGGTGAACCGGTTCTTGCCACCATCGAGATGCGCGCGGTGCCGCACTGGCAACAGTGGCTGCAAAACTACAGCCGCCTGACGCTGCTGAACATGAGCATTCATCACATCGATAGCTTCCGTTATTTGTTCGGCGAGCCCGACTCGATTTACGTCAGCGCGCGCCCGGACCCGCGCACACGCTTTCCTCATCAGGATGGCATCTGCCTGTACACCATGGAATACTCGAGCGGCCTGCGCGCCACCGCCTGGGATGACGTCTGGGTGGGCCCTCAGAACGACCGCGACAATCTGAACCCGTACATCAAATGGAGAGTCACGGGAACCTCCGGCTTGGCCGAAGGCACGCTGGGCTGGCCCAGCTATCCCAACCACGCGCCCAGCACGCTCACCTTCACCACCGCTTCGGAACCCGGCGTGTGGGCCACTCCACGTTGGCGCGAGGCGTGGTTTCCCGATGCCTTCCCCGGGCCCATGGCCGACCTGATGGAAGCTATTGCGTCAGGAACTCAACCCAGCCTCAGCGGTGCTGATAATCTGGGCACCATGGCCATTGTCGAGGCGGGATACCGGTCCCTTCAAGAGCACCGTCCGGTCGCCATTGCGGAAATCTACTCATGATGCCTCGAAGCAACGTTCTGACGATCTGTCTCCTGTTGGGCACGGCATGCTGGCTCTCGGCAGCCGACGCCTCTGGCGACTGGCCCGTACCAAGCGGCGTCGGCGGTATGCACTATTCGCCATTGAGCCAGATCAATCGAGACAATGTGGCCAAGCTCCAGCGCGCCTGGCAATTTGACTCGCACGACGAATTCGAGGGCTCCGAGATCGAGTGCAATCCCGTCATGCTCGATGGTGTTCTGTACGCGACTACTCCGCGTTTGCGCGTGGTGGCGCTCGACGCGGCATCCGGCAAATTGCTCTGGAGCTTCGACGCGCATCCGGACAGGAAAACCAAACAGAAGCAGCGCAATCGCGGCCTGGTTTATTGGGGTAGCGGCAGCGAGCGGCGCATCTTCGTCGGCATCGACAGTTACATTTATGCGCTCAACGCGGCCACGGGCAAGCCGGAAGAATCCTTCGGCGAAAAGGGCCGCATCGACCTTCACACCGGCCTGGGACCCCAGGCGCAGCACCTGACCGTACAGGCCACCAGCCCCGGCGTGGTCTATCGCGATCTGCTGATTCAGGGAACTCTCGTCGCCGAAGATCTGCCCGCGGCGCCCGGCCACATACGGGCGTTTGACGTGCGCACAGGCAAGCTGCGCTGGACGTTCCACACCATTCCTGCGCCGGGAGAATTTGGCTACGAAACCTGGCCCAAGGGTGCCTGGCAAAGAATCGGCGGCGCCAACTCGTGGGCCGGTCTCACGCTGGACGAAAAGCGCGGGCTGGTCTTCGCGCCCACGGGCTCCGCGTCGTTCGACTTCTACGGAGCCAACCGGTTGGGAGACAACCTGTTCGCGAACTGCCTGATCGCCCTGAATGCCTCCACGGGCGAACGCGTCTGGCATTTCCAGTTCGTCCATCACGATCTTTGGGACCGCGACCTGCCCTCCGCGCCCACCCTGGTGCAAGTAAAGCGCGACGGCCGCGATATCGACGCCGTCGCGCAGATCACCAAGAACGGCTTCATCTGGCTGTTCGAACGCGACAACGGCAAGCCGCTGGTGCCATATCGCGAATTCGACGCTCCGGCCACCGACGTCGATGGCGAAAAGACCGCCGCTAAACAGGTGTTGCCGACGGAGCCGCCGCCGTTCGCGCGCCAACAAGTTACGCTCGACATGCTCACCAACCGCACGCCCCAGGCGCACGCGGCGGCGGTGGAGCAGTTCCACAAACTGCGCATCGGCCCACAGTTCACGCCGCCCAGCTTTCAGGGAACGGTGGTTTTTCCGGGCTTCGACGGTGGCGGCGAATGGGGCGGCGCGGCATGGGACCCGGAAACGGGTCTGTTCTATGTGAACTCGAACGAAATGGCGTGGATCCTGCGGCTGGTGCCGCGCGTAGTCGCCGGAGCGCCGATCAGCGCCGCGGGCCTCTACCGCCAGAACTGCAGCGGTTGTCACCGGCTGGACCGTAAAGGCAGCCCGCCCGAGTTTCCGTCGCTAGTGGACATCGGCGCCAAAATGCCGCGCGAACAAATCCTCGGCATGGTGGAACACGGCGGCGGACGCATGCCCGGCTTCGGCCAGTTGGGGAAGAGCGTGGTGGACGCGATGGCCGACTACATCATCACGGGCAAGGACGTCCCGGTAGAAGGCGTGGAGCGCCGGCCCACCAGCTCGCCGCTGTTGAAGTACGGCATCGACGGGTACAATCGCTGGCTTGACCCCGACGGCTACCCCGCGATCGCGCCGCCGTGGGGAACCTTAAACGCGATCGACCTGAACAGCGGAAAATACAGCTGGAAGATTCCCTTCGGCGAGTATCCGGAACTGGCTGCCAAAGGCCTGCACGACACCGGCTCGGAAAACTACGGCGGCGGCGTAGTCACGGCCGGCGGCCTGCTCTTCATTGCGGCCACCAACCATGATCACAAGCTGCACGCCTTCGACAAGTCCACCGGCAAGCTGCTCTGGGAAACTACGCTGCCGGCCTCGGGCAACGCGACACCCTCGGTCTACCAGGTAAACGGGCGCGAATATGTGGTAATCGCCGCCGGCGGGGGCAAGGGCGGCGAAAAGAGCGGAGGCAGTTACACAGCCTTCGCCCTGCCGCCAGAGTAACAGGACCAAACTTCTGTCCTGGTGAACTCTGAGATCCCCACTCCGCCCTGAACCGTTCAGAACCGTTCGGAACATTGCTGCACCAGGCACCCTGGGATAGATTTAGCGAATACTTTCAGGTCGTATTGGCCGCACCTAGAAATCGCTTTTTCCGGTAGCCGATCCATGGGCGGTGTTCCTGCCGATGGCGCATACCGCTGAAGATCGCTTTGGAGGGAACTGAAATGCTTCGTCGCTTGTTCGCCCTGATGATGGCTGCCGGGCTGAGCCTTGCTTGTTTGCAAGCCCAATTCGATTCCGGCCAGATTTCCGGATACGTTCGAGATACCTCCCTTTCCGTCATTGCTGACGCAAAGGTGACGGTCACCAACGAGGGGAACAAAGATCAGCGGTCGACCGCCACCAACTCGAGTGGCTACTTCGTATTTCCCACTCTACCGGTCGGCAAATACACCGTCTCCGCCGAGGTGGCGGGCTTCAAAACTACGCTGCAAACGGGCATCTCGCTCGATTCCGCCGGCAAGGTCAATGTCGATCTAACCATGACCGTGGGGGCCGTTTCCGATTCGGTCGAGGTGAAAGCCTCCACTGCGCAAGTCCAGACCGAAAGCGCCCAAGTAGGACGCGTGGTTGAGACCAAGCAAATCGAGAGCATGACGTTGAACGGCCGGAACCCGATCTTTCTCGCGCTCCTCAAGCCAGGGGTGGCGGGCGGCTCGATCGGCACTTTTGATCCCGATAGCGTCACCAACGGCGGCTTCAGCATCAATGGCAGCCGCGCCGACGAGTACGTGGTGGCAGTGGATGGGGCGGTCGCGACCCGCACACGCTCCTCGGGCTCAATGCTGGGCGCGCAGGACGTCGACACGATTCAAGAGGTGCAAATCCTGACGGCCGATTACAACGCCGAATATGGCCGCTCCTCGGGAGGCCAGATCCGATTTGTCACCAAGAGCGGCTCGCGCAACTTTCACGGCGATCTGGTCGAGAATTTCCGCAACTCAGCGCTGGACGCGAATACCTGGACGCGCAATCACAGTCCGGACCCCAAGCAGTTCCGGGGGCCAGATCCGTTTCGATTCAACGATTTCGGCTTCGACGTGGGTGGCCCCGTTTTCATCCCGAAAGTCTTCAACCGCGATCGCAACAAGCTGTTCTTTTTTTACGCCGAAGAGTGGATCAGGCGGCGGGAAGGCCAAACTCATACCGGTACCGTCCCCACGTTGGCCATGCGTAGGGGCGATTTAAGCGAGTTGCTCGACCCCGCAAATCCGTTTTTTAAGAAAAAGGTTGTCATCAACGATCCCGAGACTGGCAAACCATTCCCGAACAACGTGATGCCCGCCAATCGAATCAGTCACAACGGACAGGCGTTGCTTAACAGTTTTCCGCTACCGGTGCCCGGCTTCCAGCAGGGCACCAGCAACTGGATCGGCACGTTCCCCCACTATTCGAACACCCGCAAAGACACGATAAAAGTCGACTACATGATTAACGACAACGAGCACGTGACTTTCCGCGGAACACATATCCCCTGGCGCTTCGATTCGCCCGGCGAGGGCAGCACGTTCGGCCTCTCGCAAGCCCTATGGTCAAGGCCGAATCGCACGGCTGCCCTCAGTCTCACGAGCACGCTTTCGCCATCTCTGATCAATGAATTCACGTTCTCGGCAAGCTCCGACGGCTTGGGCGACATCGCCATCGACCCGGGCTGCGGAGCGCTCTGCAAGCGCAGCACCTACGGCATCGATTATCCGTATATTTTCCCAGGCACAAAGATCTTCAATGAGAAGCTTCCGAGCCTAGCGGTGAGCGGATTTACAACGACAACCAACAGCCCTTATCCGGGATCGTGGTCCGGCTTCGTGTATGCCTGGGCAAACAACACGACGAAGATCCTGGGCAACCACACGTTGAAGTTCGGCGTCTTTATCGAACACTCGGGCCAAAACGATCACATCCAGTTCACGACCGCGTCGGCTCCGGCAACCATCAACGAGAATGGATCGTTTAGGTTTCTGGATGGGAGTTTCACAGGCGCGGGTATCGGAAATGCTTTGCTGGGTCTATTCAACGATTACTCCGAACTCGGGGGGAAGCCGATTACGCCCTGGGTGGCGACCTCGTTCGACTGGTTCGCGCAAGATAGCTGGAAAGCAAGCCGCAAGCTGACGATTGAGTATGGCGTGCGCCACTCCATATGGCCGCCCTGGCACAGCCGGTGGGGCAGTCTGGCGGAGTTTCTGCCGCAGTTTTACGATCCCGCGAACGCGCCTGTAGTTGATCCCAAGGGCGGGTTCATCGTCCGCGGCGATCAGTACGACGGCATTGTGCTGCCAGGCTGCAAAGTGCCGAGCGAGGAGGGCCATCGCTTCCCGATTCTGCATACGGGCCAATTTGATCGCCTGTATCATTGCCTTCCGGAGGGTCTCGCCCAAACACACTTAATGGTGTTCCAGCCGCGCGTCGGCGTGGCCTATGCGCTAACGCCGAAGACCGCACTGCGGGCCGGTATAGGCATGTTCGCTAACCGCACCGCCATCAATCGCGATACCGCGCTGGGGGGTAACGCGCCGTTTCAGCCGCAACAGACCGTGATCAACGGCAGCGCCGACGCTCCGAACGGCGCGACTCCCCGGCTGTTCCCGTTCACGCTGACCAGCCAGGACCCTGTATTCAAGATCCCGGTTGCCTGGAACTGGAATACTACCTTCCAGCGTGAAGTGGGCTGGGGAACCACCGTCGAAATCGGCTACGTAGGCCGCCGCGGGATTCACAATCAGCGCAAGCGGAACATCAACCAGCTGCTTCCGGGCACCGTTCAGGCCCACCCGGGTATCAATGTGAATGCGCTACGCCCCTATCTAGGCCTGGGAATTCTCGGCTTAGCGGAGAACTCCGGAAGTTCCATCTACAATGGCCTGCAGATGAGCGTTGAAAGGCGCTTTGCCACGGGTCTGCAATTCGGTCTCGCCTACACCCTCTCGCGTTCCACCGATAACTCGTCTTCCTTGACGGATGTCCTGCCAAACTCGTACGATGACCGGAACTACTACGGTCTTTCAGACTTCGATCGCACGCAAGTGCTGATCCTGAACAGTATTTACGAGCTCCCGTTCAAAGGCAGCGCAAGCTGGGAGCGCCGCTATCTGGGGAATTGGGAAGTGTCAGGGGTTTTCCAGGCACAATCGGGAACTCCCTTCTCCGTGCGCAAGAACGTCGATTATGCGGGGGTAGGCGCGGGCAGCGGCAACCAGTTCTGGAATTTGGTGGGCGATCCAAACGTGGAGCCAACCGCCTTCACAAATTCCGCAGTCTGGTTCAACAAGAATGCCTTCGCGCAACCAGCGGCGGGAACATTTGCCGTGCAACGGCGAAATTCTTTGCGCAATCCGAGATTTTGGAACGCCGACGTGGGGGTACGCAAGAATTTCCCGACTTTTGAATCCCAGCTTCTGCAGATCCGCTGGGAAATCTTCAATCTGTTCAATCACCCCAACTGGAGCGCGGCAAACGCCGACCCGACCAGCGGCTCCTTCGGTCTTGTGACCAGCAAGGGCGGTAATCGGGTACTGCAGATTGCACTCAAGTACATTTTCTGAGAAAAAATGAATCGCAGAGATTTTCTGATCACTACAGGCGCACTGCTCAAGCCTGGTCTGTTGGGCGCGCAGCCCTCGGAGCACGGCAAGCCGTGGTATGAGACCATGCGGCGTTGCGGGCAAACCAATTTCAATGAGCGCGATCCAGAGGTGCTCGACATCGCCTGGTGGGTGGATTACTGGGCCAGCTTGAAACTGGATGCTGTGCTTCTGAGCGGGGGCGGCATCATGGCGTTCTACCCGACGAAAATCTTATACCACCACAAGAGCGCTTATCTCGGTTCGCACGATCTGTTTGGCGATTTCACCAAGGCGGCCAAGCAGCGCGGAATCCGCGTGGTGGCACGCTTGGATTGCAATTATGCCTACGAGGAGGCGTTTAAGGCGCACCCTGAATGGTTCGAACGCCTCGAAAACGGCGAACCCGTCCGTCACAACGAATCGCCCTGGCTCTACAAGACGTGTATGTATTCCCCGTACTTCACGGAACAAATGCCCGCCATCATCCGGGAGATCAACTCCATGTACGACGTGGACGGATTTTTCACCAACGGCTGGCCTGGCACCGGGCGGGCGCCAGTCTGCCACTGTAGCGAGTGCCGCGGTTATGGGGACGCAAGGAGCCCGGAATATTACCAGCACCACCTGGATCGCGTTCTGGAGATTTGGAAACTCTGGGACAGCACGGCCAAGCAGAAGAAATGGGATAGCGTCTACGTTGGCAATCTGGGCGGGGGAATCAGGGCTGTAACGGATGTGCGGAAGATCGCAGGGGTCGCGGGTTGGTTTAACGCCGATCACCAGGGCCGAAGTGGAAACACTCCCATTTGGGATTGCGCGCAGCAGGGCCGCGTCGCGCAATCGGTGATGAAAGGCCGCACCATAACCAATGTCACCGGCTCCTATTCCAACTCGCATCCGCTGTGGCGCCACACCTCCAAGTCTCCGCAGGAGGCGACGATGTGGATGGCCCAAACTACCGCCAGCGGCATGGTGCCCTGGTATCACTGGCTGGGAGGCGCGCCGGAGGATCATCGTTGGGAGAAGACCGGCCGCGAGTTTTTCCAATGGATCGCGGCCAATCAGACTCACTTTGTGAACAACGAATCAGTGGCTAATATTGGCGTGGTGTTTTCAGAACGCACCAATGGCTTCTACAATGCGCCGGGGGGCAGTGACACCACGGAGTTTCTACAAGGGCTGTATTATGCGTTGCTCGAGGGCCGCTTCCTGTTCGATTTCGTTCACGAAAACGATCTCACGCCTGCCACTCTCAAAAAGTATGCAGCGCTGCTTTTGCCGAACGTGGCGACCCTCAGCGATGCGCAGTGCAGCGCGCTTCGCCAATATGTTACCTCGGGCGGTTCACTCCTGGGCACGTTTGAAACCAGCCGGTACACAGAATGGGGGGTGAAGCGCGCTCGCCCCGGGCTGGCGGATCTGTTCGGGTTTGAAGTCACCGGCGACGTGCAAGGCCCGAACGGAAACTCATACTATGCGCGTATCGAGTCACCGCATGCGATTCTACAGGGCTTAGATGGAACCAAGGTGCTCCCCGGAGCCGAATACCGGCTGCCGGTGACATCGGATGCCGGGCTGGTGCTGAGCGTGGTGCCGCCCTATCCCGCCTTTCCTCCCGAGATGGTCTACACGAAAACGCCACGCACCGCCGAGCCCGCTGTGATCCTGCGTGAACGGGGTGCCAGCCGCCTAGCTTGGTTCCCGGGGGACGTGGATCGCAGCTTCTGGCGTTCGGATAACGGTGATTTGAGCCTGCTGCTCCGCAATACCATCAACTGGCTGCTGAAGGAGCGCCAACCGGTGACCGTCCAGGGTGATGGCATGGTCGAAATCTTCGCCTGGAAGACAGACCCGGGTTATGCCATACACCTGCTGAATTACACCAACCCGAATATGCTGCGGGGCTGGTTCCGCGATACCTACCCCATTGGCGGACAGCGCGTCCGCATCCGGCTTCCACACGCCGGCGCCATGAAGGAAGTGCGCGCGCTTCGGTCTGGCAAGGTGCTCCAGCACCGGGCGTCGGGCAATACGGTTGAGTTTCTGGTTCCCGAAGTCCGGGATTACGAGATCGCAGCGTTAACGATCGCATAGATCAGGCATCACAACACTTTTACGACGATCAGGTCGGCACGCGTGGGAACCTTGTCGCGAACTTCCGTCCGAAGGACCAGTTGGAACTGCCACCGGCCAGTGTGTTTGGGCGCGGTCCGGCGCAGCGAGGAAAACACATTTTGCAAGCTCGCGGGGTCCGTCAGATATTCCATGGCCGCCTCAGTTCCTTCGGTATTCAGTCCATTGATCAGCAGCAGCTGATGCCGGCCATCGGTTCCTCCGATCATCGACACCAGGCCGTAATCCTGCGACGGTTGATCCTTGCTGGCCGTGTACGAAAGACGGTACTCGCTGGCTTGGCCCTTTTCAGGATTCATGTTCACGATGCGGCGGGGGTGATCGCCTTCGGTCACAGCCAGCCGGATCGGGAGCTTACTTAGGATAGGATCGAGCCAACGGTTGGCTTCATCGTGGCCGAGAAGAATCAGGTTGTGAGTTCGAAAATCTTCCCAACTGAGAAAGCGGCTCTGAGTGGCATGCACGGGGACACCGAGCTTCGTGAAGAAGGTGGCCATTGCGATGCCCCCCAGAGCCTCGCCTGTTTTGGATTGGGAGATTGCCGGAGATAAATACAGAAATCCGCCTGGAGGCAGATTGAGGGCTTTCCGGAATTTCTGATCCTGCTCGGCTGTCACGGCCAAGCGAGGCGGCTGTGACCCGGCCGGCAATCGGGTCGAAAACTGCTTTACCACGGCAGTCATCGGGTTACTAAAGCAGATAACCGCGCCATCAGGGCTGGACAGCCAGGGTCCCCAGACTTCGGTGAGAGCGGGATCTAAGCTGTGGCCGGGCTCCCGGCCATGAGTCCACCCTGCTAGCAACCACCCTAACGCGAATAAAACGATGCCCGCGCCCACTACCAGCCCCAACCACCATTGCGGTGAACGCGCAGCCTGCTTTTTCAGTTGCCGCGGCAATAGCGGACTCTCGACGACCGGTTGTGGGTGTGGCGGGGGGGGGGG
>DOZZ01000303.1:8958-9541 GCA_003517725.1 Bryobacterales bacterium | reverse complement strand
GCCCAGCTTCCAGGCCTGCATCAGGAGCGGAAAATTCCAGGGGATAATCTGGCCCACCACGCCGACCGGCTCCAGCCTGGTGTAACAGAAAAAGTCGCCGGCGATCGGAATGGTCTTGCCCTGAATTTTGTCGGCCCAGCCTGCGTAATAGCGATAGCAGGCGATGGTCAGCGGCAGGTCCGCGGCCATGGCGACGCTGTAGGGCTTGCCGTTGTCGAGCGTTTCGAGGTGTGCCAACTCGCTCGCGTGCTTCTCGATCAGATCGGCCAGCTTGTTCAGAAGCCTGCCACGCTCGGCCGCGGCCATGCGGCGCCACGGCCCCTTCTCAAAGGCGTGCCGCGCGGCTTTGACAGCCCGGTCCACGTCGGGAGCATCGGCCTCGGCAACCTGGCAGATCTCCTGTCCGGTGGCCGGATTGATGGTTGGGAACGTCTTGCCAGATTGGCTCTCGACCCACTGATTGTTGATGAGCAGCCGGGTCGCGGTCGTGGCGGTCTGGCGGTCTAACGCGGATAGTGTGCTGGATGCCATAGAAATCTCCGCCGTTTAGCATACGCGGGCTGAAGGCCGGAAGCAACGGGGC
>DOZZ01000303.1:8473-8671 GCA_003517725.1 Bryobacterales bacterium | reverse complement strand
GGCGTCGCTGCATGCCGCGCCGCCCACCTTCTCGCACGATGTCGCGCCGATCCTGTACCAGCATTGCGTGTCGTGTCACCACGCCACGGATATCGCGCCGATGTCGCTGATCACGTATCAGGAAGTGAAGCCGTGGGCCGCGGCCATTAAAGAAGCGGTGATCTTGCGCAAGATGCCGCCGTGGAAGGCCGATCCGCA
>DOZZ01000303.1:0-8291 GCA_003517725.1 Bryobacterales bacterium | reverse complement strand
CCCAAGTTCACCGAAGGATGGCGCGCCGGACAGCCGGATCAGGTGATTGCGATCCCGCAATTTACACTGTCGGCTAAGGGCCCCGACGAGTACGCCTACATCACGGTTCCGACCAACTTCACGGAGGATCGCTGGGTGGTCTCGGCCGAACTTCGCCCCGGCAACCGAAGGATCGTGCACCACGCGCACGTATTCGTGGTGGAGGACGACAAACCGAAAGCTTCGGCGACGCCCGATCCGGCGCAGGCATACAGCAAATGGCTGCACATCAACAAAGGCACGCTGTCTTTCATTCGGCCGGACGCGCCGGTGATTAACGATGGCTGCGCCCAGGACGATAACGCGGTTTTCCCCGGAACGAAGGAGAGCGATCTCGGCAGTCTGATCAGCTCCTATCTCCCGGGGCGCGCTCCCGACGTGTATCCGGAAGGCACGGCGCGGCTGATTCGGGCAGGGTCAAAGCTCAATTTTCAAATCCACTATTCGCGGGCCACTGGGAAAACAGAGTTCGACGAAACCAGCGTCGGTCTCATCTTCGCGAAAGAGCCGCCGAAGACGATCGCCCGGCGCATCGATCTGTCTAATCACATGTTTCTGATTCCGGCGAACGATCCCAATCACGAAGTGACCGAGTGCCACACGTTCCAGAAGGATATGTACATCACCAGCCTGACCCCGCACATGCACTTCCGCGGCAAGGCCATGCGAATCGACGTCACCTATCCGGACGGGCGCTCGCAAACGCTGCTTAACGTCCCCAATTACAATTTTAATTGGCAGATCACCTATCGCGCCGCTGACCCGATCTTCATCCCCAAAGGCACGCGCTTGAAAATCGTCGCGCACTTCGATAACTCGCGCAACAATCCGCTTAATCCCGATCCCACCCACCCCGTGCGCTGGGGTTCGGCGAGCGAAGCCGAAATGATGGATGGCTGGATCGAGTACGTGGACGCGAAACCGGCTGCACCGGCACTCAACGAAAGCACATCGGCGGGCCTGAAGCGTTAAAGGAACTGGCGGCGGGGCTTTCGCGGGCCAGTGCTAATCTCGTGTTCACTGATGACTTGCGGACCGCGTGCAATTTTTTGGCTGGCGCTGTTGAGCGTCACGGCGGCCGCCGAGAAGAAGCCGGTGACGATCGACACGCTGATGCAGCCGGCGGCGCGCAAAGGCATGGGTCCGGTGTTTTGGTCGCCGGACGGCCAGCGCCTGGCAACGCTCGAGGACAAGAAGCTGCTGATCTACGACGTGGCCGCGCGCCAGAGCCGCGAACTGCTGCCGATGAGCCGCCTGGAGCAGATGGCCCGCAAGGTTCCCGAAGCCACGCCGTTCGACTGGACTAATCGCCGCGTCGGCGAACAGCCGGTACAGTGGTTTAAGTCGGGCGACCGGCTGCTGGTGCAGGCCGCGGGCGACCTGTTCGTGGTGCGGACCGACACGGCCGCCGTCGAGCAGCTCACCCGTACCGATACCAACGAAGCCGACCCGAAACTGTCGCCCGACAACCGGCGCGTGGCGTTCCGGCGCGGGCCGGAGCTCTATACGATCGACCTCGCCACGAAACACGAGACGCGCCTGACTTTCGACGGGTCGCCGACGCGCCTTAACGCGCAGTTGGACTGGGTTTATCCGGAAGAGTTGGAGCTGGGAACGGCGTACTGGTGGTCGCCCGATAGCCGGCGCGTAGCCTACCTGCAATTCGATACCAGCGCCGAGCCCGTTTTCCCCCAGGTGGATCTGCTGCGCGCGCGAGGGCTGCTGGAACCCGAGCGCTACCCCAAAGCCGGCGACCCCAATGCTGTGGTGCGCGTGGGCATTGTCCCGGCAGGCGGCGGCGCGACGAAGTGGCTGGATGACATGGGCGCCGGCCAGGACCAGTTGGTCGCGCGGCTGGCGTGGTTTCCGGACTCCTCCGAAGTGGCGGTGATCCGGTTGAACCGCGTGCAGGACAAGTTGGATCTGCTGGCGGAGAATGCCGCCGGTGGCGCGCGCCGCGTCCTGCTGCATGAAGAGGACAAGTATTGGATCAATGTGGATGACACCTTCCGCTTCCTCGACTCCGGCCAGTTCCTGTGGTCGAGCGAGCGCAGCGGGCACCGGCATCTTTACCGCTACGGCAGAGACGGCCAGTTGCAGCGGGAACTGACTGCGGGCGGCTGGGACGTTACGGCAGTCGCGGGCGTCGACGAGGCCGGCCAGCGCGTGTATTACCTGACGACGGAAGGCAGTCCGCTGGAGCGGCAGCTTTACGTGGTGAGCTTCGATGGCCAGGACAAACGGCGCATCACGCAGGGCTCCGGCACGTTTGAGGAGTCGATCAGCCCCGGCTGCCGATACATGCTCGAAACGTTCAGCAGTCTGACCCAACCGCAGTCGCGCACCATCCGGCGCACCGATGGCAGCGAGGTGTTCGTGTATACCCCTTCGAGCCACCTCCTGTCCGATGAATATGCGCTGCTGCCGACCGAGCTGCTGACGCTGAAGGCGCAGGACGGACAGGTGATGTATGCGCGGCTGATTAAGCCGGCCGGTTTCATGCCGGACAGGAAATATCCCGTGATTGTCGACGTGTATGGCGGGCCGCATGCGCAGTCCGTACGCAATGCCTGGAGTGGCGCGACGCTGGACCAGGTGCTGGCGCACAAAGGGTATCTGATCTGGCAGGTGGACAACCGGGGCTCGTACGGCCGGGGTCACGCGTGGGAGTCGGCCGTCTTTCGCAACCTGGGGGCAACCGAACTGGCTGACCAGAAGGCGGGCATCGAGTATCTGAAAACGCTGGGCTATGCCGATACCACGCGCATGGGGATTTACGGCTGGAGTTACGGCGGCTATATGACGCTGTACTCCCTCACGAATGCGCCGGGACTGTTCCGTGCCGGGGTGGCCGGCGCGCCGGTCACCAGCTGGCGCAACTACGATTCGATTTATACGGAGCGCTACATGGGCCTGCCGTCGGAAAACGCCGCCGGCTACGAGCGCAGCTCGCCGATCCAGCACGCGGCGGATCTGCGGGCCAAGCTACTGCTGCTGCACAACGTGGAAGACGACAACGTGCATTTCCAGAACACCCTGCAGATGGCCGATGCACTCGAGAAGGCCGATCGGCAGTTCCGCATGGTGATCTACCCGCAGAAGTCGCACGGGGTCACGGGGCCGATCAGGCGCCATTTGTCCGAAACGATCGTGACCTTCTTTGACGAAGCTTTGAAGCCTTAACGGCCGCGGACGCCGTTACGGCCGCCGCCCACGGAGATTCCGCCGCTGGGCATGCCGCGGCTGACGGAGACGCCGCCCGTGGACATCCCGCCGGTGGGCGCCCCCGCGGACCGCACGGAGGGCGACCCAATTCTATTGCTGTTGCTGTTGTTGACGGCGGCCAGCGTGGGCGAATGCAGGCTCACGGTGTTGCCGACGGGCAGTGCGGTTCTCGCGCCAGACGGCGCACCGGTGCGCATGACCGGGATATAGAAGCCGGAATACACGGAGTACGGCGTATAGAAGGAGTAGCCGAAGGGCGAAAACGCAATGTCGCGGCCACCCGGCAGGTAGGTGTACATGCCGTAGTTCTGGTTGAAAAACCAGGAGCCCACGCCGGAGGAGTAAAAGCCGCTGTCGCGTGCGCTTTTGGCGGCCGAAACATTGGCCACGGCCAGCGACTGGCTGCGGTTCTGGCTCCAGCGGTAAAGCGAATCGCCATCTTTGTTATCGAATTTCTCGGCGGCCAGGGCGGGAGAAAACGGCATCAGCCGGCCTTCTTTGACCTGCGCCTTGTCCGAGCCGTGCGCGACTTCCACTTCGCCCGAAAACACCTTCAGCTGCGCCGGGTTCGACTGCAGGCTGAACAGCCCGTGCCGCGCGATGGTCACGGTGTAATCGCCATAGACCAATGCCACGTGGGTGTCTTTGTTGTCCTTATAAGTAATGTCGGACTCCACCATGGCCTCGCCGGAGACGAATTCCACGCGCGTATCGATCAAGCGGTTGCTGATCATGCGGATGGCGCTGTCTTCGCCCACGCGCAGGAAGATACCGGGGGTCAAGAGCACCTCGGCGCGGCCTTCGGTCGTCGTCAGGCTGGCTTTTTCCTTAATGTCGGGGAACGTGCCGAATCTCTGATCGACCTGCTGGCCGCCAATGAATACGGCGCCCTGCGAAAGATGAACAACGCCGGAGTGGGCCGAAATGACCGATTGCCCGAAGGCCGATGCCGTGAAACACCCGATCAGGGAGGCAAATAAGAGGGCTGACCGATTCGACCAGAGCATGGAAAACCTCAATCTGATACTGCGCCTTCCGCCTGGCGTTGTCAAACGCCAGGGGTAACCCGGCCGCGGGCGGCATCGCCCTTACGGGAGGTCTTGTTAAGCTGTAAGAGATATTCCCCGTCCGAACCCAAATGCGGGGTGCCGTCATCCCTTTTAAAAGAGACTATTAACAAAACATGTGGATCGTAAGACTCGCGCTGCGCCGGCCATACACGTTCGTCGTGATGTCGGCGTTGATCGTGATTCTGGGCTTGGCGTCCATTTTCACGATGCCGACCGATATTTTCCCGAATATCGATATTCCGGTGGTCAGCGTGATCTGGAGCTATAGCGGCGTCTCGCCGGACGAAATGGCCAAGCGTATCGTCACCATCTCGGAGCGCGCCATGACCACGACGGTGAACGATATCGAGCACATCGAGTCGCAATCCTACACGGGCGTCGCGATTGTCAAGGTTTATTTCCAGCCCCGCGTCAAGGTGGAACTGGCCATCTCGCAGATCTCGGCGATCATGCAAACGGTTCTGCGAGCTTTACCTCCGGGCATCTTTCCACCAGCGATTATCAAATACAACGCCGCCAGCGTACCGATTCTGCAACTGGCGCTCAGCAGCAAAACGCTTACCGAGCAGCAACTTTACGACCTGGGCTTTAATTTCATCCGGACCCAACTGGCCACCGTGCAGGGCGCGTCCGTGCCGCTGCCGTATGGCGGCAAAATGCGGCAGATCATGGTTGATTTGGACCCCAACGCGCTGTATGCCAATCACCTTTCGGCGACCGACGTCAGCAATGCCATCAGCGCCCAAAACCTGATTCTGCCCGCGGGCACCGCCAAAGTGGGCGACCGCGAATACCTGGTGCGGCTCAATAGCAGCCCGCAAGAGGCAAGCCAGTTGAACGATCTGCCCATCCGCACCGCCAACGGCGCCACCGTGTTCATCAAGGATGTGGCGCAGGTGCGGGACGGCTATGCCGTGCAGAACAACATCGTGCGGCTCAACGGCGGCCGCGCGTCACTGCTGACCGTGCTGAAGAACGGCAACGCCTCCACGCTGGAAATTATCGATAAGGTCAAGGCGCGGCTTCCCAAAATTATGGCGACCATGCCGCCCGAGCTGAAGCTCCTCCGGATGTTCGATCAATCTCTATTTGTGCGAGCGGCCATCAGCGGAGTGCTGCGGGAAGGCACCATTGCGGCGATGCTCACGGGGCTCATGATTTTGCTGTTCCTGGGCAGCTGGCGCAGCACGCTGATTGTGTGCATCTCGATCCCGCTCTCGATTCTGACGTCGCTGATCATCCTGGGCGCGCTGGGCGAGACCGTTAACGTGATGACCCTGGGCGGCCTGGCCCTGGCGGTCGGCATCCTGGTGGACGACGCCACCGTCGAGATCGAGAACGTGCATCGCAACATGGCCCAGCGCAAGCCGCTGACCCGGGCCATTCTGGATGGCGCGCAGCAGATTGCCGTCCCGGCCTTCGTTTCCACGCTGGCTATTTGTATCGTGTTTGTTCCGGTGCTGCTGCTGACCGGCGCGGCGCGCTTTTTGTTTACGCCGCTGGCGATGGCCGTGGTCTTCGCGATGATGACGTCGTACCTGCTCTCGCGGACGCTGGTGCCGACCATGGTGCACTACCTTTTGCGCGCCGAGGTCAAGCTTTACATCAGCGGCGAACACGAACAGGAACACACCGGCGAAGGCGTAATCTGGCGCGTGCATCATGCGTTCAATCGCCGCTTCGAACGCGTGCGCGAGCGCTATAAGACGGCGCTGGCCTGGACCCTTCACCATCGGCGCACGGTGGGCCTGATCTTCGCGGGGTTCTGCCTGGGATCGCTGGCGCTCGGCGCGCTGGTGGGTCAGGACTTTTTCCCGTATATCGATTCCGGCCAGATGCGCTTGCACGTCCGTGCTCCCCAGGGCACGCGCATCGAGGAGACCGAGCGCGTCTTCAGCCGGGTGGAGGACCAGATCCGCCAGGTCATTCCGCGGGACGAACTGGGCGCCATCCTGGACAATATCGGCCTGCCGCCAGGCGGCATCAATCTGGCCTATAGCGATTCCTCGTCAATCGGCAACGCCGATGGCGAGATCCTGATCTCTCTGAACGAAAACCGCAAAGTTCGCACGCCGGAGTACCAGCGGCGGTTACGCGCGGCATTGCGCGAAAAGTTTCCGGAAGAAACCTTCTTTTTCCAGTCGGCCAACATCACCAACCAGATTCTGAATTTCGGCTTGCCCTCGCCGATCGACGTGCAGATTGTCACGCGCGACTCCGCCGCGGGCTATCAGTTGGCCAAAAAGCTGGAGCGCCGGATGTCCCTGGTGCAGGGCGCGGTGGACGTGCACGTGCATCAGGAGGTCAACTATCCCGAAGTGCAGGTGAACGTGGATCGCGCCAAAGCCGATCAGATCGGGTTAACCCAGCGCGACGTCGCCAACAGCCTGCTGATTTCGCTGGCCTCGAGCGGACAGGTGGCGCCCAACCAGTGGCTCAATCCGGTGAACGGCGTCAACTATAACGTGGCGGTGCAGACGCCGATGTACCGCGTCGATTCGTTCGACGCGCTGAAGCGCACGCCGATCTCGGCGCAGGGCGGCGGCAGGACCGAACTGTTGAGCAACCTGGCGAGCTTCGGCCGCGGTTCTTCGGTGGCGATTGTGAACCATTACAACGTCCAGCCGGTTTTCGATGTCTTCGCCAACGTCGAGCAGCGCGACCTGGGCGGCGTCTCGAACGACATCGCCAAAATTATCCGCGACGCCTCGAAGAATCTGCCGAGCGGCACCAGCATTGAGATGCGCGGACAGGTGACCACCATGAAGAGCTCGTTCTTGCGTTTGGGCATAGGCCTGGTGTTCGCGATTTTGCTGGTGTACCTGCTGATGGTGGTGAATTTCCAGTCGTGGCTCGATCCGTTCATCATTTTGATGGCGCTGCCGGGCGCCATGGCGGGCATCGTATGGATGCTGTTCATCACGCAGACCACCTTCAACGTGCCGTCGCTGATGGGCGCCATCATGTGTATCGGCGTGGCGACGGCCAACAGTATTCTGCTGGTGACGTTTGCCAACGACGAGCGGGCGACCGGCATGAACGCGGTGGAGGCGGCCCTCTCGGCGGGCTACACGCGCATCCGGCCGGTTACCATGACGGCGCTGGCCATGATTCTGGGCATGCTGCCGATGGCGCTGGGGCTGGGCGAGGGCGGAGAGCAGAACGCGCCGCTGGGGCGCGCCGTGATCGGCGGCCTGCTGGTCGCGACGTTTGCGACGCTGTTCTTCGTGCCCGTCGCCTACAGTCTTTTGAGAAAGAAGCCGCCGCTTGACCAGGGCCGGCAGATCGAAGAAGAATCGCATGAAACGGTGCCGGATCTGGAGCCGCACCATGCTTAATTTGAGACACCCACACGATGCATAAGACCAGCGCCGAAACTCCGCCGCCGCAGATCGACGGCGGACCTGAACGAAAACTGCTCGACGATCCGCAACATCCGGTGTTTCCGGTGAAGCATGTTTCGCGCGGCAAAGTGCTGTTGCTCGGGGCGGGCCTGGTGGTCCTGCTGATGATTCTGTTCCTGATCGGATATCTGCCGCGCGTGAATCGCGACAAAACGCTGGCCGAGGGTTCGAAGGAAGAGAAGGAAAATATTCCGACGGTCAGCGTGGCGCGGGCGCGGCGTGCGCCGGCCGAATCCGACCTGCTGCTGCCGGGCAATGTCACGGCGCTGACCGAGGCCTCTATCTACGCGCGCGCCGCCGGGTATCTGAAGCGGCGCAACGTCGATATCGGCGATCGCGTCAAGGCGGGGCAGCTGCTGGCCGAGATCGACGCGCCGGATCTGGATTCACAGGTGCACCAGGGCGCGGCCAATGTCTCGCAGAGCCGGGCCAACCTGAGCCAGATGCAGGCGGCGCAGGAGCAGCGCGAATCGCACCAGCGCCTGGCCAAAGTGCAGCTGGACCGGTGGACCGTGCTGGTGAACAAAGGCGTGCTGGCGAAACAGGAGCTGGA
>DOZZ01000173.1:3851-4848 GCA_003517725.1 Bryobacterales bacterium | reverse complement strand
GCGTCTTTCAGCTTCCACTTGCTGATGAAGCTGTCGTGGCACGAGTTGCACTTCAGGTTGACGCCCAAAAAGACTTGCGCGCTATTCTGCGCCGCCTGCATCACGGGCAACTGGCTGGCGCTGACGTCGCCGCGCCAGTTCACGCCGGTCAGGAATCCCTCGGGCGCGCCGGGACCCGTGGGGTTCAGCAGCGCCGTCACAAATTTGTCGTAAGGCAGATTTTCTTCGAGCGCTTGCTGCAGCCACGGCGTGATGCTCTTGCGCGAGTTGGCGTAGTTGACGCCTTCATCGTTGCGCAGCAGATCGTTCCAGAAGCTGATCCAGTTTTCGCTGTACTGGCGGCGGTTGGCCAGCAGC
Source organism: Bryobacterales bacterium (assembly GCA_003517725.1). Lineage (GTDB taxonomy): Bacteria > Acidobacteriota > Terriglobia > Bryobacterales > Bryobacteraceae > DOZZ01. The sequence goes on along the minus strand of DOZZ01000173.1, from coordinate 4,491 downwards.
TCGTCTACCAGCGCCTCGCGCTTGTTGCTGGCGGTGGAAGCCGTAAACTTGCGCAGCTCCTCGGGCGTGGGCAGCAGCCCCCACACATCCAAATAGGCGCGGCGCGCAAACGCGGCATCGGAGACTACGGCAGCGGGCGTGAGGGAATGTTCGTGCCAATAAGCCTCCAGCCAGCGATCCACGGGTGGAGCATTGCCGGCGGGCGGTTCGGGACGCGCGAGCGAGAGATCCGGAACCCAGCGCGGCCGGGCCGCCGGGGCGCTCAGCGACGAGCGCGCGCCTTCGGCCACCCAGTTCTTGAGAATCGTGACTTGCGCCGGCTCTAAAGGCGGGCCGACGGGCGGCATCACGGGCATGCCGTCGGCGGTGACGCGCCGCAGCAGCAGACTCTCGGCGGGCTTGCCCGGCACGATCACGGCGCCCGAGCGTCCGCCTTGCATGGCCTCCTCGTAGCCGCGCAGCGAAAGACCACCGGCGCGTTTATCGCCGCCGTGGCAGGCAAAGCAGCGCTCGGCCAGAATGGGGTGAACGTCGCGCGCGAAATCGACGGTGGGCTCTGCCGCGGGGAGAACTCCCGGCAGCAGGAATAGAAGAATCCAACGATACATTGCTTTCTTCTATTCTACTGCCGGGAAAGCCG
>DOZZ01000173.1:2465-3711 GCA_003517725.1 Bryobacterales bacterium | reverse complement strand
CGACCATGCGCAGGTAGACGCTCGATTGCGCGCGGTGATGAATTCAGATGGTTCATCACGGCCCCGCGCAGCACGGCGATGCGCGGCATCGAGAAGACGGTCTTGCCGTCGAACTTGAGCGTCCAGATCTTCCGCAGGTCTTCGTCGGAGGCCTTTTCGATTAACGCGCGGGTCTCCTGCACGTTTTTGTCGAACGTGTCGAGTAGTTCCTGGCGCGTCTATCTGCACGTCGTCAATCGACACTGTTTGCCGGTCGCCACCGCGTTTTGCCGTGAGGCTGGACTCCGCGTGATTCACCAGAATCTGGCGCATGGCCATCGAGGCAATCGCAAAAAAGTGGGCCCGGCTCTGGAACGATTTGTCGCCGCGCCCGAGCAGCCTTATATAGGCTTCGTGGATCAGCGCGGTGGGCTGCAGTGTGTGCCCGTGCGGCTGCCCGATCCAATACCGCCGCGCGGCATCAATTCATCGAGCGCGTGCTGGTCGCCACCAGTCCAGGCCGAGAGCAGACGCGTGACATCGCCCGATGCGTCCATCGTCTTTGTTCATAATACACTGACGCTTGTAATGCTTGGAGGCCAGCTTTGCCCAACGACGATCCCCTGCGAATGAAGCGCCGCGGTTTTCTCGGCGCACTCGGCGCCGCCGGAATGGCGCCGTCAGCCGCCTCCGCCGTACCCAAGCCGGACGCCCCGATCCCCGGCAGTGACCAGCTCTCCCCCGTAACTTACCCGCGCGTCTTCACCGGCAAGCAACTCAGCCAGATCGCCTTCCCGCTCGGCGGCATCGGGACCGGCAGCATCAGCCTGGGCGGCCGCGGTCAGTTGCAGGACTGGGAGATCTTCAATCGCCCCGACAAAGGCCAGGCGCCCGAATACGCGTTCGCCTCCATCTACGTGCAGAGCGGCCGCTCGAAGCCGCAGGCCAGAGTTCTCGAAGCGCGGCTGATGCCGCCCTACAAGTCCACCGCCGGACTCGGCCCGGCCGGCGCCCCAGGCCTGTCGCGGTTGCGCAGCGCGAAGTTCACCGGCGAGTTTCCGCTGGCTCGCCTCGATTTCATCGAGCCGCAACTGCCGGTCAAAGTGTCGCTCGAGGCCTTCAGCCCGTTCATTCCGCTGGATGCCGAAAATTCCGGATTTCCCGCGGCCATTCTGCGCTACCGAGTTCGCAATCCGCAGCCGCGATCCGCCACCGTTTCGATTGCCTTCTCGCTTGAAAACCCGGTCGGCATGCAGCGGCTGAATCC
>DOZZ01000173.1:0-2351 GCA_003517725.1 Bryobacterales bacterium | reverse complement strand
TATCTGAGCGGCTGGCCTAACGCCAAATGGTGGGCCAGCCCGCTGCTCTTCTGGGACGATTTCAGCTCCGATGGAGAGCTTGGGCCCGAGGCGCCCGAGCGCAAGCCGTATGCCTCACTGTGTCTCAAGCGCGAGATCGCCGCCGGCGCGGAAGCCGAATATACGTTCCTGCTCAGCTGGCATTTTCCGAATCGGACCCCGGCGTGGTCCGGCTGGGAAGCGCCCAAGGGTCACGAGAACGCCATTCTCGGCAATCACTATTGCCAGCGCTTCGCCGATGCGTGGGCCGCGGCCGCGCAGGTTGCGGCGCAACTGCCCGAGCTCGAACGCCGCACCCGCGGCTTCGCCGAAACGATCCGCAACAGCACGCTGCCGGCGGCGGTCCGCGACGCCGCCACCGCCAACGCATCGACGCTAGTGACCCAGACCTGTTTCCGCACGGCCGACGGCGAGTTCCACGCCTTCGAAGGCTCGAGCGACCACGCCGGCTGCTGCTTCGGCAACTGCACCCACGTCTGGAACTACGAAACCACCACGCAATACCTGTTCCCGTCCCTGGCCCAATCCTTGCGCCGCCACGCCTTCGGGTTCTCGCAGGACGAGCAGGGCGGCATGCGCCACCGCCAACTGCTGCCGGACAAAATCCAGCGCTATCCTTATGCGGCGGCCGACGGGCAGATGGGCCAGATCATCAAAGCCTACATGGACTGGCGTCTCTCGGGCGACACCGAGCATCTGCGCAGTCTATGGCCCGCCATCCAGCGCGGCATTTCGTTCGCGTGGATTCCAGGCGGCTGGGACAGAGACCGCACCGGCGTCATGGACGGCGTTCAGCACAACACCTACGACGTCGAGTTCTACGGCCCGAATCCCCTCACCGGTATTTACTATCTGGGCGCTCTGCGAGCCGCCGAGGAGATTGCGCACGCTCTGGGCGCCACTGCCGAAGCGCGCGAATACCGCCGCCTGTTCGATGCCGGCAGCCGCTGGACCGACGCCAACTTGTTCAACGGCGAATATTATTACCAGAAGATCCGCCCGATCCCCAAAGAGCAGATCGCGCCCACTACCGTCAGCGGCATGGGCTCGGACCGTCCGGACCATCCGGAATTCCAGTTGGGCGACGGCTGTCTGGCGGACCAGCTCATCGGCCAATATCTGGCCGACCTGGCCGGGCTCGGGCCGCTGGTCAGCCGCGGCAACATCGACAAGACGCTCGCCGCGATCTACAAATACAACTTCCGCGCCGACCTGATGCAGCACGATTCCGTGCAGCGCGTTTACGCGTTGAACGACGAGCCCGCGCTGCTGGTCTGCGACTACGGCCGCGGCGCGCGCTCCAAAATCCCTTTCCCCTACTACGCCGAAGCCTGGACCGGCATCGAGTACCTGGTGGCCGCGCAGATGATTACGGCGGGCATGCTCGACCAGGGTCTGCGCTGCGTCGACAGCGCCCGGCGGCGCTTCGACGGGGAGCGCAGAAATCCGTGGGACGAGCCCGAGTGCGGCCATCATTACGCCCGGGCCATGTCCGCGTGGTCGGTGCTGGTGGCGCTCAGCGGCTTCGATTATCACGCCGGGGAACGCGCGTTAACGGCGCGGCCGCGCACGCCGGGGCGGCCATTTCGCTCGTTCTGGTCGGCGGCTGCCGGCTGGGGCTCGTTCGCCTACACTGCGGATCGGTTCATCTTTTCGGTGGTCGAGGGCCGGCTTCCGGTCCGCTCCGTCGCGCTCCAAGCCGGCAGCAAGATCTCCGCGAAGCTCGGCCCGGATCCAATTGCGGCTGAGCTCAAACCAGACCGAACGCTGGTCTTCTCGCGGGAGATCATCGTGTCTCCACGGCGAGACTTGACGGTTCTGCTGTCACGCTGATTCGGGAAGATCAGGACTGCACCGGCAAACTTCCTTAGAAGCTCATGAAAAATGCTGTCCGGCAGTCACCTGGTTTGTGGAGCGCGTCTTTAGCCTGCCGCACTCACCGTAGAGTTTTTTCGACCCTGCGTTCGCCCCGAGGGGTCCGTTTAATTCAGGAATTGCTTTCGAAATCTGGCGATTTCTTCACTGGATGGAGGCCAGTTTGCGTCGCACGTGTTGCAGTGGAATACCAACGCACCAGACTTCAACGATTCCTCGAATTCTTCCTGACTGAATCTGACGGTCTGGTTGTGGTTGTTGGGACACACGATATCGAATTCCAGGCGGTCGCTCACGAACCCTCCTACTAGTTTGCTGCTGTCTGCGGCGATTTGCTGCGTTCGCCTGACTCGAGCAGTTTGGTCAACTTTTGATGGTAGCTCGCGGGAGGGCCGGATTTTGGAAGAAATGCATTTACGTGCAAAGCCAATGTTTTG
>DOZZ01000206.1:2132-2671 GCA_003517725.1 Bryobacterales bacterium | reverse complement strand
GCTTCATAACCGGGGTCGCCGATTACCAGCGCCTTCGAAGGCGACGTGAACGCCAGCACCGTGCGGTGCAGCGGATCGCTCGACCCGGCGAAGGGAATCACATACTCGGGCTTCAGACCTTCGACGCCCGCCAGCGTCTTGGCCAGGTCCGCGGTGATTTCGAAGTGGTACCGGCCGCCCTTCTGCACGATGTTGTGGATTGCGTCGGCGGCCTGCGGACACGGGCCCAGCGGATTCTCGTTGGCGTCGATCTTGACCGCGTCCTCCGGGACGGGTCCGCGATTCGAGAGCTGCGCCAGCGCAGGCTCGTTATAGAACGGCAGCGCCGCGCCCGCCGTCATCAGCGTCATCATCTTGCCCAACGACCGCCGCGTGAAGCCCCGCTTCAAAATGTTGGATTGCAGTTCCGCGCTCAAAATTTCAGTCATTCGCCCCTTGCCTTTGCTAAGTGGTTACCGTCGCCAAAATCGAACAAACCGGCCATCCCGGCGCCCGGGACAACCCGCGCTTGCAAAAAACCTGTAGTGGAATCTGACTGC
>DOZZ01000206.1:551-2043 GCA_003517725.1 Bryobacterales bacterium | reverse complement strand
CCGTGGAAGCGGAAGGCGCCGTCCGACACCAGTTCCTGCGTGGTGTAACTGGGGCGCGTCACGCCGTCTTTTCCATGCCGTTCGGTGGCCGCCAGCATGTGGAACATTTCGTGCGCGACAACTCGGCCCAGCGCGCGCCCCAGCGTGCCGGCCGCGTGATAAGCACCGAGCAGGCGCCTGACCTGGTCGCACTGCACTTCGCTGAACGGCAGCACCTGCCCGTCGGCGACCGCGGTACTGGCCAGCGCCTCGCCGTTCGCGATGACCCCGGTGGCTGGGCCGGCCGCGCAGTTGCCCCGCAAATGCACCACCACCAAATCGGGATATTCGCGGCCAGCGAGCTCGGATGCGAGCAGATGCCACTCCAGTTGATAACCGGCGGGCGACAGGATGGCGCCGGCTTCCCGTTGCATGGCCTCGATCGCGGGCCGCGAGTAGGCCTGGTCAAATTGCAGCAGCACGGCCACCGGCGAAGCGGGGCGTGCGATGCTGGCGAAGATTAAACCCAAACTTACGATAACCGGGACGTGGGTCATCCTGAACTCGCTGCTCAACCAGGAGCAGTTCTAACCTATATCTTTATCGTGCGGAAAGCAAAAGCGGAGCGGTACTAATCCGCGGCCTTCGCCGCCGCGGCCTTCCGGTGCGAGGCGGCCCCGGTCATCTGCCGGATAAAATCCACCTCTTCCTGCCGATAGGGCGTGCCGTCGGTGTGAAAGATTTCATGGAACCAGATGGCCGGCTCCCGGTCGGTATAGGGATGCTGCCAGGAATCCCACGGCAGATTGGTCTGCGTCTTGCCCTGCGCGAAACCCCAGTTGATGGCCGCCACCTTATATTTTTTGGCCGCCGGCATGGTGTTCTCAAAGGTGCTCTGGTGGCCGCGCGCCATGTACTCGGTGCACAGGATCGGCCGGTGATATTGCTGCAGCCATTGCACGCGCTTCTCGAACTCCTGGCCGCCGTCGTAGTTGTGGAAAGAGATCACGTCCGACTGCATCAGCTGCACGCGCTCCATGGGGCTGAGCTTGCCGGGCTCGGACCAATCGCCCTTCCAAACCCCGCTGGTCAGCGGCTGGCGCGGATGCACGCTGCGCGCCCAGACAAACACCTTCGGCAGCAGCGCCAGCACCAGGTCCACTTTATTGGGCGGCTCCTTCGCGCCATAGCTCGACCCGTTGGTGTTGTCGGGCTCGTTCCAGAGGTCCCAGCCCAGAACGCGGTGGTCCTTGCCGAACGCGCGCACTACGCCCTCCACATAAGCTTCGAGCCGCGCATACTGCGCCGGGTCCTGCAGCGCCTTGGCTCCGGGGCTCTGAACCCAGCCGGAGTTGTGCACGCCCGGACGCGGCGCGCGCTGCACGCCCAGCATCGGGAAAGGGTCCCAGCAGGAATCGAACAGCACCAGCAGCGGCCGGATGTGATGTTTGGCCGCAATCCGCAAAAACTGATTCAGCCGGCGTTTAAATCCCTCGGCATCCTGCTGCCACAT
>DOZZ01000206.1:0-331 GCA_003517725.1 Bryobacterales bacterium | reverse complement strand
TTGCTGCCCACCAGCCACGGCTCCTTGGCATACCAGGCATTGGCCTTGCCCTCGGACCAGCGTTGGGCCGTCGAGATGCCGCTTGAGATTACGAGCAGCGCCAGCGTGAGTAGAGTTTTCATGTCCGCCCGATTCTACTAAATCGGTGGGAACGCGGACCGATCTTTACGTCAATCGAGCAGCAAAGGACCCGGGTCTGACTCCTTTTCGCCGCTCTTGCGAAAAGGCTGTCTGACCTAAATTACCGAAATGGCCGCGCGCCGCGACATCCGGTTCCTTCCCGGCCCTGGCCTGGGACCCAGGCTACCCATTTGCGTGGACTACGATCACC
>DOZZ01000221.1:14689-18198 GCA_003517725.1 Bryobacterales bacterium | reverse complement strand
GATTGGTCTCTGGCTGGCGGCGTTGCCGGCCGCCTTCGGCCAGAACGTCAGACTGAGCGCGGCCGGGGCCACGTTCCCTTACCCGATCTATTCGAAGTGGTTCAATGAGTTCGAGAAGGTACATAGCGGCACCCAGATCAACTACCAGTCGATCGGCTCGGGCGGCGGTATCCGCCAGCTGACCGAGGGTACAGTGGATTTTGGCGCGTCCGACAAGCCGCTCTCTAACGAACAGGCGGGCAAGCTGAAGACCAAGGCTTTGCATTTCCCAACCGTATTGGGCGCCGTGGTGCCGACTTATAACGTGCCGGGCGTGAGTAGCGACCTGCGCTTTTCGGGCGACGTGCTGGCCTCGATTTTTCTGGGCACTATCACCAAATGGAACGACCCGGCTCTGGTGAAGCTGAATCCGAAGGTCAAGTTGCCGGCCGACGATATCGTGGTGGTGCACCGTTCGGATGGCAGCGGCACCACCTTTGTGTTTGCCGATTATCTGGCCAAGGTGAGCCCGGCATGGAAGGCCAAAATCAAGCCGGACACTTCAATCAATTGGGCCACGGGCATCGGCGCCAAAGGCAACGAGGGTGTGGCGGGCATGGTGCGCCAGACGCCGCACTCGATCGGTTATGTGGAACTCATCTACGCCCTCCAGAACAAGATGAATTACGGCGTGATGAAGAATGCCTCGGGCGCGTTCGTCAAAGCGGATTTAGCCAGCGTTACGGCGGCCGCCGCGGGAGCCGCGAGTTCCATGCCGGAGGATTTCCGGGTCTCCATCACCAATGCGCCCGGCGCCGGAGCTTATCCGATCTCCACGTTCACGTGGCTGCTGATTCCGTCGAAGATCAGCGACCCATCCAAGAAAAAGGCAGTTACCGATTTTCTGCACTGGATGCTGACCAAGGGTCAGTCGTATACTCAGTCTCTCGGTTACGCGCCGCTTCCGGCGCCGGTTGTCACCAAAGAAACGAACGCGATTGCGTTGATTAAATAATGGCGAGCGCGGCGGTTCCGGCAGAGTCGACGGTGCGGCCAGTTTCTCTCTGGCGGCGCGTCTGGAAGGGCGACAGTATTGCGCATCTGGTCACCTTCCTGTTCGCCGCCAGTATTCTGCTGATTACGCTGCTGCTGATTTATCAGCTGTTCACGCACGCCACGCTGGCGCGCCAAAAGTTCGGTTGGGGCTTCTTCACTTCACAGGCCTGGGATCACGGCAACGACGTCTACGGGGCGCTGCCTTTCATCTACGGCACCTGCCTTACTTCGCTGATTGCGCTGATTATTGCCGTGCCGATCGGCGTCGGTTCGGCTATTTTTCTGTCGGAACTGGCGCCCTCCAAACTGGCCGGGCCGCTGACTTTTATGATCGAACTGCTGGCGGCGGTGCCGAGCGTGATCTACGGCCTGTTGGCCATTTTCACGCTAGTGCCTTTGATGCGAACCGTGGTGGAGCCGGCTTTAAAAAGTGTTTTAGGGTTTACGCCGCTGTTCTCCGGCCCCATTTATGGCGTCGGCTATTTGAGCGCGGCCATGATCCTGGCCATCATGACGTTTCCGTTTATTATTTCGGTTTCGCGCGAAGCGCTGCTGGATGTCCCGCGCGAGCAGCGCGAAGCCGCCCTGGCCCTGGGTGCCACGCGGTGGGAAGCCACCTGGGACGCCGTGGTGCCGTTCGCCAAGCTCGGCATTTTTGGCTCGATCTTCCTGGGACTGGCGCGCGCGCTGGGCGAGACCATGGCCGTCACGATGGTGATCGGCAACGACCCGGCGGTGCACGCTTCGCTGTTTGCGTCGGGCTACACCATTGCCTCGGTGATCGCCAATGAATTCGCGGAGGCCGGCAGCGATATCTTCCTGCATTCTTTGGTGATGCTGGGACTGGTACTGTTCCTGCTAACGATCATCATTAATGCCGCCGCGCGGCTGTTGATACTGCTGACGACTCGCAGGGGAACGGCCCGATGAGCATGCACCTGCGGTGGCGCAAAACGGTGAACCTGGTGATGCTGTCGCTGACCGGGCTGTGCACCGTCCTGACGGTCTCGATCCTGCTGCTGATTCTGGGCTATCTGGTGTGGAACGGCGGCCGCTCGCTGACGTGGGCTTTCTTTACGCAGCTGCCCAAGAGCCCCGGCGAGGCGGGCGGCGGCATGGCCCACGCTATTTTGGGCACCGCGCAGTTGATCGGCATCGCCGCCGCCATCGGCCTGCCCGTGGGTTTTATCGCCGGAGTGTATCTGGCCGAATTCGGCGGCACGACATTCCCTTTCGTCATCCGCTACACGGCCGATCTGTTGAACGGCGTGCCGTCGATCGTGATTGGCATCTTCGCTTATATCGTGATCGTGCTGCCGGTGAAGCATTTCTCGGCCTGGGCCGGCGGCTTCGCCCTCAGCCTGATGCTGATCCCCATTGTGGTGCGGGCGACGGAGCAGTTTCTGCGCAGCGTTCCGCTCAGTCTGCGCGAAGGTTCGCTGGCTCTCGGCGCCAGCCAGTGGCGCACCGTCTTGTCGGTGGTGATTCCGGCGTCCATCCGCGGCATCGCTACCGGCATGATTCTGGGGGTGGCCCGCATCGCCGGTGAAACCGCGCCGCTGCTGTTCACCAGCTTCGGCAATAACTTCTGGAGTTCCAGCCTGAACCAGCCCACCGCCTCGCTGCCGGTCATGATTTTCAACTACGCCATCTCGCCCTATGATGACTGGCACCGGCAGGCCTGGGCCGCCGGATTGGTGCTGTTAGGCCTGGTTTTGACCGCCAATATTGCCACTCGGCTGATACTTTTGCGGGGTAGTTCGACCCAAAGAGGATAATGTATTTATGAGATCCGTTCGGGAGCCTCAGACCAGCGCTATGCCAGGAAGCGTGAGCACCACACAGCCCACCAGCCAGACGCCGGTTGAACCGGATGTCCCCAAACTTCGATCGGTCAACTTAAATTTCTTTTACGGCGAGTTCCAGGCGCTGCACGATATTTCGCTCGAAGTGCTGCCCAACAGCATCGCCGCTTTGATCGGGCCGTCGGGCTGCGGGAAATCCACCTTCCTGCGCTCGCTTAACCGCATCAACGACACCATCCGCGGGGCGCGCGCCGAAGGCCAGGTGCTGCTGGACGGGGAAGACGTGATGCAGGTGGAAGTCACCAGCTTGCGGCGGCGCGTGGGCATGGTGTTCCAGCGCCCTAACCCGTTTCCGAAGTCGATCTTCGACAACGTGGCCTACGGGCCGCGCATTAATGGCATGAAGGGCGCCATGTCCGACATAGTGGAGCGCAGCCTGCGCCGCGCGGCGCTGTGGGACGAAGTCAAGGACCAACTCCACAAATCGGCCTACGCGTTGTCGGGCGGCCAGCAACAGCGGCTGTGCATTGCGCGCGCGCTGGCGGTCGATCCGGAAGTGCTGCTGCTAGATGAGCCGTGTTCCGCGCTTGACCCGATCGCCACCGCCAAGATCGAAGACCTGCTGCTTGAGATTCAGAAGCAGACCACCATCGTGATCGTGACGCACAA
>DOZZ01000221.1:895-14628 GCA_003517725.1 Bryobacterales bacterium | reverse complement strand
ACGCACAACATGCAGCAGGCCGCGCGGGTGGCCGACATGACCGGGTTCTTCCTGCTGGGGCGTCTGATCGAATTCGCCAAGACCGATATTATTTTCAAGCGGCCGCAGAAAAAAGAGACCGAAGATTACATCACCGGCCGTTTTGGATAAACGGCACGGCAGCCCTGGAGAACATCAATGCGCCCGTTTGAACTGGAACTTGAATCGCTCAACCAGCAGTTGCTGGAAATGGGCGCCCTGGTGGCTTCGTCGGTCCATCGCAGCGTGCTTTCGCTCACCGAAAAGAGTGAGGATCTGGCCCACCAGGTGCTGCGCGACGAGGCCCGCATCGACGCGATGGAGATGCAGATCGACGATCTGACATCGCGCATCATGGCCCGCAACCAGCCCGTGGCCCGCGATATGCGGCTGGTGATCGCGGCCATCAAAATCACCACCGATCTGGAGCGTATGGGAGACTTGGCCGCCAACATCGTCGAGCGTTCGCTGTCGCTGATGCATCAGCCGCCGCTCGACGCCAAAATCGATATCGGCCGCCTGTGCTCGATGGTCGAGAACATGGTGATGGGCGTGCTCGATTCGTTCGTGAAGCAGGATTCCGACGCCGCCGCGCAGATCATGTCGGCCGACGACGCAGTGGATCAATTGCGGAACGAGATCAGCAAAGCGCTGCTGAACTGTATGCAGAACGATCCGTCGACGATCGTCAAAGCGCTTGACCTGCTGTTTATCGCGCGCGGCCTGGAGCGTATTGCCGACCACGCCACGAATATCGCCGAAGACGTGATTTTTCTGGTGCAGGGAATCGATGTGCGGCACCAAACCGAAAGCGCGGCCAGCCCGCGGTAGCCCGGCTCTATTCGGCCCGGCGCAGGATCGCGGTGCCCGAGACCAGGCCCATGCTGCCGAGTTCGCTAGCGGACCACTGCACTTCCATGGCGCTATCGGAAAGCAGCTTCAGATGAATCAGGCCGTGCGCCCCGCCGGCGCCGGTCCATGTCAGGTTGGCCACCGGTAATGTCAGCCTGCCGTCGAACTGAAACGCGACGTCGGGTGAGATGGCGCGGTCGGCCACCTGGTAGCGAGCGCGGTAGCGTCCGTGCAGCGAGCCGTGCTCCTCGGTGATCATGGTCTCGATATATTCCGGCGGATACAGCGCGGGGTTCTTGTTGGGGTTCGAACTGCGGGGGTAAAACCAGGCTCCCGCGAAACGCAGCACCGGAGCGGCCGCTGGCTCGGGACGCGAGGCAGGCAACTCCGCGGGCGCCGAAACGGCTGGCGGAGCTGGTTCCGGCGATGCCACGGCAGGCTTGTCTCCGGCTATGGGCGGCGGCGTGGGCAGCGGGGCGCGCACCGCCGGAAGCCGGACGGCGTGCGTGTCGGCGATCTCGTGCCGCGCCAGGATGGAATGCACCGGTGGACTGTCAGCTTGCGGCGGGGTCTGGCGCTGGTTCGCCACCGGAAATGTGGCGTCCTGGGCTGCGTGGGAGGGATGCGGCGGCGCTTCAGCGTGCTTCATCACGGGTTCCGGCTTGCGCGCGGCGGCGATGCTGGCCGGCTGCTCCGCGGCATCGCCGGTAAACGCAACTTCATGCGAAGAGTAGCTGTCGCGGCCCGCCAGCCATAGCACGAATCCGCAAACCGCAATGGCGGCGCCACCCCATACGAGGCCCGTCAGGGGCAATCTTCTGGGCGGCATCGGCGGCGGCACGATGATCGGGAAGCGCTCCGGCTCCGCGAATTCGGCATCGTAGCGCCGGCGCCGCTCCGGGTCCGACAGCACGGCGTAAATGTGGTTGATGCGCCGCATCTGCCGCTCGGCGGCATCTTTCAACGCCGGATCGCCATGCTGGTCGGGATGCAGCAGGCGGACGAGGGTGTGGTAGTTTTCCTTGATCTTTTCCGGCGACGCGTCGCGCGGAAGCCCAAACTCCTCGTAAAACCGCATCGGGACCTTAATGGCTCAAGTTACCGGAAAGGCTACTCCGCCGCAACCGCCGCATCAGGTTACCTGCCCCACGGACGCTCTGCGTTCGATCTTGCCCCAGCCTACCAGGCGCCCGCGTAGCGCGTAGAGCAGCGTTTTGCCGAGAACATAATGCATCAACTGGCGGTAGAAAATGCGCTGGAAAAAAAGGATCGTCAAGTCCCACGCGGCTTCGCCCTCAAGCACGTAGGCCAGCACGCCGGTCAGAAGCTCCAGCACGAAAAAGGCGAGATAGTACAGCAGCACAATGCGCCCGTTCCCGAGTGCCAGCGCCAGCAGCATCGAAAGCTCGGCAAATGGCGAAAGGCCGGACAGCAGCACTTGAAATAACCAGATGCTCGGCAGGGCCACAAAACCGAGCGAGCCGTATTTCGGAATAAACAGCGCGTCGCGATGTTTCCAGGCCGCCTGCAGCGTGCCAAAGCCCCAACGGAAACGCTGCCGGGCCAGGCCGCGCACGTCCTCGGGCGCTTCGGTATAGGCCACGGCATCCTGCTCGTAGCGGATGGTGTAGCCGCGGCGCCGGATGTTCAGCGTCAGGTCGGCATCCTCGGCCAGCGTGTCGTGGCCGAAGCCGCCCAGCTCCAGCACCAGCGTCTTGCGCCACGCGCCCACCGCGCCGGGCACCACCGTGATGGCGTTTAGCAGGTCCAAAGCCCGGCGGTCCAGGTTGAAGCCGTAGATGTATTCGATGGATTGGAAGCGCGTGATCCAGCGGTGCTTATTGCCCACCTTGGCGTTGCCTGAAACGGCTCCGATGCGCGGGTCGGCAAAGTGCCGGCTGAGCTTCGCGATGGTGCCCCTGGCGAACAGCGTGTCCGCGTCCACCGCGACCAGCACCTCATGGCGCGCCTGGCTGATCGCGTGGTTGAGCGCCGCGGACTTGCCGGCGTTGGGCTGCGTCAAGAGCCGAATCAGCGGGTGATCGCCGAAGGCGCGTTGCAGCACTTCGTAAGTCGCGTCCTTCGAACCGTCGTCGACGATGATGATCTCGAGATCGTCATAGCCATTGTCGAGAATCGAGCGCACCGTCCGCTCAATCACCTTTTCTTCGTTATAAGCCGCGATCACTACCGAAACGGGCGGCCGAAACTCATCCCGCAGGGGCAGGCGGTCTTCGCGAATTTTCTGGATCACGGCCAGCGTGCCAAACAGGAACGAGCGCGCCGCCGTCAGGTAAATGGCGGCCAGAAAAAGCCAGCCCAGCCCGCCGAAGACGTTGGCCTTCATGTCGAATGCCCGGCCTTCCACGCGCGCCCAGCGCATCTCTTCCGCATTCGGCACCGGCATCACCTGGGCGCGGGTCTTATGGATCAGTTCCCCTACCAGCCCGAAGCGGTAGCCCTGGCCGTGGAAATAGTCGATGATTTTCGGCAGCGCCGCGACGGTGGCCTCGCGGTTGCCGCCCGCGTCGTGCAACAGCAGAATGTGCCCGGCCTGCTGCTCGTTTTTGACCTCTTCCAGAATGCCGTCGGCGGTCGAGTTCGTCTGCCAGTCGCGCGGGTCGATGCTCTCGCCGACCGTTACGTAGCCATACTTCTGCGCCAGCTGAATGGGCTTCAACTCCTCCGGCGTCTGCGGCTCGCTGTCGGCGTTGTAGGGCGGCCGGAACAGCGTGGTGGCGTGCCCCACGGCGTTTTCGACGATGCGCTGGGTCCAGGTCAGCTCCAGAAACGCCCGGTAATCCGACACCGTCGCGATATTGGGGTGCGAGTAGGTGTGGTTACCGATCTCGTGACCTTCGCGAAACTCGCGGCGGACGATGTCGGAGTTCTTCTCGACGTTGACACCCACGACGAAGAAAGTAGCTGGCACATGCCTGGCGCTCAGAATATCCAGGACGCGCGGCGTGTAATTGGAATCCGGACCGTCGTCGAAGCTCAGGCAAATTAGTTTTTCATCGGTTCGCCCGCTATCCTTCACCACGAAATAGGTCGGCAGGGCTTCGAAAGTCTCGGTGTAGTCGCCGTCGCTGCTCGCCGGCGGCTTCACTTTGCGGCGCCCCTCATGCGGCGTGTGGGTGACCTCCAGGAACTCACCGCCGCTGTAGGGGTTCACCTGCTGCTCGGCGGTCAGCACCGTAAGCTGGTTTGGGTCGTAGCGATCCTCGGGCCACGCTTCGCGTTTCAGAACTTTCCACAAGTCCGGATCTTCCGCGCCCAGACGCCATACCGCCACGCCGCGGAAACCCTGGTCGTTGGCCGCCTGCACCTGGTTCAAAGCGGTCACGGCATCCAGGAACCAGACCTCGTGGTCTTCTCCGAAAGCCGTGTAGCGCAGCACCGGATTCTCCTGGTCGTCATCCCACGTCAGGCGCGCCGTCGTGGGATTGTCGACGGCCGCGGCCATCGTCTCGTTGAACCCGCGCTCGGTCCCGCCGGTCTGCCCGATGACCCAGTCGTAACCGTAAGCGCCCAGCCCGACCACCATCTTTTCCGGAGGCGCGGTCTTGGCCAGGGCCGTGAGTTTATCCTCTACCCACTGCTCTGAAGCCACCGGACCCGGCGAGCCTGATTGATAGTGCTCGTCGTAAACCATGGGCACCAGGTAATCCACGGCGGCGGCCAGATTTTTCAGGTCGTAGGCGTCGTCCTCATCGATTGGGACATCCTCGGTTACCAGAAAACCGAGTGGTTGGAGCCGGGCATGCAGCTCCTGCATGAACTGCACCAGCAGCTTGCGGTCGCGCGCCTGCAACTGCTCGAAATCGATATTGATCCCGGCGAACTTGTGTTCCTGCAGGTTGACCACGATATTTTCGATGGTCTCTTCGCGCAGGCTGGCGCTGTTCAGAAGGCGATGCACGGGGTCAACTTGCCAGCCGTTCCGGAAATTCGTGAGCATCGCCAGAATCGGCAGGTTGGCTTGGCGCGCGATGGTGATCACGGTCGGATCGCTCTGGTCCTCCAGTTCGCCCTTGGCGTTTTTGAGCACCAGCCATTCCGGCACCAGGTGCGTCAGATGGCTCAGGTTGATACGCAGCGAAACGATACTGCCGCGGTCCCAGTTCACAAAAAAGCCGAACACGATGGGCCGCCCGCCGCCGGACTTGGCCGCCACCTTGGGGTGAATCACCGGCGAATTCGACCGCACGTATTTTACGTTTTTGGCGGCTTGCACCATGCGGAAAGGAACGTTGCGCTCCGCTTTTTCGCCGCGGATGATGCTGCGCAGCTCACGCGTGTTTTGAAAAGGCGGGCTGGCCGGCAGCCCCAGACCCGGCAGCTGCGGAATAATCACCAGGCTCAGAATGAACGCGACCACCAGCAGGCCGAAAAAAATGGCGCCGGTCTGCAGCCCCCGCCGGATGCGCAGCCAGCGCTTCCCGCTGGGGTCATGGAATACAAAAGACTTGGGTACTCCGCTACCGGTCGGCATGCACCCTCTATTATGAGAGTAACTATGCAACCTCGCGTATTAGGACGTACCGGCGAAAGGGTATCTCCGCTCTGTCTGGGTGGTTGGCACATCGGGGCCATTAAGGAAGAGAACGACTCCATTCGCCTGATGCACGCGGCGCTCGATGAAGGCGTCACCTTCTTCGACAACGCCTGGGACTATCACGATGGACGCAGCGAGGAGCGTATGGGCAAAGCCCTGGCTGTGGATAAACGCCGGGCCCGCGTGTTTCTGATGACCAAGAACTGCGAGCGCGATTACGACGGCTCCATGCGCTGCCTGGAAGATTCGCTGCGGCGTCTGCGGACCGACTATCTGGACCTGTGGCAGTTCCACGAATGCGTCTACGATAACGACCCCGACTGGATCTTCGAACGCGGCGGTATCGAAGCGGCCATTGAAGCGCGACGTCAGGGCAAGGTCCGCTACATCGGCTTCACCGGCCACAAAGACCCGCGCATTCATCTGAAGATGCTTTCGAAGCCATTCGAGTGGGACACGTGCCAGATGCCTATCAACGTGATGGACGCGCAGTACCGCAGCTTTCTGAAAGACGTGCTTCCGGCGTGCCATGAGCGCGGCATCGGGGTGCTGGGCATGAAGGGTTTCGGCGGCGGTTATCCGGAGGGCGCGCTCTCCCGGCTAGGCCTGGATCCAATCGAGTGCTACCGCTTCGCGCTGAGCCAGCCCGTCGCGACCCAGGTGATGGGTGTATTGAACGAGGATCAATTGCGCCAGAACGTCAAGGCCGCGCGAGACTTCAAGCCGATGTCGCAACAGGAGCAGCAGGACCTGCTCGACCGCGTGAAGACGGAGGCCACCGACGGCCGCTTCGAACGCTTTAAGAGCACCAGCGAGTTCGATGGCCCGCACCATAAACGACAGCACGGCTTTGTCTGACGGCGGACGCCGCGGGCCCGGCAAATATGCCAAATTAAAAGTGTGCATCGTTTGCTGGCACTGGCGCTGCTGACTCCGGCGCTATTCCCCTGCGATTTTTCGCATCTGCCGCCGGCGCGCCCCTTTTCGATGGAGGCATCCGCGGCGCGCGGCCAGTTCCGGCGGCCCGCCGCGCTGCTGCAGGTGCGCTTGGACCAACAACCCGACGACCCTGATCTCAACTATCAACTGTCACGTGCCCTAACCGCACTCGGCGACCTGGATGCCGCGCTCCCGCTGGCCGAAAAAGCCGTTGCCGCCGATCCGAACTCCGCCAAGTTTCACGTGCAACTGGCCGCGGTCTATGGGCATCAGGCTGAAAAAGCGAGCCTGTTCAAGCAATTGGGCCTGGCCCGCCGCGCCCGGAAAGAACTCGAGGCGGCCTATGCGCTCGACCCGCGCGACTTCGAGGCAGTGTATGGCCTGATGCGCTTCGACTTCGCGGCTCCGGCCGTGCTGGGCGGCGATAAGGTAAAGGCGCAACAGTTGGCCGACACGCTGATCGCGCTCGACCCCGTGCGCGGCTACCAGGCGCAGGCAGAGGTGGCTCACGAACGAAAGGACGCGGCTGCTGAAGAAGCCCTGCTGCTACAGTCCATCGGTACGCGCCCCGACTACCGCCGCCCCGAAGTCTACGACGCGGGCATGGCTTTGGCCGCTTACTATGTGTCGATAAACCGAAGCGCCGCCGCCGAGCCCATCGCGTGCGCCGCCGTGCGGGCCGACCCCGCGCGAATTGAAGCCTGGCGTATGCTGGCCGAGATGGCGGCCCTCGATCAGTGCTGGAATGAGCTGGAAACTCTGCTTGCCAAGGCCGCCGCGCGGGTCCCGAATGACTTGAGCGCGCATTACGCCGCCGCCGTCGCCATGGGGCGCTCAGGTCACCGCCGGCGTCGTGCCGAAGCCCTGCTGCGCCAGTATCTGAGCCAGCCGGCGGAAGCCAACGCTCCCTCGCTGGCGACGGCCCGCTGGCAACTGGCGAATCTGCTGGAACAGACCGGCCGTGTGGATGAGGCCATCGCGGAGCTTGAGCGCGCCGTCTCCGAAGAGCCCTCGCTCGAGGCCGCGCGCCGCGATCTGCGCCGCCTCAAGAAGCCTTCATGAAACTGGTCTTCAGCGAGCGCCAACCGAAGACCGTCGAGCGCATTCTGCTGATCGAAAGCGGCTCGCGCCACCTGATTGACCAGGTGGTTCCGGTGCTACGCCAACACTGGCCCGGCGCCGCCATCGATCTGGTCACCTGCTTTCCCGGCGTTCCCAAAAGTTTGGATGAACCGGCTAACCGCGTCTTCCGCACCGCCGACTTTGCCGGCGCGCCGGCCCGTGCCCGTCTCTACGCGGAGCTGCGCGTACGGCAGTATCAGGTCGGCGGTATGATCTGCTCGGGCGAACCCGTGATGACCCGCTGGAAGCTGGCGCTGGCCTGGAAAATACCGGCCAAATTTCTGGCTATCAATGAGAACGGCGACTATTTCTGGATCGACCTGGCCCACCGCCGCGTGCTGGCGCGCTTCACTCTGGCCCGTCTGGGTTTGGCTGGCTCCGGCGCCGCCGCCGCGGCCGCGCGCCTGCTGCTGTTCCCGTTTCATCTAACATATCTGTTACTCTATGCAGCGTCCGCGCACGGCCGTCGTGCGGTGCGCCGCTGGACGCGTCCGGGAACGTTTTCCACCTTATGAAACAAGTACAAGTCGCACAAACCGGCGGTCCCGAGCAATTGCAAATCGTGGATGCGCCGACGCCTGTTCCGGGGCCTCAAGAAGCACTGGTCAAAGTCCACGCCTCGGGCGTCAACTTCATCGACATCTATTTCCGCACGGGCCTCTATGAAGCGCCGTTGCCCGTGGTGCTCGGCAACGAAGCGGCCGGCGTGGTGGAGGCCATCGGATCCGAGGTCACCAACTGCCGCGTGGGCGACCGCGTGGCCTATGCTATGCAGCGCGGCTCCTATGCCGAATATGCCGTGGTGCCGGCCTGGCAACTGGTAGCTATCCCGGCTGGGCTGAGCTTCCAGCAGGCCGCCGCCGCGATGTTGCAGGGGATGACCGCGCACTACCTCACGCACTCGTCGTTTCCGCTCGATAAGAGCCACACGGCACTGATCCATGCCGCCGCCGGGGGGGCCGGCCGGCTGGCGGTGCAGATGGCGAAAATGCGCGGAGCTCGTGTTTTTGGCACGGTGTCCACTGAAGCCAAGGCCGCGCTGGCGCGCTCCGCCGGATGCGATGAAGTGATTCGCTACACCGAACAGGATTTCGAGGCCGAGGTCAAGCGCCTGACCGGCGGCCGCGGCGTAGACGTGATCTACGACTCCGTCGGCCAGTCCACATTTCTCAAAGGTCTCAACTGCATTCGGCCGCGCGGCATGATGGTGCTGTTCGGCCAATCGAGCGGCCCCGTCGCGCCCTTCAATCCAGGCATTCTTAACGGCAAAGGCTCGCTGTTTTTGACGCGACCCAGCCTGGCCCACCACTGTCTGACGCGCGAGGAACTGTTGTGGCGCTCGGGCGACGTGCTGGGTTGGATCGAGCAGGGGAAGCTCGATCTGCGTATTGACCGCGTCTACCCGCTGGCTTCGGCGGCGCAGGCACACCGCGACCTGGAAGGCCGCCAGACAGCCGGCAAGCTGATTCTCGAAGTCTCTTGACCAATCCGCTCCATCTGAGCCTGCAGGGCCGCCTGACCATCTGGTCGATTCTGGTGATGGCGCTGATCGTAGGCGTGGTGACCACGTCCGATCTGATTGGCGAAGTGGATACTCAGTTCGCCATGACCCTGCAGCGCGCGGAGCTTCTGAAACAGCTGGTCACGACCCTGGCCAGCAGCGCCGCCGACCGCGACCGCAGCCGCCCAGTGGCCGAGGTGATTCGCGAAAGCCCCGATTTGGGGTCGCAGTTGCTCAATCTGC
The DNA here is from genome assembly GCA_003517725.1 of Bryobacterales bacterium. Classification (GTDB taxonomy): domain Bacteria; phylum Acidobacteriota; class Terriglobia; order Bryobacterales; family Bryobacteraceae; genus DOZZ01. The sequence continues at coordinate 5,395 of DOZZ01000221.1, read as the reverse complement.
TGACGGCGACGCAGGACATTGTCGATATCGTCATTACGGACCCTGGCGGCGCCGTCATCAGCGGCGTGGACCCGGATCTGACCGGGACCGCCATGGCCCCGCTCGATCCGTTCCGCCCGCTGGTCGAACGCAGCCGCTGGTGGACCAAGGTCCACATGCTGCTGATGCAGGACACCAAGTCGTACCAAATCTCGCAGGAGGTCGCGGACCAGAACCACAAGGTGCAGTTCGTGGTGCATGTGGTAGTCGCGCCGCCGCTGATTCAACAGAGCGTGATGCCCATCCTGCGCTCCCATGCGCGCGTCTCGCTGCTGACCATAGCGGGCGCCATCTTCGGGGCTTTCGTGTTCTCGACGATCGCCTTTCGCCCGCTGGGCAAGCTGGGGCGCATGCTGGACCTGATGGCACAGGGCAAATACGAACTGCAGCCGGCCGACGAGCCCTCGGCCGCCGCCGATGAGTTCGGCGTGGTGGTCTCGAAAGTAAGCCTGCTGGGCCAGCAACTGCGCGGCGCTCAAACCGAAATCTCCGACCTTAAGGGCAATTTTGAGCGCCTGCTAGAAGAGATGGAAGACGCGGTACTGATTTTCGGCCGCGATCTGCGCCTGATCGCCGCCGCCGGCGCTATCGAGCGCTTCCTGAGCCGGCCGCGCGGCGAGATGATCGGCCAGAGCCTAGTGGATATTTTTCCGGGTAATACTTCGCTGGGCCTGATCCTGATGCAGGCGCGCCACACCGGGCGCACTATCCGCAATCGCCCGGTCCCGCTCAGCAATCACTCGAGCGATCCGCACCACCTGCAGATCGCCATGCTCACGGTGGAGTTTCTAGGCGTGGACGGCGGCCTGATCGTGCGCCTGCGCGACCCCGAAGCCACGCGCCAGATCGGACGCCAGTTACAGACCGCCGACCGGCTCTCCGCCATCAGCCGGCTCACCGGCGGCGTCGCGCACGAGGTCAAGAATCCTCTGAACGCCATCTTGATGCATGTGGAACTGGCGCGCATGAAGCTGGCGCACGGCGATTACGACGTCAATCCGCAGATGGACGTCATCTCGAGCGAAATCCTGCGGCTCGACCGCGTCGTTAAGACTTTTCTCGACTTCACGCGCCCGGTGAAACTGAACTTGATGCCCGTGCCGGTCGACTCCTTCGTGCGCGACGTGGTGGAGCTCGCGAGCCCGCACGCCAACGGCGCCGGCGTCGCAATCGAAGTACTTTCGCTGCCCGAGAGCGTCTTGATCACGGTGGATTCGGACCTGGTGAAACAAGCGGTACTGAACATCGTCATCAACGCCATCGAGGCCATGCCCAACGGCGGCACGCTGCTGATCGAGGCGCGCGAGCGGTCTGAAGACGCCGAGATCCGCATCACCGATTCGGGCAGCGGCATCCCGCCCGAGGTGAAAGAGAAAATCTACAATTTGTACTTCACGACCAAGCAGCACGGCTCGGGAATCGGGCTCGCCATGACCTACCGGATTGTCCAATTGCACGATGGTACAATCGATTTCGTCAGCGAGCCCGGCAAGGGAACCACCTTCATTTTGCGCTTTCCCATAGCCGTTCCCCAGCCTGGCATTGCGGCTTAACATGCGGCACACGGCGCTCCCCCTGGTTTTCGCGTTGCTGTCGATGCTGGCCACCTCTGGCTGCGTCACGCCGCGCCGTGCCCGCGTCGCCGCCGTGCCTCCGGCGCCGCAAGCCGCACCGGCGGCCCCGCCCGAGGAGATGCCGATCTCGATCGTGCAGAACGCCGCCGCCCTGCCACCCGACCAGCCGGTGCCGCCCGAAGCACTCCCGCCGCTCGATCCGCCGGAACAGACGGCCCCGCGGTCCCAGCCGACGGATGCCGCGGAGGCCGCGCGCAGACGTAACGCCGCGCGCAAACCACCCGAGACAGCCGCGCCGGTTCCCGCGCCCGCGGCAACCCAGCCCGCTGCGCCGGCTGCACAGCAGCCCGCTCCGCTGGTGGCCTCCGACCAGAACCTGCCGGCTCGCAGCGCACTCGCCGCGAAGATCAACGATCTCAAAATCACGGCGGGCCGTATCGCGCAGCCCGGGCTGACCGGCTCGCAGCGCACCACGTACCGCCGCATCGAGAGCTTTATCAAACTTTCCGAGCGAGCCCTTTTGCGCGGCGATCTGCGGCAAGCCGACGAACTGGCCGACCGCGCCGCCACCCTGGCCCGGGCACTTAACCGTGACAACTGAAGCCGCGGGCGCCTACGAGCAGCGCCGCGCGCTAGCCGCCGCCGCGCTCGCCGCGCATAAGCTCGATTCGGTGCTGATCACGCACCTGCCCAACATCCGCTACCTGACCGGCTTCACCGGCAGCAACGCGGCGCTGCTGCTGACCGAGACCTCGGCCGATCTGTTTACCGACCCGCGCTATACCATCCAGGCCGCGCAACAGGTCTCGTGCCGGGTGCGCATCGCGCGCGGGCCGCTTCTGGAGCGGCTAGTCATCCGCGTCGCCAAGCTGCGCATCCGGCGTCTGGGTTTTGAGAGCACGCACCTGCGCTACGACCAGCACGCGCTGCTGGCCGAGCGTCTGCCCGCCGCCCTTAAGTTTCGCCCTTGCGCCCGCTTCATAGAAAACTTTCGCATGGTGAAGTCGGAGGCCGAGATCGACCTGATCCGAAAATCCGTCATCACCAACTCCGCCGCGCTCGAGCGCGCGCTCGCAAGCTTCGAGCCGGGCATGCGCGAGACCGCCTTCGCGGCCGAAATCGACTACCGCTCGCGACAGCTGGACGCCGAGGCGCCGGCCTTCGAGACGATCGTTGCCTCCGGCGCACGCGCCGCCCTGCCGCATGCCCGCCCCGCGCCCGTCGCCATGGCTCAGCCGGGCGTCGTGCTGGTGGATATGGGCGCGCTGCAGGCCGGCTACTGCAGCGATATGACTCGCATGTTCCACCTGGGCAAAGTGCCGCCTCGCGTGGCCTCCGCCTACCAGGCCACGCTCGACGCGCAGTTGGCCGCCATTGCCGCGGTGCGCGCCGGCGTGACTGCCGGGGATGTCGATCGCGCCGCCCGCAAGGTGCTGAAGTCGGCCGGCCTGGCCGCCCACTTTGTGCACTCCACGGGGCACGGTTTGGGGCTCGAGATCCACGAAGCTCCGCGCGTCGGCGCTGGAGACCGCACCGTGCTGCAGGCCGGCATGGCCCTTACCGTCGAGCCCGGTGTCTACTTCGAGGGTGAATTCGGTATCCGCATCGAAGACACCGTTGTGGTTACGACCGCCGGCTGCGAGATCCTGACCCCTACTTCGAAGGACCTTCGCGTGCTTCCCTGAACCTGTTAACCTGAGATGCTGTATGACCTTGGACGAGATCCGCGAACTGATTCAACTGCTGACTGATACGGGCATCGCGGAGCTGGAAGTGCAGCGCGGCGACAATCGCGTCCGCGTGCGGCGCTCCTTCGGTTCGGAATCCCAGACCTACGCTCCGGTGACCATGCAATCATCGCCCGCGGCGTCGATTGCGCCCGTCGCTGCCGCGGAACATCCGCCCGCGCTGGCGCCCGCGCCCACCCCGCCGGCCGACCCTAAAGTGCTGCATGTAAAATCGCCGATCGTGGGCACGTTCTATGAATCGCCCTCGCCCGACGCGGCACCCTTCGTGCGGATCGGCGAAACGGTGCAGCCGGGCAAGGTTCTGTGCATCATCGAGTCCATGAAACTCATGAACGAGATCGAGGCCGAATTTGCCGGAGTGGTGGAAAGCAAACTGGTGACTAACGGATCCCCGGTCGAATACGGGGAGGCCCTGTTTGCCATCCGCCCCGTTTAACAAAGTTCTAATAGCCAACCGCGGCGAGATCGCGCTGCGCGTCATCTGCGCGTGCCGCGAGCTGGGCATCTCGACGGTGGCGGTCTATTCGGAAGCCGACCGCTACACGCTGCCCGTGCGCTTCGCGGACGAAGCCATCTGCATCGGCCCGGCCAAGAGCGCCCGCAGCTACCTGGATATTCCATCTATCATCAGCGCTGCCGAGATCACCGACGCGGATGCCATTCATCCGGGCTACGGCTTTCTGAGCGAGAATGCCGGTTTTGCCGAAGTCTGCGCGGATTCGGGCCTTAAGTTTATCGGCCCGGTGCCCGCCATCATCCGCGGCATGGGGCTGAAGGAGCATGCCCGCGACGTGATGAAGCAGCATGGCGTGCCGATCCTGCCCGGCTCCGACGGCATTCTGAAGAGTGCCGAGGAAGGCGTTGCGATCGCCTCCAAAATCGGCTTGCCCGTGATTTTGAAGGCTTCGGCCGGCGGCGGTGGCCGCGGCATGCGCGTGGTGCACTCGATCGATGAACTGCCGGCGCTGCTGACGCAGGCTCAGAACGAAGCCGCCGCGGCTTTCAGTTCGGCCGACGTTTACTGCGAAAAGTTCATCCAGCGGCCGCGTCACATCGAGTTCCAGGTGCTGGCCGACGAGCACGGCAACGTTGAGATTTTGGGCGAGCGCGAGTGCAGCATCCAGCGGCGGCACCAGAAG
>DOZZ01000221.1:439-573 GCA_003517725.1 Bryobacterales bacterium | reverse complement strand
CAGGTGGAGCACCCGGTGACCGAAGCAGTCACCGGCATCGATCTGGTAAAAGCGCAGATCCGCATTGCCGCGGGCGAAACGCTGGACCAGATATTGAAGCGCCCGGTGCAGCCGCGCGGCCATGCCATCGAGTG
>DOZZ01000221.1:0-233 GCA_003517725.1 Bryobacterales bacterium | reverse complement strand
CGCATCAACGCCGAAAATCCCGATACGTTCGCGCCCAGCCCGGGCCGCATTACGGCCTTCAATCTGCCCGGCGGCATGGGCATCCGGGTGGACACGCATGCTTTCACGGACGGCGTGATTCCGCCCTTCTACGACTCGTTGGTGGCCAAATTGATCGCTTATGGCGACGACCGCACGGAGGCCATCGCCAGGATGCGGCGCGCGCTCAGCATGTTCGTGGTGGAGGGCATTCA
>DOZZ01000199.1:16710-26222 GCA_003517725.1 Bryobacterales bacterium | reverse complement strand
CGCCACGATTCGCGGCGCATCGACAACCAGTTGCGGGGACGCGCCGCCCGCCAGGGCGACCCCGGCAGCTCGCGCTTCTACCTGTCTTTGCAGGACGACCTGCTGCGCATCTTCGGCGGCGAGCGCATGCAAAACCTGATGCTGCGTCTGGGCATGGAAGAGGATGTGCCGATCGAGTCGGGCCTGATCACCAAGCGCATTGCGGCCGCGCAGAAGGCCGTCGAGACGCAGAACTTCGAAGCCCGCAAGCACCTGCTCGAATACGACGACGTCATGAACAAGCAGCGCCAGGCGGTGTATGGCATGCGCCGCGCGCTGCTCGAAGGCGAAGACCAGAAGGACAAGGTGCTGGACATGGTGCGCGGCGTGGTGGGCGCCATGGTGGACCTGCGCTGCCCCGAGGGATCGCATCCGACGACGTTCGACTTGACCGGGCTGCGCACCGACGTTCTAAACCAGTTCGGCGTGAAAATCGACAGCGCCGACCTGACCAGCCTGACCCGCGAGCAGGTGGAGGAGAGCGTCGATGAAAAGCTGACGCATCGCTACGAAGAGCGCGAGGACATGATCGGCTCCGACAACATGCGCAGCGTGGAGCGCTGGACCATGCTCAACGCCATCGACGAGCAGTGGAAAGACCACCTGCTTTCGATGGATCACCTGAAGGAAGGCATCGGACTGCGCGGCTACGGGCAGAAAGACCCGCTGGTCGAGTACAAGAAGGAATCCTACGTCCTGTTCCAGGACATGATGGACCGCATCGAGGACGAGACGGTGCGCCATTTATATATGCTCTCCTTCCAGACGGGCGCGCCGCCGCAGCTGCCGTTCCCGACCGATGATGGAGACTTTGTCGAGGAAGAGGAGGACGAGGCATCCGCCGAGGCCGAAGCCGCGGCGCGCGCGCTCGAACAGCAGCGCGCGGCGCAATCGGCGGCGCTCGATATGACGCGCAACATCCAGCGCAAGAAAGAGAAAGAACTGGCGGGCCTGCAGTTCATCGGCGGCGACGGCACCGCCACCGCCGCTACCCAGACCGTCGTGAAAAAGGAAAAGGTCGGCCGCAACGAACCCTGCCCTTGCGGCAGCGGAAAGAAATACAAACAGTGCCACGGAGCCTGAGGGCGAATTCCCGGCGTCTATTGATTTGATGAGAGCCCTTTTTCCGTTCTTGCTGCTGCCGATGCTGGGCCAGGCCGCGCTGCTGCCCGGGACCCTGGGAAAATACCAGCAGGTTTCGTCCGCGCCGATAGTGGTGACGGACAAGCCCCTGTGGGACGAATTGGGCCTGCAGGAGGCCGCCGACGGGACCTACCGCGCGGGCGCCTCCGAAGCACGCGTCAGCGTCTGGCGCCTGGCAGATTCCACCAGCGGGCTGGCCGCCTTCGACGCCCTGCTGCCGCCCGGCGCGGCGCCGGCTGATGCCAAGCTGCTGGCCGTGACGTCCCTGCTTCGACGGCTGCCCAATGGGCTGCTAGCCGCGCTCGGCAACACCGTGGTGCGCATCGAGGGTTACCAGCCCACCGCCGACGAGCTGGCCAACTTCTTCCGCACCGTCCCGCGCTTTGAGCAAGGCCCGCTGCCGCTGCTCCCGGACTACCTGGCGCTTCAGGGGCTGCGCCCTAATACGCAACGCTACATCCTTGGCCCCAACGCGCTAAAGGCCTTCCTCCCACAGGTATCGCCCGCTACGGCCGCTTTTTCGATGGGCGCGGAGGGCACTGTGGCGGAATACGCGACGGGGCAGAAACTTGCTCTTTTCTCGTACCCAACTCCCGCCATCGCCCGTGATCGCCTGCCCCAGTTTCAGAAAATCCCGGGGCTGCTCGTAAAACGAACGGGGTCTCTCGTTGCGGCCGTTGTCACCAAAGGCAATACAAACGATGACGAGCGGCTTCTGTCCCAGATTCGCTATCAGGCCTCGGTGACGGTCGGCGGGAAGCCCAAAACGGCGCGGGACAATCCCGGTAACTTGTTCTTAAATATCATCTATTTGTGCCTGATCCTGGCGGCCTTCTGCGCCGTTTCGGGCATCGTAGTGGGCGGTTTACGATACACGCTGCGGCGCTCGGGAGCTTCGGGCGAAGGCGACGAGATGATCACCTTGGGCCTCGAAAAACGATAAAACGCCCATTTTTAACGGTTTAGGATCGCCGAGAGGCCTGTTTTCACGGGTTTTGCCGCCATCGCCAATTTTTTGTGGAAATGTGGAAAACCTTCAAATGTCCTGAAAACAATGGGTTCCGAGCTAAAAATTCGAGTCCGATTTGCACTTGACGAGGGTGCGCCGAAAAATTTACTATCCAATCACTAAAGTTTTTGGCGGTTGCGAAGCCGTTGAAAATGATTCTCCTATCGAATATCGCTCCGGCAGTCGGAGCGGTGTCAGGCCCGCCAGGGTGCTCTTGGCGGGCTTTTGATTGCCCGCCCGCGCAACAAATTCAACGCTTCCGAGGACTTAGGGCTCCAATCAGCTAAAATCAAGTGATTCGATGAATGACAAGAAGCTGCAGGTGATGCCGCTCGGCGGCGTGGGCGAGTTCGGCATGAACATTATGGCCCTGCGCTACGGGGAGGACATTGTCGTGATCGACTGCGGCATGATGTTCCCCGAAGCGGAGCTGCTGGGCGTCGACTACGTCACGCCCGACCTGACCTACCTGAAGGAAAACCGGTCGAAGGTGCGGGGGCTGCTGCTGACCCACGGCCACGAAGACCATATTGGCGCCGTTGCGTATTTCCTGGCCGAGTTCCGCGTGCCCGTCTTCGGCACCGCCTTCACGCTGGCGCTGGTGGAACGGCGTCTCGAAGAACATGACCTGGCCGAGGAGCCGGACCTGCGGCCCATACGCCCCAAGGAGATCATCGAGCTCGGCCCGTTCAAGGTGGAATTCATTCACGTCACCCATTCCATCGTGAGCGCCGTGGCGCTGGCCATCACGACGCCGCTCGGCGTCATCATCCACACCGGCGATTTCAAGGTCGACCCGACCCCCACCGACAACGCGCTGTTCGATCTGCACACGCTGGCCGAGTATGGCAAACGCGGCGTGCTGCTGCTGATGTCGGATTCGACCAACGCCGACCGCGCCGGCTACACCGACTCGGAACGCGCCGTGCGGCCCCGCATGGAAGATATTCTGAACCGCGCCGAGCGCCGCGTGATCGTGGCCTGCTTCAGTTCGTCGATCCACCGCCTGCAGCAGGTGATCGACCTGTCGCTAGAGTTCGGGCGCAAGGTCGCGATCATCGGCCGCAGCATGATCAGCGTGACGGAGATTGCGCACAACCTGGGCTTCCTCGAGATTCCGGATGGCATCCTGATGCGCCCGCAGGATGTGATGGGCGCCAATCCCAAGAAGGTCACGGTGCTGATCTCGGGCACGCAGGGCGAGCCCATGTCGGCGCTGTCGCGCGTGGCCATCGACGACCACAAGCACATCTCGGTCGAAAAGGGCGACGTGGTGGCGCTCAGCTCGCGCATCATTCCGGGCAACGAGAAGCCCATCTTCCGGATGATCGACCATCTCTCGCGGCGCGGCGCCGACGTGATGTATGGCAGCATGAACCCGCCGCTGCACGTCTCCGGACACGGCAGCGTGGAAGAGTTGCGCCTGGTGCTGAACCTGGTGCGCCCGCGCTACTTCATGCCAATCCACGGCGAATACCGGCAGATGACCAAGCACGCGCGGCTGGCCGAACACCTGCGCTTCCTGGGTCTGGAGGAATCGTTCGTGCTCGATACCGGCGATTGCCTGGAGATCGACCATCGCGGCGCGCGCAAGGCCGGCCGCGTCACGGTGGGCCGCGTGTGCATCGATTCCGGCATCGTGGGTGAGATTGTCGGCGACACCGTGATTCGCGACCGCCGCCTGTTGTCGGAAGATGGCATCGTGCTGTCGATCGTGGCGATCAATAAACACACTGGCGCGGTGGAATCCGCTCCCGAGGTGGTCAGCCGCGGCTTCACCGGCGAAGACGACAGCGCGCTGATGCTGAAGGCCCGCGAGATCGTCGCCAGGACGCTCGAAATGTCTTCGGCCGAAGAGCGCATGGACTGGGGCGTGACCAAGGAAAAGATCCGCGCCGACCTGAAGCGTTTCATCAGCAAGCAGAGCAAGCGCCGCCCGCTGATCATGCCGGTGATTCTGGAGGTCTGACGCTCGAATCCTACCTTTCCGACGCGTCGGGCCTGCGGGGGCAGGCGTCCGCAGTGTACGCTCCGGCGAGCGAACTGGAGCTGCGGGATATTCTGCGGCGCGCGAACGAGAACCGGACGCCCATCACAATTGCGGGCGCGGGGACCGGTGTGGCGGGCGGACGAGTGCCGCTCTCGGGCTGGGTGGTCTCGCTCGAAAAGTTCCGAGAGCTTGCGGTGGAGCCGGGCCGGCTGCGTGCCGGGGCTGGCGTGCCGCTGCGGGAGGTCCAGCGCGCGGCCTTGAACGCCGGCCAGTTTTACCCGCCCGACCCGACCGAGACATGGGCATCAATCGGCGGCACCATCGCGACCAACGCCAGCGGCTCGCGCAGTTTCCGTTACGGCGGCACGCGCCGCTACGTCAAGGCTCTGCGAATTATGCATGCCAGTGGCACGCTCCGCGAGTACCGCCGCGGCGAAGCGATCGACTTCGAAGTGCCGGACATTCCGCGGCCCAACACCACCAAGCACGCGGTTGGGTACGACCTGCATCCCGGCATGGATTGGGTGGACCTGTTTATCGGCTCCGAGGGAACCCTGGGCGTCGTGACTGCCGCTGAACTAGAGCTACTGCCGCGCCCCCAAGCCCCGCTGGGCGGCGTGGTCTTCTTCAGCGGCGAAACAGCCGCGGTGGACGCCGTGGAGCAATGGCGCGGCATTCCCAGGCTCAATCTGCTGGAATATCTGGACGCGGCCTCGTTGCAACTGCTGCGCCCGTTATATGGCAACATCCCGGCCGGCGCGGGCGCGGCGCTGATGATCGAACAGGAAGCGGGCGACGCGGACGAATGGCTGGACCGCTTGCAGGGGGCTGGGGCGTTTGAATCGTCATGGTTTGCGGAAGAGGGACCGGACCTCGAGCGTTTCCGCGAATTCCGCCACGCGCTGCCGCGGCAGATCAACGCCATGGTCGCGAGCCTGGGCGCCATGAAGTGGAGCACCGACTGCGCCGTGCCGGTGGCGCGGCAGCGCGAGATGCTGGCCTTCTATCGCGAGCGGATGGCCGTGGCGTTCGCCGGCCGCTGCTTCGTCTTCGGGCACATCGGCGATGCGCATTTGCACGTCAATCTGCTGGCCCCAGGTGATGAACAGCAGCGCGCCTCGGGACTGATTCTCGAATGTGCCCGCCGCGCCGTCGCGCTGGGCGGAACCGTGTCGGCCGAGCACGGTCTGGGCAAACGCAAAGCGCATCTGCTCGAACTGCAATATGGAGTGGCCGCAATCGAGGCCATGCGCACGGTGAAGAAGCGTCTGGATCCGTACGGCGCGCTGGGGCACGGAACGCTGTTTGCATCGAGAATAGTAGCGGAGCCTAACGATGCCGAATAAAGAAACAGCTAAAGAGAATCAGCCGGACAACGCCGTGGTGATGGCGCTGCAGCGCGAGACCGCCAACACCATCATTCTTTATCACAACTACAAGCACTATCATTGGCAGACGTTTGGGGCGACGATGCGCGATCTGCACCTGATGTTCGACGAGTTCATCGACGTTGTTTTGGAAGATATCGATACGCTGGCCGAGCGCGTGCGCATGATCGGCCAGGACCCGCTCTTCCGCTTCGAAGAGATTCAGAAGCGCGCCACCATCGAGCAGTCGAAAGCACCCAAGAGCATGCGGGCGTTCATCGAAGAGGCGGATCGCAGTGTGTTGAAGGTGATCGAAGGCATGCGCGCCGGCGCCAAGGCGGCCGAAGAGGGCGACGACCCCGGCAGCAACGATCTGTTCTCCGGCATGGTGCGGCACTACGAAAAGCAGGAGTGGTTCTTCCGCGACATTCTCGAAAAGAAAGACGGGCTAGTCGCCTCAAGGCGAAGGCCCGCACTACACTAGCTGCGCGACTGAATCGCCGCCAAAATTTTGCGCGCCTGGGGACCGTAGACCGCGTGGCTCGCCACGTGCGCGCATTCGCGGTTGATGACGGTCCGGTCGCCCGCGACTAAAGCCATCTGCAGCAGCGTCCAGCAGCGAAACTGTGACATCGGGGCGGTTCGTTCGCTCTCGAGCATCGACGCGTAGGCCTGTCGCAGCTGCCCGCGCTTATACAGCGACATCGCCATGATCAGTTCCGCCGCAGGATTATCGCCGGTGGCCAGCAGCTCTCGCGTTTCCTGCTCGGAGCGGCCGAACTTGCCCGCCGAGTAATCATCCAGCGCCCGCTGCACCAAGGGGCGTTCCGCCGGAGCCGTGGTCGCCAGCAGGTCGGCCGTGTCCAATTGCGGCGCGCGCGCCAGGTCGGCGAAGGTCTGCGGCTTTGGCGCGCTCTTTTGCAGGTGCTGCATGGTGATCAGCGAGCCGATCATGACGGCCGCGGCCACCGGGAAATACCAGCGCTTGCGCAGCATCTTGCCAACGCTCACTTCCTCCGTCAGCAGCAACCACCGCGCCTCCACCTGGCAGGCGGCGCAATGCTTCACATGCGCCTTGATGGCCTTCTGTTCTTCAGGCGGCGACTCTTCGTAGTGATAGCGCGCCAGAGCCTGGGCCGGCGGACACAGCGACAACGTCACGCTCTCGCCGGGCTTCGGATTCAACGCTGCCTGCAAATGTTTCAGGCTGGCCGCCAGCTCCCGGCAAAACGCGCACTGCTCCAGGTGCCCGGTGATCTCGCCGGCCCACTCACCGGGCCGCGAGAGTACCTCGTAGCGCACCTGTTCGGGGTTTTCCAGCCCCAGCTTGCGCCACTGCGGACCCGCATTGAAAATTTCTGGATCGACACACCTCACAGCCATTAGTTACCGGTCTCCGTCTTTTTCTTTACCAGCCGCCATCCCGTGGGCCGAGGATGCTCCGACGGCGCGCCGAAGATCTTCGCCAGAATCGCGCGCGCCTTGTGGATGCGTGTCGCCACCGTGTTGATGGGGCTGCCGGTGGCCGACGCGATCTCTTCATAGCTCAGCTCTTCGCTGACCCGCAGCCGGAACGCCGTTCGCATCGGCTCGGGGAGGAATTGATACAGCTTCTGAGCGGCGGCTTCGGCGTCCACCGTCTCATATTGATAATCGGTGACGCTTAGTTCGCGCTCGCGCGTCTCGCCTTCGTCCTCAATCACCAGGCGCACCATTTTGTCCGTACGCCGCGCCCGATCGCCGCGCAGCTTTTGCAGCACCGCGATCTGCACCACGCGGTACACGAACGTCTGCAACTGCGAATCGCCGCGGAACGCCGATTTTGACCGGATCAACGAGAGAAACGCGTCGTGCAGAATGTCTTCGCGGTCTTCCAGGCTTGGCACCTCGCGCTGGAGCAGCCCACGAATCTGCCGGCTTTCCGCGAAATAGTCGCGATACAGACGGTCTTGCGCAATGCTCTCGCCCTGCTGCGCCTTACCTAGAAGTTCTGCTTCCTGCGAGCGCTCCATTCCCAAGAGCTATTCTGGCACGCGGCGGTCAAATGTTAGCGGCACTTGGCCTGATCTTCCAGGCAGCGCGCCACCAGCGCGGTCCATCCGGTCTGGTGGTTAGCCCCGCAACCGCGTCCCGTGTCGCCATGGAAGTATTCATTGAACCAGTGCAGTTGCCGCCAGTTGTCGTCCGCGGTGAACTGCCGCGTCTGGCCTTGCCACGGAATGCGCCCGTCCTGAGCCGGCAGGAACAGCGAGCACAGCCGCCGGTTCAACTCCTGGGCCACCTGCTCCAGGTTCATCATGTTTCCAGACCGCGCGGGGCACTCGATCTGAAACGACTCTCCGAAAAAGTGATGGTACCGTTCGAGCGCTTCGAGCAGCAGGTAGTTGATCGGGAACCACACCGGGCCGCGCCAGTTGGAGTTGCCGCCGAAGATGCCCGAGGTCGATTCCCCCGGTTCATAATCGACGCGCCGCTCTTCGCCATCGAACTTCAGCGAGTACGGATGCTGCTGGTGCACCTTCGAAAGCGACCGTATGCCGAAGGGCGAGAAGAACTCGTCCTCATCCAGAATGCGCGTCAGCGCCCGCGTCAGCCGCTCGCGCGAGGGAATCGCCAGCAGGCGGCGCCGATGTTTACCGTCATCGCCGCGCGCGGCCACCAGCGAGATCTGCCACGTCAGGTCTTTGCGGTTCTCGAGAAACCATTCCAGCCGTTTTTTGAACCCCGGAAGCTGGTCGATTTGGTCCTGATGCAGCAGCCCCACGGCAATCAGCGGGATCAGCCCCACGGCCGAGCGTATGCGCAGCGGCAGGGAGTTGCCGTCGATCTGCAGCTGGTCGTAGTAGAACCCTTCTTCCTCATTCCACAAACCCGACCCGCCCACCGTATTCATGGCATCGGCGATTTCGACAAAGTGTTCGAAAAACTTCGACGCCATGTCCTCATACGCGGGATTGCCCACGGCCAGTTCGAGCGCCATGGTCAGCATCGTCGAGCAGTAGAACGCCATCCAGGCCGTGCCGTCGGCCTGCTCCAGAGTGGCGCCGCCACCCAGGGGTTTCGAGCGATCGAAGATCCCGACGTTGTCGAGCCCCAGAAAGCCGCCCGAGAACAGTTGCTTGCCCGCCACGTCCTTGCGGTTCACCCACCACGTAAAATTCAGCAGCAGCTTCTGAAACACGCGCGCCAGAAAAACCTTGTCGCGCTGCCCTTCCGGCGCGCTGATCTTGTACACCCGCCAGCAGGCCCACGCATGCACCGGTGGATTCACGTCGCCCAGCGCAAATTCATACGCCGGCAGCTGCCCGTTCGGGTGCATGTACCACTCGCGCAGCATCAGCACCAGCTGGCTCTTGGCGAACTCGGCGTCGATCTGCGCGAACGGAATCATGTGAAACGAAAGATCCCAAGCCGCGTACCACGGATACTCCCACGCATCCGGCATCGAGATTACATCCCGGTTGAACAGGTGCCGCCACTCCTGATTGCGGCCATGCCAGCGCTGCTCCGGTGGCGTTGGCTGCGCCGGGTCGCCCTGCAGCCAGTCCACCACCGCGTAGTAATAAAACTGCTGCGACCACAGCAGCCCGGCGTAGGCCTGGCGAATAACAGCGTGCTCATCCGGCGTCGCCTGCTGGGGAATCAGCTCGCCATAAAACTCATCGCACTCCTGCCGGCGTTGCGCGAAAACCGCCTCGAATGCCGCGCCAAACGTCTCTGCCGCGGCCGGGGCTTGATTCGATAAGCGGCAGCGCACCACGGCCTGCCCGCCCGCCGCCACGTTGAGTTTCAGATGCGCCGCGGTCTTGGTGCCGTAGCCCTGCGCATTGACGGCCTCACCGCGGCCGCGCACCACATACTCGTGAAACGCATCCTTCGCGAATCGCGCTGTATCCTCGGTTCCAAACAGCCTGGCCGTGTTGGTCTCGTTGTCGGTGAATAGAAACCGCCCGCCGTTTTCCAC
>DOZZ01000199.1:0-16517 GCA_003517725.1 Bryobacterales bacterium | reverse complement strand
CTCCAGGTGTTGCGGAACCACAGCGTCGGCAGCAGGTGCAGCAGTGCCTCGTCCGGACCGCGGTTTTCCACCGTGATGCGAATCAGGATGTCGTCCGGCGCGTTCTTGGCGTACTCCACGAACACGTCGAAGTAGCGCTGCTGATCGAACGCATCGGTGTCGGTGATCTCATACTCCAGATCGCCGCGTCCCCGCCGGGCATTCTCGGCTACCAATTGCGCATACGGGTACTCGCGCTGCGGGTATTTATAGAGGCTCTTCAGGTACGCGTGGGTCGGCAAGGAGTCCATGTGAAAGTGGCATTCCTTGATATCCTCGCCGTGGTTGCCCTCCGGGCCGCTTAGCCCAAATAGCCGCTCCTTCAGGATCGGATCGCGCCCGTTCCACAGCGCCACTGAAAAACAGAGCCGCCCCTCGCGGTCGCAGATGCCCAGCAGCCCGTCCTCGCCCCATCGATAGGCGCGGCTGCGCGCGTGGTCGTGTGGAAGATACGCCCAGCATTCGCCGCTGGCCGAATAGTCCTCGCGCACCGTGCCCCACTGGCGTTCCGACAAGTACGGTCCCCAGCGCTTCCAATTCTTTTCGCGGCGCGCGTCTTCGGCCAGACGCTCTAACTCCGCGATCAAACGCCGACCTCGATCACGTTCTTGATGCCGGCGGTCGACTGCAGCGGCTCCTCGAAGCGATCGATTGGAAATCTTCCGGTAATCAGCGCGTTGACGGCATCCGGCCAGCGCCGGTAAAACTCGTTCAGGTCGCCGATGGCATGTTCAAACGCCTCGCGGCTGGCGTTCACGGTCCCAAGCACCACCTGGTTCTTCAGCACCAGGTCTTTCATAATCCGCGAAGTGTCCACTGGCACCGAGGCAAAGGGTCCGGGCACGCCCGTCATGATGAACACGCCGTTGGTGCCCAACACCTGCAGCACATCGAAGGCAAAGGGGGGCACGCCGACCGCTTCGTAGACCAGGTCGATGTTGCCCACGGTCCGCGCCATCTGCTCCGTATTCTGCTCCTGCAGCGAGATATATTTGACGCCGATCTGGTCGCAAATCCTGGAGGATTTGGTGGGCGCCAGGCTGCGCGAGTACATGTACGTCTGGTAGCCCGCAACCACCAGCGCCATGGCGCCCAGCAGCCCTACCGGCCCGGCGCCCAGCACCACCGCCTTGTGGCAGTGGTGCGCCGGCTTGCCCGGCTCCGCCGCGCACTGCCACGGCAGCCGCTGCTGCAGTAAATTCACCTGCATCAGGGCTTTTTCAACAATGGTCAGCGGCTCCACCAGAACTCCCACGCCGCGCAAGCCCGCGGGCACATGGTTCAAGTACTGTGCGTCATCCACCACCATCTCGGTCATGAAGCCGTGGTAATGGTTGATGCCGCGCTCGGTGTAGCGTCCCGTGTAACAGAAATCCTGATGCCCGGCGCGGCACGCGGTGCAGGCCGGGTCGGTGCAGGGGCGGCGTACGGTCGGCACCACTAAATCGCCCGGCTTCCAGCCCTCTACTTCCGGGCCCACTTCCACCACTTCGCCCATGCACTCATGGCCCAGCACCAGGTAATCCGCCCCGGAGGGTGGCGCGCCGTATTCAAAGGCGCAGATCTCACGGTCCGTGCCGCACACTCCTACTTCCAGGATGCGAAACTTCACATCCTTCGGACCCCGCAGCTTGGGAGCCTCCATATCCACCAATCCGACCGATTTCTTACCTGGAAAAACGGCTGCTGCTCTCATACATTCACCTTTCGAATCAGCGCCCGCGCGGGAGCGCCTTCCGCGTTCGCCAGCTTCAGCGGCAAACACGCCAGTTCATAGTCCCCGGGTTCTATGCCGCCCAGGTTCAGCCCCTCGATCACCCACATCCCGGAGCCCAGCAGCGCCTGATGCGTCTCGGCGCCGTCTTTGTGAAACCCTCCCACGGAAAGGTAGTCCACGCCCACGGTGCGCACCCCGCATTGCGCCAGGTACGCCGCGGCTTCTCGCGAGAGGTAAACGAAGTCTTCAAAAAAACTGTCGCTGTCCCAGCAATGCTCGGAATTATATGTCTTAAACAGGAGCCGGTCACCCGGCTGCGGATTCAGCGGCTCCAGCTCCGCCGGTTTGATCGACTCGCGGTCGTGAATCGAAACCACGCGCGCCGGGCCCATCATGGCGTCCACCGGCATCGTGTCGATGGCCGCGCCGCCCTGGATGAAATGCAGCGGCGCGTCCATATGCGTGCCGGTGTGAATTCCCAAAGACATGTACGACAGCGTAAGCCCATCGCCCTGTTGCATGTCTTTCAAACGTTTCAACTCGAAGGGTGCATCGCCCGGCCAATGGACCATGCCATTGCGCACCGGAACCGATATGTCGATCCAGTCAGTAGCCACGCACACCAGTCTAAATACAAAAGCGAACGTTGTCCCGGAAATGGAAGAAACGACCGCCCCGGCGGTGTGAACGGCCACCTCGCGGCGTAAGCTCAACCAGCCTGTATGTTAAACTTTAGTCGTGTGCGACCGTTCGAAATTCCAAATTTGGTAGGCGCCTTCACCTGGCCGCAACTTCTCAACGCAATTTAACGTCTGCATTGGTATCGCACGTGCGGATTGATCGATGATGAGTGAATCTTTGCCCGGAAGCTTTCAGCCCGACGACCATCTCAGCCGGCTCCTCCTGGCCGAGGAACCCTGGTACAAGCAGTTCGCTCAATCCCTGCGCGACACCTTCCGCCCGGAGCAGCTGCCCCCTCTCGACGTCACGTCTAAGCCCGTTGCCGTCAAGAGCATATGGGGCATGTACAGCCGCGACAAACGTTCCAACTATTTTTCGCTTGGCATCCACATCGCGGTCATCACCCTGATGGCGCTGAGCGGGCTCATGTCCAAAACGGTGCGGGATAAGGTGAAAGAGCAGTTCCATCTGGTTGATCCCCTGGCGCCGTACATACCACAGCAGACGCCGAAGAACGACACCATGCACGGCGGCGGCGGTGGCGGCGACCGTTCGCCCACCCCGGCGGCCAAGGGCAAACTTCCCAAAATCGCGCTGAAACAGTTCGTGCCTCCAACCGAGGTGGTCAAGAACCTGACTCCCAAGCTCACCATGGAGCCCACCATCGTGGCGCCTCCCGACACCAATCTGCCGCGTGTCAACATGGCCAACCTGGGTGACCCGCTCGCCAAGATGGGCTTGCCCTCTGACGGCATCGGCGCTGGCGGCGGCATTGGCAGCGGCAACCGCGGCGGCGTCGGTTCCGGCAACGGTGCCGGCTTCGGCCCCGGTTCAGGCGGTGGCACCGGCGGCGGCGCTTATCATATCGGGGGCGGCGTCAGCTCACCGCAAGTGCTCTACAAAGTTGATCCCGAGTATTCCGAAGAAGCCCGCAAGGCCAAGTACGGCGGCACCGTTCTGATCAAGCTGATCGTGCTGCCCGACGGCAAAGCGGCCGATATCAAGATCGTCCGCAGCCTCGGCCTGGGTCTCGACGAAAAAGCCATCGAGGCTGTCGAGAAATGGAAGTTCAAACCCGGCATGAAGAACGGCGTAGCCGTGCCGGTGATGGCCACCATCGAAGTCAACTTCCGCCTGCTGTAAGGCTCGCCCTGCTTACTTCTTCTTATCCAGGGCCGCGCGCACCACTTTCGACAAAGCCTCCGGCGTAAACGGCTTCTGAAGCAGAAGCACGTCTTCCGCCAGCACGCCGTGGCGCGCCAGCATGTCGTCGGTGTACCCCGACATGAAGATCACCCGCAGCTCCGGCCGCTCCGCCGTGAGCCGCGTGGCCAGTTCGCGCCCGTTCATGTGCGGCATGATCACGTCGGTCAACAGCAGATCGAAGTCCGCCGCGCTTTTTTGGAAAATACGGATCGCCTCTTTGGCATCGCCCGCGTCCGTCACCTGATACCCGTTTTTGGTGAGCATCAGGCGCACCAGATCGCGCACCACGGCTTCATCTTCCACCAGTAGAATCGACTCCGAGCCGCCTTTGGTCTTGGCGCGCGATTTCGAACGCGGTTCGGTATCCGCCTGCCCCGCCGCCTGCGGCAGGTAAATCGAAAAACGCGCCCCCTTGCCCAATTCGCTATCCACCAGAATCTCCCCGCCGCACTGCTTCACAATTCCGTAGACCGTAGCCAGCCCCAATCCGGTTCCCTTGCCTTTCAGCTTCGAAGTAAAAAACGGCTCGAAGAGACGCGCGCGCGTGGTCCGGTCCATGCCCTTGCCCGTGTCCGCTATCTCCAGCAGGATGCACGGCCCCGAGGGCTCCGCTAACGTGGTCCGGTGCAGTTGCGTAATCTCAATCCGCAGGCGTCCCCCATCCGGCATGGCATCTCGCGCGTTGACCGTCAGGTTCATCAGTACCTGTTCCAACTGGCCAGGGTCCGCGCGCACTATGCACGGCGTATCCGGCTGCGCCACTTGCAGCTCAATATGCTCACCGATCACCCGGCGCAACATGCGCTCGGCTTGCGCCACCAGCTTGCGCAAATCCAAATCGCGCGGCTGAATCACCTGCCGCCGGCTGAACGACAGCAACTGTCCGGTCAGCCCCGCGGCCCGCTCGGCTGCACGCAAGATCTCATCCAGATAGGTCCGCTGCTTCTCTACCGGCTGCTTGCCCGCCAGAGCCTCGATGGCCATCTGCCCGTAGCCCGAGATCACCGTCAGCAGATTATTGAAGTCGTGCGCCACGCCGCCGGCCAGACGCCCGATCGCGTCCATTTTGAGGGATTGCTGCAGTAACTCCTCCAGGTTACGGCGCTCCGTGATGTCCAAGCCGATGCCGCCCACCAGCGCCGGTTTACCGTCGGCGTCCAGAATCGGAAATTTGGAGACCAGCCACGTGTGCGGCACGCCGTCCTTATGCCGCACGGTCTCGATAAACTCGTGCGGTTTACCGCTCTCGATGACGCGCTGGTCGTTGCGCCGCAGATGCGCCGCAAAGCTCTTCGACCAGATCTGGCCCGGCGCGGCGCCTACAATGTTCGGCTGCTCGCGCCCCATCACGCGCTGGGCGGCCTCATTGCAGTAAAGGTAGCGCCCCTCGGGGTCTTTAATGAAAGCCATGCCAGGCAGGTTCCGCATGAAGGTCGAGAAACGCTCTTCGCTCTCGCGCAAAGTGGTCTCAAAACGTTTCTGCTCGGTTATTTCGATAACCGTGGTGAGAATTTCACCGCCGATTTCATCCGCGGGCGATTCCACCAGCGTCGACCGCATCAGGACCCAGATCAAATCCCCATCGACGCATCGCATGCGCATTTCGCGCCCATAGTTGCCGCTGCGAGCCAGTTCCGCCACGTTCGCGGCGCGATCCGCCTCGCTGGCGTAAAAGCTCGCCGCGCGATAGGCCTTCACCTGAGAAGGGTCTTCCAAACGAATAATTTTCGCGAACGCCTGGTTGCACTCGATGATGCTGCCGTCCACGCGGCTGCGGATGATGCCGGCCAGATTCTGCTCGAACAGCAGCCGGTAGAGCCGGCCCGAAGTCTCCTGCGAGACCCGCTGCTGCCGCTCGCGCGTCAGATCCTGAATTAGGCACAAAGCACCCGGGAAGTCATCGCGCAGGCCGGGCGCCGCGCTGGCCAGAGGACGCGCGGTGATGCGCACCCAGCAGCCCTGCGTACGCGATGATAGACCCCGAGCCAGCACCTCCACCGGCTGCGGCTCGGCCTGACCGCGCAAGGCCTGTTGCACCGGAGCTATGGCGGTGAGCCGCTCACCCGCCTCCGTGAAAAAACCTTGTCTCCCGGTACCCGCGGCAGTCAGGCTCAGCCCGTCCAGCAGGCGCTGCGCCGCCGGGTTGCCAAAAAACATGGCTCCGCCCGCGTCCAGAACCATCACGCCATCCTCGATCAGGTCGATCAGGCTTTGGAACAGCGAGTCGGGACCACCGGCTCGGCTCTGGCTCAAGACGTGCTCAAGCGAATGCGCCAGCGTGGACGCCTGCGGCCAATCTGCCATGAATAGCTTCTAGTGTAGAGATTTCAATTGGTCGGATTCCAGATATATTTTCCGGATTTGTTGATGTACCCCTGGTGCCCGCCTACCCACACCGGCGCCAGGCCCCCTTTGAAGTTGCCGGCCTCTTCAAACTGCGGGTTGAGCACGTACTTGCCGTGCTTGTCCACGTAGCCAAAACGATGCTCGAGCGAAACCAATGCCAAGCCGTCGGAAAAGTCGCCCGCCGAATCGAACTGCGGGTTGATCACGTACTTGCCGTGTTTGTCGATAAAACCGAAACGGTTACCGATTCGAACCACGGCCAGCCCATCATGGAAATCGCCGGCGCCCTGAAACTGCGGGTTGATCGCGACTTTGCCGGACTTGTCGATGTACCCGTAGTTCTGCCCTACGCGCACCAGCGCCAAGCCGTCCGAGAAATTGCCGGCTTCTTCATATTGCGGGTTGATGACGGTCTGGCCTTTCTTGTCGATGTAGCCCCACCGGTTGTTCATGACAATCGGGGCGAGCCCGCCTCCAAACTGCCCTGCGCCATCGTACTGCGCGTTGATCACGTATTTGCCGTCTTTGTTGATGTAGCCCAGCTTAGGGCCGGCGCCGACCAGCGCCAAGCCGTCCGATAGCGGGTCCGCCATGTCGAATTGCGGATTCACCACCATCTTGCCCTTACCGTCGATATACCCCCATTTGGAGCCGATTTTCACCGGAGCCAAGCCTTCGGCGAAGTCGCCGGCTTCGTCATATTGCGGCTGAACGATCAGCTTGCCGGATTTGTCGATATAACCGAATTTGCCGTTCACGCGAACCGGATAACCTGGGACTCGGCCGTGCGTCAACACAGCCACAATCACCAGAAGCACCACCAGCGCCACCACGGCGGCCACCAGCCACAAACGTGTGTCCCACACCGGCGCCGCCGCCCAGCCTCGGTGCACGGGCCGCTCGGAAGCTGCTGATTCAAAAGGTCGGGCCTCAGGGTCGCTCGCGTGCACAGGTTCGCCGGGATAGTCCATTTTCAACACCTCAAGAGAATGGCAAGCAATTTGCTTACCAGTAGTGCAGGAGCGTTCAGATGATCACCAATTTAAGAAGTGGAATTGTAGCCGGCGTGCTTGCCGTCACGACGGCCATCGCCGGGGTGGGCTGGTATCGGAGCGCCCATGCCGACAACGTCGCGGTCAACGCCGTGCCGTATACGCCCGTTGGGCTGAATTCCGCGCCCAGCAACCCGAATATGGATCCGAATGCGCCAAATCCCGGCTATAACAATGCCGCCTACAACAACAACTGCGATGGTAATAATGGCTATGCCGCCGCGCATACCGCCGACTACGCCTACAATGGCGCGCCCTACGTTTCCGACCGCTACATGAGTTCGATTCATCGCCCGATTCGCGTCTCGTACGCGCGCCCCGAAGCCAGCGGACCTTATAACACCGGCTATGTGGAACGCACGCGGGTAGTGGAACGCTATCATCACGGCCGCTCGACCGGGAAATCGATCGCGATCGTTGGCGGTAGCGCGGCCGGTGGCGCCGCGATCGGAGCTTTGGCCGGGGGCGGTAAAGGCGCGGCCCTCGGTGCCGTGACGGGCGGCCTCGGCGGCTTTGTCTATGACCGCCTGACCCACAACCGCTAGTCCTTCTGGTCACCGCTCTGCACGTCCGCTTCGTGGACGTGCAGATGCGGGTGTGGCGCGGCCCCATGTTTCCGGTCGTCACCGCCGTGTACATGGCGGTGCGGCCGGATCAGCCGGGTCTTTTCGAGTAACGCGACGTCGTGCAGAATCTCGAGCGGCGTCCCTTCCCCCGCGACAGTTCCACCATCCAGCACATAACAGCGGTCCGCGATCTCTTCGAGAATATCCAGGTCGTGCGTGGCCGTGATGACGGTCTTGGCGCCCTGCCCCCAAGCCGAAAGCAACTCCACAATCTGACTTTGGCTGCGCGGGTCCAGCCCGGCGCTAGGCTCGTCCAGCAGCACAATTTCAGGATCCAGCACCAACACCGAGGCCAGCGCCACGCGCTTCTTCTCGCCGCCCGACAGACGATGTGGCGCGCGGTCGCGCAGATAGTCGATGTGCAGGCTGGCCAGCGTCTCTTCCACTTTGGCTAAGATCAGGTCCCGGGGCCAGCGCATCTGCAGCGGCCCAAACGCGACTTCATCAAACACCGTCGGGTTGAACAGCTGCACATCGGAGTTCTGAAAAACCACGCCGACGCGCCGCCGGAACCGGAAGAAAAACTCATCCCGCGCCAGCGCCTCGCTGCTCAGCGTCTCGCCGCAAAAAGCAACTTCTCCGGACTGCGCGAACGCCAGCCCGGCCATCAGCCGCAGCACCGTCGATTTGCCCGATCCGTTGGCGCCCAACAGCGCCACGCGCGCGCCGCTCTCGATGTGCATTGAAAGTCCGCGCAGCGCGGCCTGCCCGCGGTAGGCGAAGCTCACGTCCCTTAAGATATACGCCGGGGCAGTCATGCTAGCGGCCTATCCACCAGCAGCACGCGGCCGTCGTTACCAGCGCCGCCAGTGGCAGCCATGCGACAGCGGGCATGGGGCGCTCGTCCAGCACATACACCTCGCCGCGAAAACCGCGAGCCTGCATGGCCAGGTGCACTTCACCGCTCAATTGCAGCGTCTTTTCGAGCAGCACGCCGGCCGAAGCCGCGGCCAGACGCCGCCGGTCCGCCGGCGGCAGCGCCCCCACCAGCCGCGTTTCACGCGCCTCAAACATCTCCTGCGCGCTCCGCAGCAGCAGGAAAAGGTAGCGTTCGGTCATGCCCAGAATCACTACCGCCACCGCCGGCACCCGCAAACTTCGCAGCGCCTTCAGCAGATGGGTCCACAGCGTCGAAAACACCAGCAGCATCGCCAGTGTCGCGATGGTTTCGGCGCGCAGCGTCAGGTATAGCGCGCTCCGCAGGCCTTGTTGGGTAACACTCCAGCCCAATCCCGGAAGCCGGTACAGCAAGTCGCCGGGCACCACAAACAGCGCCGGCAGCGCGATCAGTCCCGTAAACGCCAGCACCGGCAGCCACGTGCGGCGCAGCAGCGTGCCCGGTCCAATGGCCGACAGCCAGGCAAGCAGGACAGCCGCCACAAACATGGCCGCCAGCACGTCCAGGCGCCGCACGCCCGCGGCGGCCAGCATCAGCGCGCCCACGCCGGCCAGTTTCGCCCGCGGGTCGCAGCGCTGCAGCAGCCCCGGCCGGCGCGCCGTCTCTTCCGCGAACCACGCTTCCTGCGCGGCCCGCGCAAAGCCCGCGGCAGTGCGCGTGATGTAACTGGCGCGCCGCGGGCTTGCGGGCGCGGGCCGCGCCGGCCGCCCCGCCAAAATCCGTTGCCCCGCCAGACCGCACAGCATCAACACCCCCGCTCCTAGCATGCCGGACAGCAAATATCCGAAACCCGCGCTGCGCAAAAACGGAGGCGCATAGCCTGGCAGGGGCGCGGTCCACACGCCGGATAAACGTTGCATCTCCTGCGGCGGCCGCTGGGGCGGAGCGTGCTGCCCCGACGCCGCGGCCATCTGCCGCCGAGCCTCCGGATTATTGAAATCCCGAGCGGCCCACTCGCCCCACGCGCTGCCCGCCGCCAGCATCCCGAGCGGCGTCAGCATCAACAGCAGCGCCAGCGCGGCCCATAATCGGCGCAGGTCCATGCCGTTCTCGGCCGACAGCATGCGGTCTCGGTCCGGTGCGTCCGGCGCGGTGGTGCGCAACAGCGCCGGATCGGCCCTCTGCAAATACGCCACCACGCCCACCGAAATCACCAGTTCCGCCAACCCCGCCAGGCTCAAGTGCCCGGCCATCATCGCCGGTATAGAAATGCTCAGCGGATACGGCGCATAGAGTGGCGCGCCGGCGGCATCGCGAAACCACAGCGGCTGCACGCCAAATTCGATGGCCGCCAGCAGCGCCGCGATGTTAATGCCCGCATACCCGGCCAGACCCGCCGCATAAACCCGCCGCGCCGCTCCAATCGGAGCGCGCCGCGACACCAGCCGGTACACCCCGTAGGCGGTCAGCGATCCCGCGATGGCCATATTGAAGCAGTTGGCGCCGATGGCGGTGATGCCCCCGTCGCCGAAAAAGACGGCCTGCATCACCAACGCCGACGAGATCGCCACGATAGCGGCCCATGGCCCCACCACGATGGCCGCCACGCCCATGCCCACCGCGTGGCCCGTAGTGCCGCCCGGCAGCGGCAGGTTGAACATCATCACGACAAACGAGAACGCCGCGAACACCGACAGCAGCGGTACCGTCGCGGTGTGCAAAGTTTGCTTCACCCGCCGCAGCGCAACGTACCAGAACGGCGTCGCGGCCGCCAGTAGCGTCGCGCACGTGGAAGGACTCAAGTATCCGTCCGGTATGTGCATTTAATGCACGGTGCCCATCTTGTCCACTGGCCAATATACGAAAACGGCCTTGCCGTAGATGTAGTGCCGGTCCACCGTGCCCCACGAGCGGCTGTCGTTCGACGAGCTGCGGTGGTCGCCCATCACGAAGTAATGATTAGGCTCCACTTTCACCGGGCTGAGCGAGGTGCGGTCGCGGTATTCGTCCGGCACATACGGCTCGTCCAGCACGCGCCCGTTCACCTGCACTTCGCCCGCATCGATCTGCACCACGTCTCCGGGCAGCCCGATGACGCGCTTGATGTAAACCTTACTGTGGTCCAGCGGATACCAGAACACCACCGTATCGCCACGCTCGATGGAATTGAACTTGTAAGTGAATTTATTAATGAAGATGCGTTCCTGGTCCGTCAGCGCCGGCATCATGCTGGTACCCTCGACGCGCACCGGCTGGTACAGAAACACAATCAGCACGATGGCCAGAAACAACGCCACGATGATGTCGCGCAGCAGCGCCGCCGAGTGCAGCCAGCCTGAATGGGCCGAGTCTTTCAAATCATCCATGGCTCAAAGTATAAGACGCGCCTCATGTAGTGTAGGCTTCAGCCTGCGGCTGGCTTTAGCCGGCCTCGCCGGATTCGTTGAATTGGCGAAATGCGCGCAATGCGGCGGGCTGAAGCCACGGTTGAAGCCCTCTGCAGGTTGAAACCTGCCCCACTATTGCCCCGCCAGCAGCCGCCCCAGCACGGGCAGCGGCACGGCGCCTTCCCGCAGCGCGGCATCGTTAAAGTCGTGCAGCCGATACCCCGCGCCCTTTCGCGCACGGTATTCCCCACGCACCCGCATCCAGTCGCGCCATCCCACCAGATATGCCGGCAGCTGGGCCGAAGTCAGCTGCGCCCGCCGCAGCTTTTGCGTCGCCTCTTCGTGTTCCTGAAAAGTCTTGCTCTCTAAAAACGGCGCCACCTCGGCCTCGCTCATCTGGTCCATCTGCAGACGAATATCGATGATGGCGTTAGCAATCACGCGCAGCTCCTCCTTCAGAAACGTCAGCCGCAATTCCGGCGAGTGGTCCAGCAGCCCTTCATCGAGCATCATCTGCGTGGCGTATTCGGCCCAGCCCTCCACGTACGGCGTGTTGCCGTAAACGGCCCGCAGCACCCGCCGGCTGCTGGGTTGCACGGCATTGGCGAACTCGCCCTGCACATAATGCCCCGGCACCGCCTCGTGCATGGTCAGCAGCTTCAATTTGTAAAAGTTGTACTCCCGCAGCTTCGATTCCACGCGCGCCGCCGGCCAGTCCGGCGGTATCGGCGTCACCCAGTAGAACGCGCCTAAGCGCGGCTCAAGCGGCGGCGCCGGATTGAAGCCGCCCACCGAATACACGCCCCGCACGAACTCGGGCGTCGGAATCACCTTCAAATTGGCGTTGCTTGGAAGCGTCAGCAGGTTCTTCGCGGTCACGAACTGCCGCGCTTCTTCAAGATCGTGGCGCGCGTCCTCCAGATACGAAGCGGGCGTGGAACGCTTGTCGCTGATGCGCTGCAGCACTTCGCGAATCACCGTTTCGGCGTCCGTTTCGCCATGCGTGGGATACCACTGCGCATGCAGCGGCATCGCGATCCCGCGCATCCGCACACGCACCGTCTCCAGATCCGCCCGAGCCTGCCGCAGCACATCTTCCGGCGTGCGGTCGGTGCCCAGCGCGAATCGAAACTTCATGCGGTAATGCTCGGCCCCCAGGCGCCAGCTGGGCAGATGGCCGATCTGCCGCTTGGGCAGTTCACTTTTCAGGAAGCGGTTGAAGGCGCGCAAGGCATCCAGCGCCGGCGCCGCCGCCTCGTCATATTCGGTCTTCAGCTCGGCCGGCGCGGCCCCGCGCAAGGCGCCATCGATCAGCGCGATATTGCCGTCGTTCTCTTCAACCGCCACGTCCATCCACGCCGGCGGAACCGCACGCAATGACCCATGCGCGACATCGACGTAATGCGGCACCTGCCGTAGCCTCGCGATAATCGAACGAAAACGCTCGGCAGGCGGCGCGTATTCCAGCACATAAGGGTTGAACAGCGCGTTGCCCAGCGCCTCCACGTACACGGTGGGGTTGTGCTGCGGGCTGTGGATCAGCCCCAGATCGAACAATGCCAGCGCGATCTGGCCTTCGATAATGTCCAGATCGGCGCGATCTTCGCTCGATAGCCGCGTGCGATCGATCTGCTCCAGGCGCTTGTGGAAGTCCGCATAGAACTTCATCTGCCGCTGCAGCGCCGGGAACGAGAAATCGTCCAACTCGTCGTCGAGCTTGCGGCCGTGGTGTACGTGATAGCCCTGCCCGGTGGCGGCCGAGGGCGAGAACGACAAAGTGGTGTAGATGAATTCTTCCAGCAGCGGAGCCAACTCCGCCTTCGGTTTCGGCGTGCAGCCCGCCAGCAGGGTGGCGGCCGCCAAAACCAGCGTCAGTCGCATGCGGCCGGCGTTAGAACGAGAAGCTCAGTCCCCCGCGCAGGCTGCGCGGATTGTTGACCAAAACCAGGCGCCGTCCGTCTGGCAACGCGATCGGCAGATAGCCCTGCGCCAGCAGATTACGTACTTCGGCGGTCAGCTGCCAATGCGCCGGCAGCCCCGGCAGCGATGGCATCGGCTGGCGGATCAGCAGGTCCATGCCCGGCTCCGGACGCACGCTCTCCGTGGAATAGAGTTGCGCCGGGGTCGCCGCGCGCGAGTCCAGCCACTGGTAGCTGGCCACGAAATGCGTGCCCGAGCCTTTCATCGTTCCCGAACCCTGCACCGTCAGCGCGCCGCGCCGCTGAGCGTCAATCAGGCGCCGCAGATCGTCGGCCGTGGCTTCCACCAGTGTCGTGCTTTTGGCCGTCAACACGCCCACCGAGCCGTACATCCCGCTGATCGCGAAATTCTGCCCCAGCTCCTGCGTCAACGCCACCGTGTAGCCCATCGAATGGTAGTCGCCGGCATTGAACAGCGCCGCGCTAGAGAAAAAGTCCGGCAGCACGTCGCCCATGAACTCGCCCGTCGCGCCCGCGATGTTGAGCGCCGCGTTCGACACCGACTCGCGATACGCCGAAAGCCGCAACTCGCGCGACTTGCCCAGCGGTTCGCTCAGGCCGATTTCGTAGCTCTCGCCGCGCTGCACCTTCACCCGGCCCTGCTGCAGCGTGACGCGCGGCACCATGGCCAGCGTGCGCATGTCGCGCACCAGTTCGGCATTCTCGTCATCGGCGCGCACGCCCAACTCCGGACGCGCATTGCCCGACGTGTAGCTGACATAAAAGTTCCCCTTGGGCAGCGCGTACTGCAGGCGCGCATAGGGGCTGAAGTAATGGATGTGATCGATAAACGAGACCGAATCCGCCTCGAAGCCATACTCAAGCGATAGCGAGTCCGACAGATGCGCTTTATCCGAAAACGCCATCGCCAGGGTCCGCAGCGGCGGTACGGAACTATCGCGATCCGATCCCGAGTCGGTGCCCCAGTGCCCCGGCAGGTACAACTGGCGCATGATCAACGTAACTTCCGGCGACGCCTCGCCGATCTCCCGGCTGAAGCTGGCGCGCAATGCCGCCGAAGGCACGGAGGCCGATCGCTGGTAGCCCATGTTGCCCGCGATCTGCAATCGGTTGTTACCCGCGAAGGAGGTTGCCAGCGCGAACGTGGTGCCCAGATCGGTCTCGCCCGTGGCGGCCGATCCGCTGTCGCCGCCTGAAATATTCACCAGGCCGCGCGTCTCGTGGAATAAAGCCGCCGCGCTGTGTTGCGTACCCGGTCCACCCAGAGATCCAACCGGCAAAATGCGCGTGATGGGCCGGCTCGAGCTGGAGGTGCGCAAAGCCCACTTCCAGTCGTCGCTCATCAAAGCCGCCGGCATATTCGACATCGGCACCAGTTGGATTGAACTGAACAGCGAAGACAGGCTGACGTCCAGAAAACTGTTGACGCCGGGCCGCACGTCGATGTGGTCGCGAAACGCCGGCAAATAGCGCGCCAAAGAAACGCGCACGGAATAAGAATCGGGAGGCAATGCACCGAAGCCGAAGGAGCCGCGGTCGTCGGTAAGCGCTCGCTGGATGGGCCGCGACTGCCGGTTGAAGAGCATTACCGCGGCGCCCATCTGCGGCTTCCCGGCCACGTCGGTGACCACGCCGCCCAGGTTTCCGGAGAGCCGCGCCGAGGTCACCGCGGCCGCCGGCGTCAGGCTGATCAGGGATGCCAGACACACCGCCGCTAAGTTACTCCCGGCGCCCCTTCGGGCAGCCGCGAAACACCAGCGAATCCTGCGTGCCTCTGTCTGCACTGTTCGGCTCGCGCTCCAGCGAGCGCGTTATCTCTTACAGAATATCCCGAATCTAGGTTACCGTGAATTTAGTCGTCGGAGTCAGCGTCTGATTCCGATTCTTATCCAGCACTTTCAACTTCAGGGTGTACTGGCCCGGCGCCATTTCCTTCAACGGCAGCAACTTCTCCACCGTCACCTGATTGGCCGAACCCTGGTTCACGTCTTCGGTGAAATTCAGCACCTTTTCATTGCTGCCGTTCTTCACCACTTCGTACTCGATTTGCCCATTCGGTTTCGCGCTCTTCTCGTCCGGCCCGAAGTTATAGAGCTGTAAATAGATGCCCATCTTCTCGTCCCGCGAAAAGCTCTCGCTCACGCGCGGCCGTACCTTGGTTGTGCCCACCACGAACTGCCCCGACCCGATGCTCCGCGTCGGCACCTTCTCCATCACATCGGCCAGAATCAGGCTGCTCGACGCCAGTTTGTCATCGTCGAAGTGCGGCACCGTCACGGCGCGCTCATCGTTATTAATGGTCCCGGCAATCACGTCCTTGGCCACCACGTTCAGGCGGTAGGTGCCAGGCGGCAGCGGAATGGTCTCTTCGTAGATCGAGTTGTGGCCCGCGAAGTCTTTCAACATCTGCGGCGGAGCCGACACATCCACGGTGTGCTCAAACGTGTTCACCACGCGGCGCGACATGGTCGTCACGCGCCCATAAATATTGACGACCGCCTTCTGCACGCCGTCCTTCAACTGGAACTGCAGGTCTTTGTTCTCGAACTGCATCGTGACCTTCATCAGCACCGAGGAGTTGGTTACCCGGATGAAGTCGGTCCTGACCCGCATCGGCAGCACATTGAACGTGACGCGCGTGCTGACCAGCGCTTCCAGATCCTTGAACTTGGCCGCCGGCGGTTTCTGCAGCTTGGTGAACTTCTCCAGCCGCTCGAACTCGTTCATGCTCTCGGATTCCATCCCAATGGGCGTCCCCAGGTGCGTCCCGTCGGTGCGATTGAAGCGATCGTTTTTGGAGGTCAGGCCCATCTGTTCCGACATGGTCAAACCCGCTCCCGGAACATACAGCAGCGCGTCCTTCTCCGAAGGATCCATGGTCATGCGGTACTCGCCCGACATGGTCTTGTCCACAAATTCAATATTGACGTCGTTCCCGATGTCTTCGATATAGCGATAGCGCCATTTCTCAAAAGGATACGTGGAGGTCTCGCCGCCGCCCTCTTCTTCAGGACGCTCGTAGGAACCGCCCGAGGGATGCGATTCGATCTCATCCGGCGGCCCGAATGTGATGTAGATCCGTCCGCGGTCCGTCTTCCAGCCGGGGATGCCCGAGGCGAAGCGCTCGTTGGCATACGCAATGCGCCGGTAATGCTCTTCCTTAAACTCGTTCTCCGCCGTATCGGGCGTGGGGTCGCGCCGCAGCCAGAACTGTTCGATGAACTGCTCCCGCTCCTCGTCCGTGTTCAGGCGTTTGAAGGCGGCCCGTTCCTCATCCGTGATGATGTACGTGACGTCTTCGTTAAGCCATTTCTTGAATGGAGTTTCCAACTCTTTCCGGAGGCGCGCTTCTTTCTTTTTGCGCTCCTTCTCGGTCTGAGGCTTAGCCACCGTCGCGTTCTGCGCGGCGGCCTGGAATAAAGCGAAGGTCAGGGAAAAGCTGAGAATGAGCAGGCGACTATGCGTCATAAAAACGACCGCTTCCTGGGTGCGAATGGGAGACCTTTTTATTGTACCCCCAAGCCGCTGGAACGTGACAAATTCCCGTGCAATCGTAAACCCGTGCAGTTCGGGCCCGATTTACCCGTGGTTTTCGCGTGAAACGGTGTTGCCCCTGAAACACACTTGATATCGCGCAGTCACTCAAAAACGCGGCTGCGGCCTAAATCCGGCTATGCAGCAGCCC
>DOZZ01000313.1:670-2860 GCA_003517725.1 Bryobacterales bacterium | reverse complement strand
AACTGGAGCTATTTGCAGGAAGCCGCCAAAGCCACCGGCGCCTTCCCGCTGATGCTCGCCCCGCGCCACCTGAAGCGCGGCGCGGGGGAATACAATGCCCGGGAATTTAACGTTTCCAATGAGGACCACAGCGTCGTCGATGGCGCGTGCGTCTGCTCTGAAGATAAGCCGCAGCGTCCGCATTGGGATCTGCGCGACGGCGATTCCTTCGAGACCTTTAACGTGGATGGCGGCGTCACCAACAACAGCCCATTCGATTGCGCGCATCGCGCTCTGGTGTCCTTCGACAACGCGAATGCTCCGCAGGGCCACGCGCCGCGCGACGCAAAGAATGCCGATCGCGCCGTGATCACCATCGCCCCTTTTCCAGTGGACGACGCGTTTGACCCGCAATATAAACCCGATACTGACCTGCTGAAAATCGGCGCCAAACTGTTCGACGTGGCGGTGGCGCAGAGCCGCTTTCAGGGCGAAAACATCCATTTAGCGCAGCAGGACGACGTCTTCAGCCGCTTCGCCATCGCCCCCATCGCCGGCAAGAACGAGGCCAAAGCGCTGGCCTGCGGCACGCTCAACGCGTTCGGCGGCTTTCTGTCGCAGGCCTTTCGCGCGCACGATTATCAACTGGGGCGCCGCAACTGCCAGCAGTTTCTGCGCGCCTACTTCGTGTTGCCGCCGGATAATCCGGTAATGGCGTCGGCCTTGCCGCCGGCCGGCCCGCAGCGCGATGCCCTGCTGCGCAACTTCCCCGCGCAGTTGCCGGATGGCTCGCCAGCCCTGCCGCTGATCCCGTTGCTCGGCCCGCTGACGCAGGAGATTCGGGTCGATCCAGTCCAGATGCGGCCGCCGGAGGTCGAACGCCTGTTGCCAATGGTGAGTGCCCGCATCAAGCTGGTAGTCACGCGCATGATCGAGCAGCGTCATATCGGCTGGCTGCCGAAAGAAGCCTTCGATGTCGCCTGGCTGCTGATGCACGGGCAAATTCAGGAGCGGCTGCGCACTCACATTCTGGACAGCCTCGCGAAGGATGGTTTTTTGCGAGAGTGAGCTCATCCCTCAATAAATGTCATGCTGGGGAAGCGCGGCTCGCCATCAGAGAAGCGGAACGGAGCATAAATTGGGCAATAAGACAGGCTTGGTGGTGGTTGGCGTTATCGTTCTGTTCGCGATCATCCTGGGTGTTTCCATCAGTGGCAGTTACAACTCGCTGGTGCAGTTAGATCAAGCGGCGCAGGCCCAGTGGGCGCAGGTGCAAAACGCGTATCAGCGGCGAGCCGATCTGGTGCCAAACCTGGTGGCGACTGTCAAAGGCGCGGCCGATTTTGAGAAGAGCACCATGATTGCCGTGACCGAGGCGCGCGCCAAGGTGGGTCAGGTTACCTCGGGCTCGACCGAGAACGTGCCCCGGGATCCGGCCGCGTTCCAGCGTTTTCAGCAGGCGCAGGACGGCCTTTCATCGGCGCTCTCGCGTCTCCTCGTGGTTACCGAAAATTACCCGCAGCTCAAGGCCACGGCCAATTTTCGCGATTTGCAGGCGCAACTGGAAGGCACCGAAAACCGGATCAGCGTGGAGCGTCAGCGGTTCAATGAAGCGGCCCAAAACTTCAATACCCGCCGCCAGAGTTTCCCCATGGTGCTGGTTGCCGGTTTCTTTGGCAATCAGTTCGCGGTCAAGCCATATTTCCAGGGGCAGCCCGGAAGCCAGAAGGCGCCCGAAGTGAAGTTCTAAATTGCGCCGGCCCCGCGGCCTACTGCTGCTGATCGGCCTGGTTGCGCACACATTTTTGTGCGCCGCCGAAACGCCCATCCCGCCCGCGCCCACGCGCTGGGTCACGGACACGGCGAACTTTCTTTCGCCGGCCACGGTGACCGCGTTGGATGCGCGTCTCGCCGCCTACCAGCAGGGCACCGGGCATCAGTTGATCGTCTATATCGCGCCCACCACGGGCGGCGCGCCCATTGAAGACTGGGGTGTGCGCGCCTTCGAAAAGTGGAAGGTGGGCCGAAAGGGGCTGGATGATGGGCTGGTCCTTTTCATCATGTCCCAGGACCACAAGTTGAGAATTGAGGTAGGTTACGGGCTGGAAGGCGTGGTGCCCGACGCGATCGCGTCGCGCGTGATCAACGAAATAATGGTGCCGCGCATCCAGAGCGGCGATCGCGACGGCGCCGTGACGGCCGGTATCGACG
>DOZZ01000313.1:0-488 GCA_003517725.1 Bryobacterales bacterium | reverse complement strand
TTCTACGGCATCATTGGAATTCTGTTGTTGCTGTTCGCGATTACCCATCCGTCGCTGGCGTTTTACTTTCTCGCGAGCATGTTGTCCAGTGGGCGTCAGGGATATGGCGGTGGTGGCGGTTTCGGTGGCGGTGGATTTAGCGGGGGCGGCGGACGATCGGGCGGCGGAGGCGCGAGCGGGTCATGGTAATGTCGCGCGGCAAGCTGCTTCGGAAGGTCGATCAGCGTCGAATTCAGGAGGCCATTCGAGAGGCCGAGAAGCGGACTTCCGGAGAGATCCGGGTTTCCGTGTCCTCGCTGATTTGGGGCGATGTCCGGAAGGCCGCCGAGAAGGCGTTCGTGCGCATGGGCATGACGGCGACAAAGGAACGCAATGCCGTGCTGTTCTTAGTGGTGCCAGCGCGCAGGAAATTCGTGGTGCTGGGCGACACCGGAATCCATCAAAAAGTGGGCCAGGAGTTTTGGCATCACATCGTGCGGCTGGTTTCG
>DOZZ01000035.1:5982-7076 GCA_003517725.1 Bryobacterales bacterium | reverse complement strand
AAGTTCACCAGCGGCATGGCCGCCACCAAGGTGTTCGGGCAGTCGAACTTCACCGGCACCGCGGCCGGTAGTGCCGATGATCGTCTGAACACCCCGGCCGGCATTTCGATCGATAGCTCGGACCGGCTCTACATCGCCGATTTCGGCAATAACCGCGTGTCGATCTATGACCGCGTGACGCAGGCCGGGCCGGATCCGCACCAGGCTTTGGCGCTCGGTGGCCTGAAAAATCCGCATGGCGTGTTTGTCAGCCCCGGTTCCGAAATTTTCGTGGCGGACACCGGCAATAACCAGGTGGAGCGCTTCCCGAACTATGAGTCGCTGGCGGCTGTCAACTATGCACCCAGCGCAGTTTACCCGGATTACAGCCCGCTTGGAGTGGCGGTGGACTCGTTCGGCAATCTCTATATCGCGGACATGGCCAACCGGGTCCTGATTTTCTATCGCACGCTGGCCCTGACTAACGGCGCCAACTTCCTACAGGAGCCTTACGGGCCCGGCACATTCCTCTCGATCTTCGGAGCGCCGGGCCAGTTTGGCGGCGACACACAGGTCTTTTCCACCATTCCGGTGCCGACCAGCCTGGCCAATCTACAGGTGCTGGTGAACGGAAAGGCGGCTCCCGTGTACTACGTGAGCCCGACGCAGATCAACTTCCTGCTGCCGATGAGCACGCCCACTTCGGGAACGGCCGATGTGCAGGTGGTCCAGAACGACACCGGGCAGGTGCTGGGCGATTCGACCATTAACCTGAATGTGGCCTCGCCGGGGCTGTTCACCACCGGCGGCGGCAGCGGGCAAGTGGCGGCGCTGAACCAGGACAACACCGTCAACGGCCCCGACAACCCGGCGCCGGTAGGTTCGGTGCTGCAGATTTTTGGCACCGGGCAGGGCTTTGTGCCGAATGCGCCGCCGGACGGCACGCCGCCGAGTGGCCCGACACCGTCGCAGGCAAGCCCGGCGGTGCTGATGTACCAGAGTTTTGTGCCGGCCGCAAATGTTCAGTATTCGGGTCTGGCGCCGAGCCTGGTGGGCGTGTGGCAGATCAATGTGCTGGTGCCGGCTTCGGCCGTGCCGGCCGATAAGTCGCCGGC
>DOZZ01000035.1:3663-5828 GCA_003517725.1 Bryobacterales bacterium | reverse complement strand
CTAGGAGATCTCGCCGCGGTGGTAACCGCGGGCGCGCTTGCTGGCATACATTTCGCGGTCGGCGGCTTCGAGCGCAACATGCAGCGGCTGGTTGCCGCCTTCGGCCGCTCCCCAGCTGAAGTGCACCTGCAGGGTGGCCAGGCCGCGGACGCGGAACTCCGCCAGGCGCTCGGAGATTTCGGTCATGCGCTTGCGTCCCCGGGCCAGGCTTTGGTTGTGAAAGAGCACCACAAATTCATCGCCCCCCCAGCGAAAGGCTTCGTCCTGAGCGCGGATGGAGGTGCGCAGCAACTGCCCGATGTTGCGCAGGATCTCGTCGCCGGTCAGATGACCGTAGCGGTCGTTGATGGCCTTGAATTCATCCATATCGCAGACCGCCACGACGCCGTCGAAGGGGGTTTCATTACGCCGCGAGAGGTTGGCCTGGTTGAGCAGGCCGGTCAAGTGATCCAGATCCTGGCGGCTGGCCGTTTCGCGGCGCAGCAGGTCCATGTCGGCGGCAATTTCGGTGACGCGGTCCTGCTGGTGCTGGATCCACATGGCGAGGGTGGAGAAGGCCAGCAGGGTCTGTAGAGCCAGGGTATAGAAGTGCAGGTAGTCCAGGTAGGCCAGCCACCAGGGACGTGGCTCGGTATGGGAGATATAGAAATAGGCCCAGGAGTGGTGCAGGTACAACAGAGAGAGGCCTAACAGGGTGAATCGAAACAGATTACCGGGCACCGAGCGGGTGGGTTCGCGGCCCATGCTGAAGGCCAGAAAGCTGCCGAAAAAGATGACGGCCATGGTGAGCGAGTGGACCCCCTGGAACAAGGCGTAGCGCTCATTCCAGCGCAAGAGCTCGACGACCAGCAGCACCACCGGCAGCAGCAACAGCAGGCGCAGCCAGCCGGTCCAGCGCACCGACGGGCGTTTGGAGGCGGCGCGAGCCGCGGCTACCAGCGAGAGGGCGAAGGCGAATTCGAGGAAGGCGTGCGGAATCAGCCAGCGCGTCGAGCGGCTGATGCGGGCGATGCCGGTGAACAGCAGGGCCAGCGACTCGGCGCCCCAGGCAAGCGCCCAGAACTTGAAGTAGACCACGCCCGACTGGCGCCACAAGAACAGGAAAACGAAGCAGAACAGCAGGTTCGCGAAGATCTGGACATACAGGCCATCGACCACGCCATCAATCTCCGCGGACGGTGTGCCGCTCGATCGAACGGGCTTTGCCGGTATGTTCGTCGACATCGACGATCACGGAATGGAGTTCGACCATCTTCTTGGCCGCCTCCATGCGTGCCGGCAGGCCGGTGAGGAAGCGGTTAATGATAGCCTGTTTTTCGACGCCGATGATGGAATCGTAGGGCCCGGTCATGCCCACGTCGGTCTGGTAAGCGGTGCCGCCGGGAAGGATGCGCGTGTCGGCGGTGGGGATGTGGGTATGGGTTCCGATCAGGGCGCTGACGCGGCCGTCGAGATACCAGCTGAGAGCCATTTTTTCGCTGGTGACTTCGGCATGGAAATCGACGAAGCGCACCTTGATTGAAGCGTCTAGCGACGCTAACAGTTCGTCGGCCTTGCGGAAGGGGCAGTCGATGGAGGCCATGAAAGTTCTGCCCTGCAGATTCAGGACAGCACACGGAATGCCGCCGCGGGCGTGGACCACGGCGAGGCCTTTGCCGGGCGCGGCGGGCAGGTTGGCGGGGCGCAGCAGCAGAGGCTGGCGGTCCATGTAGTCGTAGATTTCGCGCTTATCGAAGCTGTGGTTGCCACCGGTGAGGACGTCAAAGCCCATCGCAAGGAGATCCTGCGCGACCTGCGGGGTGATGCCGAAGCCGCCGGCCGAGTTTTCAGCGTTAGCAATGGCGAGATCGATCGAATGCGTCTTGCGAATATCCTGCAGGTGGTCGGCGGCGATGCGGCGTCCGGGGGAGGCAAAGATATCGCCGACAAAGAGAATTCTCACGGGCGCGTCGGCTGGCAGGGCGGGAATAGCATGGCGTTTTTAGTCTAGCGGGAAAGGCGAGGGCGGGCAATTTGGAGCACGGGCGCGACGCACGAGTCGCCCGGCACTTCTTCCATTCGATCGGGCTCGGGCCTTGATTCGCACCGGGTTCCAGCTACCGGCGAGGAGCGAGCCATCCTGGGAGATTTTCGCAGTGAAAGCCTTTCGCCGCTCTTGCGAAACG
>DOZZ01000035.1:3264-3602 GCA_003517725.1 Bryobacterales bacterium | reverse complement strand
CGAAACGGGCTGTCTGACCTACATCACCGAACTGTTTGCGCACCGATCGATTTGCTCTACAGATTCAGCAGCAACACGGCGCGGCCCGACTCCAGAAAGGCATGAATGCGAACCGCCTCACGGCGAAGCAACTGTTCTATAACTGCCGAACGATAGTCACATCGCTCGACCCGGATCACCTTCGGAGGCGGCCCCAGCCGCTCGGCGAGGTTCACAAAGTCTTGGTCGGCGCTAAGCAGAGCGGCAAACCCTGACCGTCGAGCCCAATCATAGAGGAATGGATCAGTTGCCCCAATCAACCCGTGATCATAGACGCTCTCCAAGCCGGGAATGACGTC
>DOZZ01000035.1:2824-3078 GCA_003517725.1 Bryobacterales bacterium | reverse complement strand
ATCAGTTTTCGTATCAGTTTCGGAGAGAGGTTCTGATCGAGAAGAACGCGCAAGGGCTAATGAAGTCCGTACTGTGCTTCAGCCATCTCCGCGGCAAAAGCGTAAACGGAGGCGAAGTCTTCCTTCTCAAGGCCCGGATGTTCTTCCAGGATCTCTTCCTCGCTCATGCCGTGCGCCAACCACCCGAGAACGTCGTTGACCGTGATCCGCATGCCGCGAATACATGGTTTGCCGTCGCGCTTGTCAGGCTCGAT
>DOZZ01000035.1:467-2710 GCA_003517725.1 Bryobacterales bacterium | reverse complement strand
TGATGCGCGGATGGCTATACGTCATGCCTTGATTATCCTTCAATCCAAAGGACGCATAAGACGCGACCTCGCCAGTTCAAGCCCAGCGTTGTTTCGCGCAACAGGGGTTCGTCCTGACCTTTTCACAATCTTTACCTCAATCACGCACCCAAGGACCCGTCCAGACACCCTTTCGCCGCTCTTGCAGCGCCCAAAGACCAATTCCGAACAAATGAACCCTTGCCGCTCTCACAATCAGCGCGGACCAGGACTATCACCCGCAAC
This sequence comes from Bryobacterales bacterium, assembly GCA_003517725.1. GTDB lineage: Bacteria > Acidobacteriota > Terriglobia > Bryobacterales > Bryobacteraceae > DOZZ01. The sequence goes on along the minus strand of DOZZ01000035.1, from coordinate 2,446 downwards.
ACACGAGTTGCCCGTCATCTTCTCCCACTCGATCGCGCTCACGCCTTGATTCGCGCAGGCGTTCTCAGCCCGCGTGTCGGGCAGGCCCGCCCCGGCGCTTTGACTTCTGTTACGATACGCGTTACGGTCCTGAAATGCCAATGAAGAATTCACCCCACCCCGGCGGGTTTGTACTGCGCCAGTGCATTCAGCCTTTGGGCTTGACCATCACGGACGCCGCCGCCGCGCTTGGAGTGACGCGCACCACATTATCGGAACTGGTAAACGAAAAGCGCGGGGTGTCTCCCGAAATGGCCGTCAGGCTATCCAAGGTTTTCGGCGGCAGCGCGGAAACCTGGCTTGTGCAACAGGCGCACTACGACCTTGCACAGGTTCAAGCCGATCGCATCAAGCTTAAACGTCTGGTATTGACAGAGAGGCAAGGAGATTGAATGCGCCTTAGCTGGAACGAGATCAGGGCAGGCGCCGCCCGCTTCGCCGAGGAATGGAAGGATGCTCACTATGAGCGTGGTGAGAGCCAGACGTTCTACAACGAATTTTTCGAGGTATTTGGCGTTACCCGCCGACGCGTAGCCAGTTTTGAGGAACCCGTCAAAAAGCTCGGTGATGAGCGCGGATTCATTGACCTGTTTTGGAAGGGTGTGCTTCTCGTTGAGCAAAAGAGCGCGGGCCGAGATTTAATCCGGGCGAAGCAGCAAGCACTCGACTATTTCCCCGGCCTGAAAGAGCATGAACTCCCCCGATATGTGCTCGTGAGCGATTTCCAGAGCTTCGAGCTTTATGACCTCGAAGACAACACGACGAGCCGTTTCATTCTCCGCCAGCTTCCGGAACATATAGAAGAATTCGGCTTTATTCTTGGGGTCCAGAAGCGCTCGTTCCGCGACCAAGACCCGGTAAACATTGAAGCCTCAGAGATCATGGGCAATCTCCATGACGCGCTGAAGGACTCCGGCTACGAGGGCCACGAGTTGGAACGATTTCTCGTGCGGCTTGTGTTCTGCCTTTTTGCCGATGATACCGGCATCTTCGAGCCTCGGGACATCTTCTCTACGCTGATTACCCAGCGTACCAACCCGGACGGCAGCGACACTGGATTATGGCTCAGTCAGCTTTTTGATGTGCTGAACAAGCCTGTTACGCAGCGCCAGAAGAACCTCGATCAAGACTTGGCGCAATTTCCCTATGTCAATGGTGACCTGTTTCAGGAGCGCCTTTCCCTCCCCTCTTTCAATGCCGCCATGCGCTCGCATCTAATTGATGCTCTCGATTTCAGTTGGGACGCCATATCCCCGGCCATATTCGGTTCGCTCTTTCAGTCCGTCATGAATCCGCGCGAGCGCCGCGCTCAGGGAGCGCACTACACCACCGAACGGAACATACTCAAGGTGATCGAGCCGCTCTTTCTGGACGAGTTACGCGACGAGTTCAAGCACCTCACGGAGCGCCGCGACAGCGGTCGGCGCAAGGCAATCGAGGCCTTTCACAAAAAGCTTTCGGCCTTGCGTTTTTTCGACCCTGCATGTGGTTGCGGAAACTTCCTGATTATTTCGTACCGCGAGCTTCGGCTTCTCGAAATCGAATTGCTAAAGGCTCTTCGCAAAGATGGCCAGTTGGTTTTTGACGTGTCTCAGATGAGCAAGATCGACGTGGACCAATTTTACGGCATCGAGCTGGGCGAGTTTCCTGCCCGCATCGCTGAAGTCGCGCTATGGATGATGGACCACATCATGAATAACAAGCTCTCGCTGGAATTCGGCGAAAGCTACGTCCGCATTCCGTTGAGAAAGTCGCCGCATGTCCGCAACGCCGATGCACTAGAAATCGATTGGGCCGGTTTGATTGCCCCCGCCGATTGCTCCTACGTTCTCGGCAATCCACCCTTCGGCGGCGCAAAGTATCAGAGTCCAAAACAACGCGAGCAAGTACGCCGAGTTGCCCAGCTAGGCGGCAGCGGCGGCACCCTCGACTACGTGACC
>DOZZ01000035.1:0-312 GCA_003517725.1 Bryobacterales bacterium | reverse complement strand
TGTTTCTCAGAGCGGGAGAGTACCTTCGACAGTCGCGTGCAGAAGTTGGGTTCGTTGCAACCAATTCGATCACGCAGGGTGAACAAGTCGCCCAGCTCTGGCCTGTTCTCTTCGACCGTTACGGGCTTGAAATCAGCTTCGCGCACCGCACCTTCGCATGGGGCAGCGACGCTCGGGGAGTCGCGCACGTCCACGTGGTCATTATTGGTCTGACGCGCCGCGATCAGGAACGGCCGGTCAAACGCCTGTTCAGCTATAGCGACATTAACGCCGACCCGACCGGGAGCGACCATCAGGCCATCACGCCTTATC
>DOZZ01000192.1:2228-2873 GCA_003517725.1 Bryobacterales bacterium | reverse complement strand
CCCAGCCACGCCAGTTGATCCTCGTAACAGATCAGCGTGGTAGTGGCGACTACGCGACCGGCGCACTCGATTCCCAGGCAGCCTTCGGGATGGAGATCCAGCAACAGGCGCCAGTCCGCGGCGGTCTGGTTCCAGCCCGCAAGAGCAGATAATATCAGCGCCGAGGGGATGTCCTGGGCCGTGAGGCGGCGAACACACGTGTCGAGAGCAGCGAGTTTCATCGAATTGCGGGCTCTACAGAGATGGCAAGATTAGCCGGCATAGTAAGGCGCCATGGTTCTTCCGGCTGAAATGGGAGCGATCGGTCCCAGCAGGCGCCAAAGAACCGCCACACTCACCAGGGGCATGATGCCGAACCCGATAAAAACCGGCGTGTAGGAATAATGATCGACAACCCAGCCCGTGGCCAGCGCAAAAATCATGCCGCCGAAGCCCGCGCCCATGCTGGCGATGCCGTAAACCGAGCCTACCGCGCCAGGCGGAAACACGTCCGCCGGGAAGGAAAGCATATTGGCGAGGCTGCCGGTGTAACCCAGCATGGCCAGTGAAACGCAGGCAATCGATAAACGAACGTCGTGGGTTAAAACCGCGGGAATGGCCGCGGTCATCAGTGCGGCGAAACAGGTAACCGAGGATTTGCGTGCC
>DOZZ01000192.1:1419-2108 GCA_003517725.1 Bryobacterales bacterium | reverse complement strand
CCGAAACCGGCCACCAGAAACGGGATCCAGGCATACTTGCCAATGCTGGCCATATCGAAGCCCCGAACCCGTTTCAAGTATTCCGGAAACCAAAACACATAGAAATACCAGACCGGGTCAAGAAAGACTTTTGACAAAGTAAAGGCCCACACGAAGCGGTTGTGCAGCAACAGGCGCGTCGGAACGCGTGGCGGCGGTGTTTCCTGGTCCCTTGCCTTCGGCGTCCGGTAAATCGGCCACCAGACGGCCAACCATAGCAACCCCGAGCTCCCGACCAGGACGAACGATAACCGCCAGCCGAAGTTCAATAGAACCCACGCGACCACGGGCGGCGCCACAATCGCTCCAACCGCGGAGCCGCTGTTGAAAATGCCGGACGCCAGCGCGCGCTCCCGGGCCGGAAACCACTCCGCCACCACCTTTACGGCCGCCGGCCAATTGCCGGCTTCGCCCATACCGAGCAGGAAGCGGTAAATTCCCAGGCTCCACGGCCCCCCGGCGAACGCATGCAGAATGGCAGCTGCCGACCACCAGGCCATCGACAGTGCATAACCGGCGCGGGTCCCGAGGCGATCGAGCAGCGGGCCGGAGACGCCGTTCATAATGGTGTACGCCAGCATGAACGCGAATACCACCCGCGAGTAGCCGACATTGGTCATCCGGAATTGGTCGCGCAAAACGGGCGCGGC
>DOZZ01000192.1:0-1285 GCA_003517725.1 Bryobacterales bacterium | reverse complement strand
TTAGAGAGCCCGGCACGATTGCCGCTCCACCAGGTTCACGCCAAACACGCGCTGTTCCGGCGGGTGGCCATTTGGCGAATTCGACTGGGCCAACAGGATCTCGACCGCGGCGCGGCCCATCTCGTACTTTGGCTGGTTGACCGTGGTGAGCGGCGGATGAATCAGGCCCGAGAGTTCCACGTTATCGAAGCCCACCAGGGAAATATTATCCGGGATCGACAAGCCCGCCTCCAGAATGGCTCGCACCACGCCGAAGGCCACGGCATCGTTGGCCGCGAAAATAGCAGTAACTTCGGGACGCTGGACCAGCAGCTTCTTGGTCATTTCATGGCCGCCCTTTTGGGTGTGGTCGCCATGAATTACGATCGGCGTGACCTTTTTTCTGGATGACTCGAGGGCGGCCAAGAACCCCTTGCATCTTTCGGTAAGGTTGCCGTGGGTCCGGGGACCGGTGAGGTGAGCAATGGTGCGGTGTCCCAGGTCGACCAGGTACTGGCCCGCCAGAAATCCTCCGCGGTAATTGTCCGCCGAGACTGTCGAAAACGGATGCGGAGCCATGGGCCGGTTCAGCAGCACAATGGGAACGCCGTGTTCGGCCAGTTCGATCTGTTCCTGCTGATCGAGACCCGCGACGGAGTTCATAAGTATGCCGTCCACGTTCTTCTCGATGAGCGAACGGATATAGCGCATCTGCTTCACCGATTCCAGATCGCTATTGCAAAGCACCATGTCGAACGACGCGTTGTAGGCCGCGTCTTCGGCGCCGCGGGCCACCTCCGCGAAGAAAGGGTTCCGAATGTCGCTGATGAGCAAACCGATGGTGTGCGAACGTCCCGTAACCAAACCGCGGGCGATTCGGTTCGGATAGTAATTAAGCGTCTTCGCGACCCCCAGCACCTTGTCGCGCGTAGCCTTATGAACTCCGTAGCCGCCAGTAAGCGCTCGAGAAACAGTGGATACATCAACTCCCGCTTGCTTGGCAATTTGCTTAAGTGTGACCTTCATGAGCCGATTGTTTTGAAACTCGAGTTCCGGCATACAGCCGCCAAAAATCCCCAAATCATCATGGCACGGACCCCGCCAGGCACTTCGCCAGCCCCTCGCCGAATGCCGTAAAATCCTGGGCCATTCGAAGGCGGCCGAGCGCGGGATGGCGCTCCACCATCAACTCCATCAGAAACGCCGCGACATGGCGTTCGCGGAACAGATACTGGTTCACCGTCAGCCGGCCCTTATCGATAGGCGCATGGCCTATGCTCTCGCGCGGCGAAGCGGGGTCGTGGAA
>DOZZ01000048.1:25925-26424 GCA_003517725.1 Bryobacterales bacterium | reverse complement strand
GCGAACTCCGCCGCGAGGTTACCGGCAATGGTCGACTTGCCAATGCCGCCCTTGCGCCCAGCCACGGCCAGAATAGGCATGCCGCATATTATAGAGGAGTTTATGCAGTCCCGGCGTTCCCGACGCCAAGCCAGAGGATCTTCGCCAGCTAGTCACTCACTTAGGTTCTCGTCGAAGAGGAGCGTCACGCCACCGAGTTCGCGAGACGTCGTTCACGAGCAGCGGCGAAGGCCAGGGCGGCGCGTTATCGTCGCCGGTCAGGTCCGGTAAATCGCTCAGAATCGCATCTTCCGTCATCCCACCAGCGAGGTACTCGAGTATGTCGTACACGGTGATGCGAGTTCCGTTAATACACGGCTTTCCGCTGCGAGCCTTCTACGGTCCGATAGGGAGCTTCGTACCAGTCGGCGGGCGGGCATAGTTTGGCGTCCCCAGGGGGATTCGAACCCCCGTTACCGCCGTGAAAGGGCGATGTCCTAGGCCTCTAGACGATGGGGAC
>DOZZ01000048.1:25108-25846 GCA_003517725.1 Bryobacterales bacterium | reverse complement strand
GTTACCGCCGTGAAAGGGCGATGTCCTGGGCCGGCTAGACGATGGGGACGAACCGGAAGAAGTACTGCATTTACTGTAACTGTTCGCCTCGTAGCCGGTCAACCGGCCGGCAACAGTGCGCTTCAACACTTTGTTGCGCGGCGTCTCACGCCCGTTTGGCCACCGCATTGCAATTCCTTGCAGCGAGACAGAGTTAGCGGCGGGGCTTAGGCCCGCGGCACAAGACATTCCAGGAGCTTACTTATGAAATTGAGCAAAATTTTCGCGTCCGCCGGCGTGCTGGCTGCAAGCCTGACGATCGTAGCGGGTTTGGGCATGGCACAAGGGCCCCTCTATGACAAGATCATCGTTGACCTGCCATACAAAGTAACAGTAGCCGACACGGTGCTGGAACCCGGGCACTACGTAATCCGCCAGTTCGAATCGCAGAGCAACAGCCGCATCCTGCAGATCTACACCGACCAAGGCATGCGTCTCAAGACCACGGTCCAGACCATCCCGACCCTCGATAACAACACGCCCGATAGCACCAAAGTGATCCTGCACCACTATGGTCCCGATTACTACTTCGATAAGATTTGGGTAGTTGGCAAGAATTACGGCTATGAGTTCCCGCTGCCTCCGGCCGTCAAGTCGCGGCAGAGAGAGCGCCTGGAGCCGTACACGGTAGCGGCCACGTATGAGCCGGCAACCAAGACGGAAGAGACGACCGTGACGACCGCGCAGGCCGCCCCGGCC
>DOZZ01000048.1:3316-25012 GCA_003517725.1 Bryobacterales bacterium | reverse complement strand
CCGCTCCGGCCCCGGCGCCAGCCCCTGAAGTGACGGCGTCGAACAACGCGCCCGAAAGCGCTCCGGCCCCCGCTCCGATGCCCCGCATGCCGCACACGGCCAGCAACTGGTTTGCGCTGGTTCTGATCGGTTCGTTGACGGCGATGTTCGGGCTGCTGCTGCGCCGCCGCAACGCGTAGCCAGTCGGCTTCAATTCGTTTCACCGGGGGTTGCCGGAGCCACGGGGCTTGCGGCAACCCTTTTTGCATTCGCGCCTTCCATAATAGAGACATCACATGCGCAATTTTTTCGCCTGGCTGCTGGTCATCGTGGGAGTAGTGGTGGCTTATCTTGGCGTTCGACAGGTCTGGAAGTCGCACGCGGCGCAACAGCGCGCGGCCGCCGAGTGGTCGCGTGAAGAAGCTAAGCCCAAACCGCCGGTCTCCGCGCCGCCTCCCGCGCTAAAGAAGCCTGAGCGCCTGCTGCGCGGCGAGTCGGTCGGGCGTCTGTCGATTCCGCGGCTCGGAGCATCGCTCTACGTGGTGGAAGGCTCCGAATTGGCCGATCTCGAGAACGGCCCCGGGCATGTCGTGGGCACGGCCCTGCCCGGACCCACCGGCAACTGCGCCATCGCGGGCCATCGCGATACCGTGTTCCGCCAGCTGCGCAACATCAAAGTTGGCGACGAGGTAGTCGTCGAAACGCATCAGGCCGCCTACCATTACCGCGTCAGCGACACGCAAATAATTCTGCCCACCAACACCAAATGCCTGATGCCGACGCCTTCGGCCGAGCTGCACCTGATCACCTGCTACCCGTTCTATTTCGTGGGCAACGCGCCCAAACGCTTCGTGGTCACGGCGCCGCTCGAGCGCGTCGAGAACATTGCGAAGCAGGACGCCAACCTGAACCATCCGCCCGCTTAGAATAGAGAGAATGTCCTCAGACGAATCGTTCTACCGCATCCAGAAGCTGCCCCCCTACGTGTTCAGCGTCATCAATGAGATGAAGGCACGAGCGCGCGCGGACCAGCAGGATGTGGTGGACCTCGGCATGGGCAATCCCGACGGCGCCACGCCCGCCCCGGTGGTCGCCAAGCTGACCGAAGCCGCGAAGAATCCCCGGAACCATCGCTACTCGATGTCGCGCGGCATTCCGCAGCTGCGCAATGCCATCGTCGCGCGCTACCAGAAAAATTACGGCGTCACGCTTGATCCCGAACACGAGGCCATCGTCACCATCGGCGCCAAAGACGCGCTGGCGCACCTGATGTTCGCCACCATCGGCCCCGGTGACGTGGTGGTCTCGCCGAATCCCGCGTACCCCATTCATCAATACGGCGTGATCATGTCGGAAGGGCACGCCTGCATGCTGCCCATGCCCGATGCCGCCACATTCCTGAACGGCCTGGAGGATCTCTACCGCAAAGGGCCCGCGCCCAAAATGATTCTGGTGTCGTTTCCGCACAACCCGACCACTACGTGCGTCGATCTCGACTTCTTCAAGAGCCTGATCGCGCTGGCCGCGCATCACGGCACCTACGTCATCCATGACTTCGCCTATGCCGACCTGTGCTTCGACGGCTATAAAGCGCCCAGCATTCTGCAGGTGGACGGCGCCAAAGAGATCGCGGTGGAAATTTTTTCGCTTTCGAAGAGCTACAACATGGCGGGCTGGCGCGTGGGATTCTGCCTCGGCAACCGCAAGATCATCGCGGCGCTGGCGCGCATCAAGAGCTATCTCGACTACGGAGTCTTCCAGCCGATTCAGATCGCGTCCATCATCGCGCTGCGCGAATGCGAAGCCGACACCCGCGAGATCTGCCTGAACTACCAGAAGCGGCGGGATGTGCTGGTGGATGGGCTGTGCCGTGCCGGATGGCACGTCGCCAAGCCGCGCGGCTCCATGTTCGTGTGGGCGCCGGTGCCCGAGGCGTACCGGGCGCAGGGCTCGCTCGAATTTTCCAAGCTGCTGATGCAAAAAGCGCTGGTGGCAGTATCGCCGGGCGTCGGCTTTGGACCCATGGGCGAGGGCTTCGTGCGCTTCGCGCTGATCGAGAACGAGCACCGTCTGCGGCAGGCCACGCGCAACATCCAGCGCTTCTTGCAGACGGCTTAGGATTTACGCCGGGCCATCAGCGCGCGGTGAATCCCCGCTAGGTCAAACAGAGGCTCGATATCGGTGAAGTACGCGGCCGCCTTTTGCTCGTGGGCGGCCCACTGTCCGGCGCCCATCTCCATCACCAGCAGTCCACCGGGACGCAGCACGCGCGCGGCATCGGGCAGCAGGCGCGCGGTTATTTCGAAGCCGTCGGCGCCTCCGAACAGCGCCAGCGAAGGTTCCCAGTCGCGCACTTCGGTCGCCAATTCCGCGCGGGATTCAGCCGCCACATACGGGGGATTGGAGACGACGATGTCGACCGACACGGCCTTCACGGCAGCGAGCAGATCGCCAGCCACGAACGCCGCGTTGGCACCGAGAGCGGCGGCGTTTTCACGCGCCAGTTGGAGAGCGGCCCACGAAATGTCGCTGGCGATCACGCGAGCCTGAGGTAATTCGAGCGCCAGCGTGACCGCAATCGCACCCGAGCCGCAGCCGACATCGACGATGAGCGGCGCGCCGGCTGCGCGAGGCAGCACGGCTTCTATCAAGTGCTCGGTTTCGGGCCGCGGGATCAGCGCGCGCGCGTCCACCTTGAACTCGCGGCCGTAAAACTCCTGGCGGCCCGTGATGTACTGCGTCGGGCGGCCTTGCAGCCGCTGGTGCAGGTAGCGGCCATAGTGCAGCCACTCGATATCGGTCAGTTGCTGTTCGGGATGCGCGAAGAAATATTCGCGGCGGCGGTGCGTGGCGTGCGCCAGCAGCACTTCGGCGGTCAGCCGCGGCGCCTGGATGCCGGCGTCTTCGAGAAGCTTACTTCCTTGCCGCAGCGCCGTGTATATCGTCAGCGCGTTCGCCCTCTTGCCGCAGCTTCTCGGTCTGGAAGTGGGTGGTCAGAGCTTCGATGAAGGGCTCGACTTTACCTTCCATCACCTGATCCAACTGGTGCACGGTCAGGCCGATGCGATGGTCCGTGACGCGATTCTGCGGGAAGTTGTAGGTGCGGATCTTCTCGCTGCGGTCGCCCGTCCCAACCATGTTCTTGCGCTCGGCGCCGAGCGCCGCCTGCTGCTTTTCGAGCTCCAGTTCGTAGAGCCGCGAACGCAGCACGCGCAGGGCTTTGGCGCGATTCTTGATCTGCGATTTTTCGTCCTGACACGACACGATCAGGCCCGTCGGCAAATGCGTGATGCGCACCGCCGAGTAGGTGGTGTTGACCGACTGGCCGCCGGGTCCGGAGGAGCAGAAGGTATCGATGCGGATGTCTTTGTCCTCGATTTTGACTTCCACTTCATCGGCTTCGGGCAGCACCGCGACGGTGACGGCGGAAGTGTGCACGCGCCCCTGCGTCTCGGTGGCGGGCACGCGCTGCACACGGTGTACGCCGCTTTCATATTTGAGCTTGCTGTAGACTTTGGCGCCGTTGACCAGCGCCAGCACTTCCTTCAGTCCGCCCACGGAGGATTCGCTCGAAGACGTAACTTCCACGCGCCAGTGCTGCAGTTCGGCGTAGCGCGAGTACATGCGGAACATCTCGGCCGCGAAGAGCGTGGCCTCGTCGCCGCCGGTGCCGGCGCGGATTTCGAGCACCACGTCTTTGTCGTCGAGCGGGTCCTTGGGAAGCAGCAGGACTTTCAGGTGCTCCTCAATGGCGGTCAGCTCGGGTTCAAGCCGGGCCACTTCATCGGCGGCCATGGCGCGCAGTTCGGGATCGCTCTCGCCAGCCATGCCCCGAGCCTGCTCCAACTCGCCATGCACGCGCTTCCATTCGCGATAGACGCCGACCATCTCGCCCAGATCGCTCTGCGACTTAGTGATCTTGCGATAGGCGTCACCATCCGAAATCACGTCCGGATCGGCCATCTGGCGGGTGAGGTCTTCGAAACGCTTTTCTATTTGTTCCAGTTTGTCGACGAACTCCATCAGGCGATAACCAGTTCCCCGCCCTGCTGCGTCTCGAGCGCCATGGCGCGGTCGAGCGCGTGAATTGCGACTTCGGCCTGATCGTCCGACGGCGGCTTAGTGGTGATGCGCTGCAGCCACAAGCCGGGCGCCGTCAGCAGGCGCATGCCGATGCCCGGGCTCTTGGCCGCGAAACGGATCAGCTCATAGCTCAGCCCCGCGACTACCGGCAGCATGGCCACGCGGAACAGCATCTTGGCCGCGAAACCGTGGATCGGGACCAGCATGTAGATCAAGGTCGAGAGCACCATCACGACCAGCAGGAAACTGGTGCCGCAGCGCGGATGCCATGTCTGGAACTTCTGCGCGTTTTCGACATTCACGGCCTTGCCGGATTCAAAATTGAAGACCACCTTGTGTTCCGCGCCGTGGTATTCAAACACGCGCCGGATGTCCTTGGCGCGCGAGAGCAGCAGCAGGAAGCTGATGAAAATCACCATGCGGATCAGCCCGTCGATGCCATTCAGCGCGATCTGCCCGCTCAGCGCGGGATACGCGTGGGCCAGCTTGGTGGCCAGCCACAGCGGAATGAATTTGTACATGAAGATGAAGAAGCCGACCGACAGCAGCGCGTTGGCGCCCATGGCCCACGAAGAGATCGGTTTGGCATCCGGGCCTTCTTCCACCAGCGCCGCCTGAGCCGAGAAGCGCAGAGCTTTCATGCCGAGCGACATGGCTTGAAACAAGGTGCCGACGCCGCGGAACACGGGCAGTTTGAAGATGCGATATTTTTCCGACATGCGCGGCACGGCCATCTCTTCCGTCACGATCTGGCCATCGGGCCGCCGCACGGCCACGCAATAGCTGTGGGGCGCGCGCATCATGACGCCTTCCACCACGGCTTGCCCGCCGACCAGCGTCTCTTCACCGCTTTCGAGCACCGGCAACATTTGCGAATAGGAAAAAACCCGAACGAAAGTACGGAAGTTCACAAATTACCTCTTCTCCATTATAGATGCGCCCCGCGACGAGTTGGTCACACGAAGCCGTCGCGGAAGCGCCTCAGGCGTGCGCGGCGTGCAGCGCCTGATCCAGGTCCCACAAGATGTCTTCGATGTCTTCGAGACCCACCGAGAGCCGCACCATGTCGGGCGTGATGCCGCCGGCCAGCTGTTCCTCGGCGGAGAGCTGCTGGTGAGTGGTGGAGGCCGGATGAATGACCAGGCTCTTGGCATCGCCCACGTTGGCCAGGTGCGAGAACAGCTTCAGGGCGTCGATAAACTTGCGGCCCGCGTCGTAACCGCCTTTGATGCCGAACGTCATCACCGCGCCGGCGCCCTTCGGCAGATACTTTTGCGTCAACGCATGATACGGGCTGCTCGCCAGGCCTGGATAGTTAACCCATTGCACGGAGGCATGCCGCTCCAGAAATTCGGCCACGGCCTGCGAGTTGGCGACGTGCGCGCGCATGCGCAGCGGCAGCGTTTCGATCCCCTGCAGGAACAGGAACGAGTTGAACGGGCTCAGTGCCGGCCCCATGTCGCGCAAACCTTCGACGCGCGCTTTGATGATGTTGGCGAGGCCGCCGAAGGTCTCGAAAAAGCGCATGCCGTGGTAGCCGGGGCTCGGCTCGGTCAGCGCCGGGAACGGGCCCTCGTTCCACGGGAACTTGCCGCTGTCGATCATGACGCCGCCGATGGACGTTCCGTGTCCACCGATGAATTTCGTGGCGGAATGCAGCACGATATCAGCGCCATGCTCGATCGGGCGGCACAGATACGGGCTGGCGAAGGTGTTGTCGATGATCAATGGCAAGTGGTGTTCGTGCGCGATGGCCGCGACGGCGGCGATGTCGAGGACATTGAGGCGCGGGTTGCCGATCGTCTCGCCATAGACGGCGCGCGTTTTGGGTGTGATAGCGCGGCGGAAATTTTCAGGGTCGTCGGGATCGACGAACACGGTCTGTATGCCCAGGCGCCGGAAGCTGACGTCGAACTGCGTGAAGGTGCCGCCATAGAGCGTTTTGGCCGCGACCAGCTCGTCGCCCGCCTGCAGCAGGTTGCCAATGGCGATGAATTGCGCGGCCTGCCCGCTGGCCAGCGCCAGCGCGCCGATACCGCCTTCGAGCGAAGCCATGCGCTCCTCGAACACCGCCGTCGTGGGGTTCATGATGCGCGTGTAGATGTTGCCGAACGTCTGCAGAGCAAACAGTTGCGCGGCATGATCGCTGTTCTCGAAGACGAACGAAGTGCTCTGATAAATGGGCACCGCGCGGGCGCCCGTAGCGGAGTCAGGTTGCTGCCCGGCATGCAGCGTACGAGTGGCAAAGCCGAAATCTCGGGTATCGGACATAAGGATCAGTGTAAAACGTGGAGCTTGGCGGGAGTTATACTAAAATATAACTCATGCACATCACCAATCTGCGCAAGGTCGGGGGCTCGGTCATGCTGGCCGTGCCGCCCGCGCTGCTCGATATTCTGCACTTGCAGCCAGGCGCTAAGGTCGGCATCGCGGTCGAAAGCGGACGTCTCATCGTCGAGCCGCAGCCGCGGCATCGTTATACCTTGAACGAACTGCTGGCTCAATGCGATGCCAAAGCGCCGCGCGCCAGGGAAGAGCAGGCATGGCTCGATAGTAAACCCGTGGGCGGCGAGCTCATCTAATGAAGCGCGGCGAAATCTGGCTCGTCAGCCTCGATCCTACGTCGGGGCACGAGCAAAAGGGCCGCCGTCCGGTGCTTATCGTGTCGCCCGAGGTCTTCAACCGGATCACGAAGCTCCCGATAGTTCTTCCGATCACGAGCGGCGGTAATTTCGCGCGGACGGCCGGTTTCGCCGTACCATTGACAGGCGCCGGCGCCAAAACCACGGGCGTTGTCCGGTGCGACCAGCCCCGCGCGCTCGATCTCGTCGCCCGCGGCGGCAGGAAGCTGGAGATGATTCCGGGCGCGGTCATGGACGAGGTGCTGGCGAGGATATCGCCGATTTTCGAGTGAGTAGCCCGCAAAAAATCAGACCAAAACTTTGAGCTTGGCCGTGAGGCTAAACGAGAGCGCCGCATGAGATCGCCGGAGGGCATCGATCACGGCATCGGCGGTATCGGCTCGCGCGAAGAGAAAGCCGGGATAGCTGGCGCCCTCAGGCAGCGGAATCAGCTCCTCGCCTAGCTTGGCGGTGATCACGACATCTTCGATCCCCGGCACAGCGCGCGCCTGTTCGACACCCTCGACACTTTGCAGAATCCCGTGTCCGGGCACCGGAATCATCATGACGCCGGATGGCTGCGGCTCGCGGATGAACTCTAAGGTGTCTTCACCCAGCGCATGTCGTAACAGCAGAGCTTCGAGCGAGAGCGCGCCTGGCTCGAAGCGCAAAGTCTGCGCGCACAGCCCGCCTATGGGACGCGCCGCTACCTCCAGCATCCAGACGCCGCTCGCGTTGACACGCATCTCGGCGTGGATCGGCCCGTCGCTCAGACCCAGCGCCGTGACGGCGCGCTGCGTGGCTTCGACGATGGCCTGTTGCGCGGCGGGACTTTCGCGCGGCGGCGTCACGTAGATGGCCTCTTCAAAGAACGGGCCGTCGAGCGGGTCGGGCTTTTCAAAGATCGCCAGGCATTGCAGCCGGCCGCTGCGCATCAGGCCCTCCAGAGCGAACTCGCGCCCCGGGATGTAGGTTTCCACCTGCAGGTGAGGCTCGCGCGTAATAGCGGCAATACGGTCGCGGGCGGCGCAAAATTGCCCAAGATCGTCGGCTCGGATCACACCGCGTGATGCCGATAGATGCAGCGCTTTCAGCACGCAGGGGTACGCCAGATCGACGAACGTCTCATCGTGAACCCCAAGCATGCAGTGCGCGGGAGTCGGCAGGCCAGCGGCGGCAAACAGTTCTCGAGAGACGTGCTTATCACCGCACGCAGCCACGGCTGCCGGACCGTGAAACTTCATACCGAGGCGTTCAGCCAAATGCGCCGCAAGCAATGCCGGGCGATCTCCCACCGCCAGAATGCCGTCGAACCGGCCCTGCACCTGAACCGCCGACTGCGCGGGATCTTCAAAGCGCACCGGGATGGCGCGGTCCGCCCACGGATCTTCCAAGATGTGGCAGCGATCCGTGGCCAGCGACAGTTCCACACCGAGCTGCCGCGCGGCGGCATCGAAGGAGCGGACCTGGTAGCCGGTGGTCGCGGCCACCAGCAGAATGCGTGGTTTACACAAGAGCCACCGGCTCTTCCTCAGGCTCCGCTCAACAGTACCAGGGCTCGTTCAGGTACGGCACGGTCGCGCGGTCCGGCGTCACAAAATCCGGCCGCGAGCCCCCCGCGAGGCGCCAGATATCCTCGAAGAGCTCGGCGCGCGATGCTTTCGGCTTGTGCCGCACCAACTTCTGAATATCGGCGCAAAGGCGGTCCATCGAAGGATCCGGATGCTGCCAGGTCCACGCCAGTTTTTCGGCATCGTAACCGTCGACCAGCCGTTTTACTTCGTCGAGCTCCAGCAGCAGCGAACCAGAGGGGATCAGCAGCCGTATCGCAAGTTGGATTGGAGCGACGGCCTCCACCAAATCGAGCTGGTCGATCGTTCCCATCAGATGCAGAAAATCCTGACGGGATGTCCACGGCGTGAACGTGACGAAGGTGGGCGCCAGTTGCAGGCCAGCTGCGCGCACCAGATCCACGGCCTCGAAGAAATCCTGGCGGGTATGACCTTTGGCGAGACGCGCCAATACGGCATCGTCAAGCGATTCGACAGCGCTGACGATAAACAGGCAGCCCGTGGCCTTCAGCTCCGGCAGCGCACCGCGATGCTGCAGCAGATGTTCCACTTTGATGGTGACGTCGTAGGTGAGCGCCGGAAATTCCCGATGCAGCGCGCGCACCAGCGGCAGCGCGTGGCCAATGCCATTGAAGAAATCGGGATCGCCGAAGGTGATGTGCCGGGCGCCGGCCGCGACCTGCTGCCTTATATCGGCCAGCACCACCTCGCGCTGCACCACGCGAAACGTCCCCTGATACACCGGCACTACCGGGCAATGGCGGCATAGATGTTTGCAGCCGCGGCTGGCCTCGGTGTAGCCCACGCGGCGCGGCTCGCCCATGCCCAGCAGTTTGGCGTAGCGGTTCAACGGCGGCAGCCCGGCGCGATCCGGCGTGATGAACAGCAGCCGGTCCATCGCCTCGCCGGCCGGCGGATTGTCTTCGACCCAATCCACCAGGCGCTGCTCGAATTCTCCGGCGATGATGGTCTCGACTCCCAGCTTTTTCAGGTGCGCCGCGTTCATCGACGCATATAAGCCGTAGGCGCACAAACGCGCCGTTGGGTTGATTTCGCGCAGGTTCGGGATTAATTTTAGCGACGTACGGGTGGCCGTGTGCATCGGTAAATATAGAGCGATGGCTTCGGCGTGCGCCACTTGCGCGCGCGAAAGAGTCTCGCAGGACAAGTCAACCATGGCCACCTGATGTCCGCGGCGACGCAGCCAGGCCGCGGGCGAGGCTAGTCCGAAAGGCTGGCGGCCGAGTTCGTAGGTCGAAATGAGCAGAACGCGCACGGGTTCAATTCATTATCGGCACACTTGATAAACTTAAGAGAAAGCAAGCCCCGCAATGCTGGCCACGCCAACCATCACCGAAGAGATTCAGGAACTCAAGCGCGACCGCCGCGCCATCATCCTGGCGCACCACTACCAGGAAACCGAGATCCAGGAACTAGCCGACGTCATTGGCGACAGCCTGGAGTTGGCGCGCAAAGCCCAGAGCTTCGAAGGCGACGTGATCGCGTTCTGCGGCGTGTGGTTTATGGCCGAGACGGCCAAGATCCTGAACCCTCACCGGACGGTCGTGGTGCCCGACCGCGCGGCCAGTTGTTCGCTGGTGGAAGGCTGTCCGCCGGAGCCCATTCGCGAGTACCGGCGGCGCAATCCGGACCACGTCATCGTCAGCTACATCAACACCGCGGCCGAAGTGAAGGCCGAGAGCGACATCATCTGCACCTCGCGCAACGCGGTTCAGGTGGTGAATTCGATTCCGGCCGACAAGACCATCCTGTTTTTGCCGGACCGCAATCTGGGCAATTACGTCAAGCAGCAAACCGGCCGCCAGAACATGAAGATCTGGCAGGGCGCCTGCATCGTGCACGCGACCTTTCCGGCGCGCCGTCTGCTGGACATGCAAGCCGCGCATCCCGACGCCGTAGTGATCGCCCATCCAGAATGCCCGGAGAGCGTGCTGCGGTATGCCAAGTTCATCGGCTCGACCTCGGCGCTGATCGATTACGCGGCCAAGAGCCCGGCGCGCGAGTTCATCATCATGACCGAAAGCGGCGTGCAGCATTCCCTGCGCCGCGACTCGCCCGACAAGCAGTTTTACTTCGTCGCCAACGAGAACTGCAATTGCAGCGAGTGCCCTTACATGCGGCTGAACACGCTCGAGAAGCTGCGCGATTGCCTCAGCAACCTGGAGCCCCGCGTGGAACTGCCGGCCGAGTTGATGGAACGCGCGCGGCTGCCCATCGAGCGCATGCTGGCCCTGCGGTGAGCGCCCCGCTGATCGACGGTTTCGGACGCCTCCACGACAACCTGCGGATCAGCGTTACCGACCGATGCAACATTCGCTGCTTCTACTGCATGCCCGAAACCGGGGTGAAGTTCATGCCGCGCGGAGAGCTGCTGACATTCGAAGAGATCGAACGCGTGGCCCGCATTGCCGCGGAACTGGGCATCACTAAGATCCGCGTGACCGGCGGCGAACCGCTGCTGCGACGGGGTTTGCCGGTGTTGATCGAGCGGCTGATGCAAGTCCCCGGTATACGCGACTTGGCATTGACCACGAATGCCGTACTGCTCGAAGAGTTTGCGCCCGCGCTCTACGACGCGGGGCTGCGCAGGCTGAACATTCACCTCGATACCCTGGATCGCGCGCGATTTCAGCAAATCACGCGCCGCGACGATCTGCCGGCGGTGCTGCGCGGTATCAATGCGGCCCGGCGCCTGGGCTTCGGGCCCATCAAGATTAATGTGGTCGCGGTGAAAGATCTGATCGAGCCGGATCTGGTTCCGATGGCGCGCTACTGCCGCGAGAACGGCTTTGAGCCGCGCTTCATCGAGTTCATGCCGCTCGATGCGCAACACCTGTGGGAACGCGGCCGCGTGCTGACCGCCGACCAGATGATCGAGACGCTCTCGCGCGAAATCGCTCCCCTGCTGCCGGTGCGCGACGCCGATCCGCGCGCGCCCGCCACCGAATACCGCTATGCCGACGGCGGCGGCTCGGTGGGTTTCATCGCTTCGGTAACCAAGCCGTTTTGCCTGAACTGCAACCGCCTGCGCCTGACGTCTGAAGGCAAACTGCGCTACTGCCTGTTCGCAATCGAAGAAGCCGACGTGCGCACGCTGCTGCGCGGCGGCGGCACCGATGCTCAGATTGCCGACTGTATCAGGGGAAATGTGAAGGAAAAGTGGCTGGGCCACGAAATCAATAGCTCTCGTTTCGTAGCCCCGCCACGTCCGATGTATTCAATCGGCGGCTAGACCGACAACAGCCGGTCGAAGAACGACCGGTACCGCCGCAACGCTACTCGTAAATCTTCGGTCGACACGCGATCTTCACCGCGCGACCACTCGTGTTCCAGCTTGTTGCGCTCCTCCGCGAAGATCTCGGCCAGGCGCTTGATGGTTTCGGCCACCAGGTGATCCGCCTTCTCGACCGACTTCTTGGGCTCGTCCACGAACTCGGCCTGAATGTCGGTCCATTTACCGCGAAAGCTTTGGGTCTCATCTTCCGCGAAGAGCGCGGCCGCGGCTTCCCGCTCGGGTTCTCGCGCCATGCGAGCCCCCGCCGCTCCAGTGGGTGGCTCCGCCGCCAGGGCCTCGGTTCCGCGTCCGCCTTCGCCAACCTTTACAAAATCAGCCGTCGAGTATTCGTTTGATTCCGTCATCTACGCACCTCCGTGTGTTCTGCGTGCTGTGCTACCGGGTAATCCAACAAGTCTTCGAACAGCGTCCGGTAATGCACCATGGCCGTCCGCAATTCCTCCGTCGTAGCGCCTTCCTTCTGGTTCCGAAGGGCGATGGCATGCGCCCGGCGATAGTTATCGACCACGCGCGGATGGTCCACCGAGATGTCGGCGGCCCGCTGTTCGAAATCCGACATGGGGTAACCACGCGTTTTCATGACCTCGCCGACCAGACGGTCGGCGTCCTGTATGGCGGCCTTCGGGCTATCGACAAAGCGAGCCTGAGCCGCTTTCCATTCCGCGGCGAAACGGTCGCGGTCGGCGGGATTTAAGCTGACCACGTGGTACGTCTCCACGCGTTTTTCGCGAGCACCCAGAGCGGCCTCGGCTTTGCGCGGGTCCCCGTGCTCTTTAACGGCTCGATCGTACTCCGGTCCAAAGCGATGTTTCAGTGCTTCGGTTCGACGCTTCTGCAGCATGAACCAAGCCACCGCCGCGACCGCGATCACTACGGCAACGATAATGATTAGAGTTGAAGTTTCCATCTTTACAACCTCGGCAAGATGGACTGCATGTGCCGGGCCAAATCCCGGGCGCGGCTCTAGTTTTGCGTGATGCCGTGACGCACGCAAACGGCGGACAGGACGCCGTTCAATGCGTTCAGTACTTTGCCGGTTTCGGAGCTAACCTGTTCCAGATTTTCGGCATGCACGCGGCTACTGAGCAGGTCCCGTTCGACGGCCGAGTGTTCGCGGTCGGCGGCTTCATGGACTGTAAAGTACTCGAGCGATGCCGCGTCTTCGATGCCGTAAAACGCGCGTAAGCCTCTGATCTTGGATTCCGCCACCGCCGGAATCTGGCTCTCGTAAGCGTAAAGCGCGGCCACGCCCGCGGCGACACCGGCGGTGCCGCACGCCGCACGGAACGTGTCGATCAGACGCTGCGTCTCTGGCCACGGCTGCGCTGCTTCCACGTCATCTTGCGAAACGCCCAAACCGGCGGCGAACTGCAGCCACAACTCCGGATGATTGGGGCTTCCTGCTTCCTCATCGCTCAAGTTGGCCAGCAGATGGCGGCGGACCGCGAGGTCGTCGCACTGCGCGTGCACCGCGGAGATGTAAGTCGGGAAAGCGGCCACATGCCGGTAATACTGCACGGCGTACTCGCGCAGGGCCGGAAGCGACAACTCGCCGCGGCTCCAGGCGACGTAGAAGGGATGTTGCAAGAGACTTTTCGACGCAATCTGTTGATCGAGAGACTGAATTTCGGCGGTCATGCGATCTAGTTTATATCGGCGGCTGGCCCGAGGGGACTGCCGCGCGAAGTTGATTCAGCGTGCCCGACTAACGGATTTCAGACAGCGGTCGCACCAGACTAAGTTTTTTTCGACCCTGCGCGCCAAGTGGGCCGCAAGGCCCTATTCGGGGAAAAGCCGCAAAAAAGCGGACGCACTACACTAGAAGTTTCAGGAGGCAAACACCATGCGGTTCCTTCTCGCTCTCGGCCTGCTGGCGCTGCTGACGCCAGTGGCCGGCCGGTCAGCCGAAGACGATACTCATCCGACGCTCGCCATCGGATCCCCCGCCCCGGATTTTTCGCTGCCCGGGATTGACGGCAAGGCGCACCGCCTGAGCGACTATGCGGGCGCGCGCGTGCTGGCCATCGTCTTCACGTGCAACCACTGCCCCACGGCGCAATTGTATGAAGGCCGCATCAAGAAGCTGGCCGACGACTATCGCGGACGCGGCGTGACGCTGGTCGCCATTGAGCCCAACGACCCCACGGCCATTCGGCTGAACGAATTGGGCTACACCGACGTCAGCGACAGCCTGGAGGAGATGAAGATCCGCGCGGCCTACCGCCACTTCGATTTCCCCTACCTTTACGACGGCGAAACACAGTCCGTGTCGCGCGCCTACGGGCCCAAAGCGACGCCTCACATCTTTATTTTCGATAAAGAGCGCAAGCTGCGCTACGAGGGCCACATCGATAACAGCCAGCGCGAGAGCCTGGTGAAGAAGCAGGAGGCGCGCGCCGCCATCGATGCGCTTCTGGCTGGTCAGCAGGTGGCCGTAAACCACACCGGCGTGTTTGGCTGTTCCACTAAATGGAAATCGAAACAGGCGAGCCGCGCCGACGAGTTGCGCAAGATCGAAGCCGAGCCCGTAACGGTCGAGCCGGTCACGGCCGAAGGGCTCAAGGCATTGCGGGCGAACTCCACCGGCAAAGTACTGCTGGTGAATTTCTGGGCCACCTGGTGCGGACCGTGCATCAACGAATTCCCCGATCTCGAAACCACGTACCGCATGTTTCGAGGGCGCGATTTCGAACTGGTGACGGTCGCGACCAATCTGCCGGATGAGCGCGCCGGCGTTTTGAAAGCTCTCGAAAAGCAGCACGCGTCGGGGCGCAATTTGCAGTTCGCCTCAGACGACACCTACGCCATGCAGGCGGCGTTCGACGCCAAGTGGGAAGCCGGCGTGCCGTTCACCATGGTGATCGCGCCGGGCGGGAAAGTCATTTACCAGAAGCAGGGCGAAGTCGATACGCTCGATCTCCGCCGCATTATTCTGGCCAATCTGCCCGACCCGGATTACATCGGCCACCGCGCGTACTGGGCTTCCAAGTAGCGCCTAAAGCGGATAGCGGAAGGTCGCGCAAACCGGCACGCCTTGCGGCATGGCCGAGGCAGGCAGCACCGCCGCGAAACCGCCGTTGGCGATGGTCTGAACGATGGCGTCGTTCAGCAGATCGTTCTCCTCGGAATCTTCCGCATGCCTGACGCGCTGCCGGGCGGCGTCGAAGTCTCCGTGATACTGGGCATCCTGTTGCAAAAATAGACTCGCCACCCGGCCCTCGAACGCAGCCTTCACAATCTCCTGCGCATGCACGGAAGCGTGGCCGGTGCCCACCTGCTTGTCGAAATTTTCGAGCGTTTTACGAATCGGTTCGGGCAGCGTCGCGCCCAGCAGTTCGAGCGCGCGCCGGTGCATCTCTCCACCTTTCAGGCCATCCGGTGCGCCGTGTATGCCGGGCTCCACCAGATGCGGATAAGTATTTACCGTGCGATACAGCGCCAGTTCGTGCTCCACGCCCACCGGCACGACTGGAATGTTCTCCGCAAACAGCGGCTGCAAGCCTCGGTTGAGGGCCGAGAAGAATTGCAGCAGGCGTTCATACTTGTCTTCGCGTTCCGTGGTTGTGCCGAACATTACGCCGCGCATCGAACCCATCGAGGGGCCGCCAGCGGACCGGTTATCGAGCATATGGTCGGGCTGACTGGTCTGCATGGCGTCCTCCAGACTGGTGGGCACGCCGGCGGGAAACGCAATCTCCTCCGACGTAGTGGCGGTGCAGCGCAAAAGCCGTGTGCGGTTTTGGCTAAGCGCCAGCAGCAGAAATTCCTGAGGCCGGCTGAGCAGCGGCAGCAGCGCCCGAAGCGAGAATCGAGGGCCAATTGAGACCTGTTCACGCAGCAGTTCCGGCGTCTCGAAATGCTCGGCCGTCGCGCCACACTGCAGCAGCACGAACGTGCCGGGCTGGACGCCATCTGCCGCAGCGTTCGAGAGAGTCGCGCGTACGGCCGGCGCCAAGCCTCCCGCGCGCTCTTCCACCTGGCGCAAGACATCCTTGATTTTGATTCGAAAACTGTCGCCATCGGAGTGCGGTATCACGAGCGTAATGCAGGGGCCCTGCGCGGTCGCCAGTTCTGTGAGCCGCGCCACGCTCAGGCGGCCCGGTGAGGAAACGGTTGGAGTGGTCATGTCTGCCAATCTTGCAGCAATCGAGGGCCCAGGGCGCAGGCCGCACAAATGGGCTGGCAGCGCCCCTCTATTTCTTCGGCGGGTTGATCATGATATGGGCGCCAGCGGTACCGCCCGACATCAGCCACGGAGCGCCATCGCTGGGCTTGGTCGAGAGGCCGGTGGTCGCGGGCGTCGCAAAGGGCGTGTAAATCACCCAGCGCAGGTATGCGTCGGACACTTTCCCGGTGGCGGCGTCATAGGCGCTGCCCGTCAGCACGTATAGAGTGCGCGGCTCGCGCGGCAACTGCAGCTTGCCGTCGGCCACTTCCTTCCAGCGGATGTCGTTGCGCTTTTGCCCGGTGATTTTCTGCGCGACAAGTTCACGTCCGCGCGCCATGTAAGGCTCCAGGTCCTTGTGATAACACGCGACGCTGATCGTGGTTTTGGCCGGATCGCTAGCCAGGCAGATCAGTTCGTTCTTGCCCTCGCGCAGCTTCACCAACTCGCCTTGCGCGTTGTAACCCAGCACGGCGGCGCCCTCGCGCATCTCGGCCGGAGCCGCCAACACCGCCTGCGCAATCTGTGTCTCGGGCGCGGGCGGAGCAGCGGTCATCAAGGCCGCCGCCACAAAATATCCGATCAGGAACGTAATTTTCATGGCACTTACCTTATCATTGCCGGAACAAACCGGGGTCGCTGCGATCGAGCGCCTCGCGAATTTCGCGCGCGATCTCCCATTGCCCGACGATCGGCAGTTCCAGCATAGCCAGTTGCGCCAGATCGCCCGAGCGCGCCACCGCCGCGCGAATCGCCGTGCGCTCATATGCCTTTACCGCCAGCACCAGCCCGCGCACCGCTTCCGGCAGTTTGCCGATGTGCGCCGGCCGCGCGCCGCCGGTCGTGATGTGGCACGGCACTTCCACGATATCGTCGTCTTCCAGATCCGCGATGCTGCCTTCGTTCCGTACGTTGACAACCACCTCACGCGGAGTTTCGCTGACCAGCCCCGTCATCACTTCGACGGCAATGCGGTGGTACCCGGTGGCGCCCATAAACGGATCGTCCTCCTGGTGCGCGTTACCGAACGCCGTGCCCGCCTCGGCTTCCAGCTTCATATACGACGCGTTGCGCTGATTCAGATAATTGCGATAGGTGATCAGCGATGCCGCGGCGTCCTGCGTCTGCATCTCGGCGAAGAGCGCGGTGTTCATGCGTTCCAGCTCGGCGCCCCGCGTCGTGCCGGCACGCACCTGGTTGCGGTAGGCCTTGCGCTGGCTGTAGTAAAAAAACAGGTACTCGGTCGGAATCAGCCGCAGCACGCGAATCAGTTCGGGGTCGAACAGGTCCGCGGAGTAGAGCCCGCGCAACAGCTCGATGTTGCCCAGGATCTCGTCCGTCACATCGCGGCCGTTCACCGTGACGCCGCGCACCCAGCCCAGATGATTCAATCCCGCGTAGTCGCAGACCACGCGCTCGCTCGGCTCGCCCAGTGCCCACGCGATGCGGTGGAACAGTTCCGCCGGCGTGTCGCAGATGCCGATCACGCGCACTTGGCTGAGCTGCGAGAGCGCTTGCGTAATCAATCCCGCGGGGTTCGTGAAGTTGATGTACCAGGCGTGCGGCGCCGCCTTTTCGATGACGCGCGCGTGTTCGAGCGCCACCGGAACCGTACGCAGCGCCATGGCCAGTCCGCCCGGCCCGGTGGTCTCCTGGCCCGCCAGTCCGTGCAGCATGGCGATGCCTTCGTCGCGCGCGCGCGCCGCCATGCCGCCCACGCGCAGGCTGCTCAGCACGAAATCGACGCCCTCGACGGCCGATTCCACGGAGGGCTGCGTCGTAATCCGGATATCGGCGCCTAGTTTGCGCACAATTTCCCGGCCCAGCCCCGCCATAATTTCGGCGCGCCGCGGGTCAATGTCATAGAGCCGCAGTTCGCCAATCTCCAGCGCCGCCTGGGATTGGGCAATGCCGTGAATCAGCAGAGGCGTGCGCAAACCACCGCCGCCCAGCACCGCTACGTTGCGCACAGAAATTCCTCCAATTGAATTTTAGTCGGCATGCCCGCGATGCCGCCCACTTCGCGCGTCGAGAGAGCACCGCAAGCGTTGCCGATGCGCAGGCACTCCGCCAGCGCTTTACCCTCCAGCCACGCGGCCAGGAAACCGGCGTCGAAGCAATCCCCGGCGCCCGTCGTCTCGCGAGTCTCGACCCGGAACCCCGGATGCTCCACGCGCTCTCCGGCCCGCTGCGCCTCCGCGCCCCGCGCCCCGTGCTTGGTTACCAGCATGATACCCTCCAGTTCGCCGATCCAGGGCCGGATGGCTGCTGCCTCGCGCTGGTTCGGGAAAAAGATATCGGCCAGGTGCAGAATTTCGGCGTTGCGGGCATCGGCCAGCCAGTCGGGATGCCAGCCGATATCCACGGAAATGGTGTAGCCGTCGGCGCGCAGCCGCCGCATCGCGTCGAGCGTCGGGATGCAGGCCAGGTGGATATGCCGCGCGGTGGGCAGCGGTTCCTTCTCGAGAATTTCGCGCGTCCTTTCGTTAGGGCCCGCATACGTGAAGAACGCGCGGTCTTTGGCGTCCGAGACCGCGACTGTGACCGCCGTATAATCGCCCGCATCCTGTCGCAGGGCCGAGGTGTTCACGCCATATCCCTCCATACGCTCCACCACCCACTCGCAGTCCGACGCGCCGACGGTGCCAACGATGCCGGTGGGCACCTCGAGTTTGGCCAGGCCGCAGGCCGTGATTGCCGCGCCGCCGCCGATGTCGCGGTGCATGGCGCGCGCGAACGACTCCTCGCCCGGCGCCGGCCAGAACGGGAAACCCGTCAAAATCAGGTCCAGATAAAGATCGCCCGCTACCAGCGCCGTCACCTGCGCGCTCATGCCGTCACCCGCGCGAAGGGCCACTCGGCCGCTGCCCGCGCCCTCCAAAGATAAGCCAGAATGCCGGCGATCAGCAGCGCCACGCCCCACAGTATAAATTTCAGTTCGCTAGCGGCCAGAATGAAGGCCCAGCCGCCGAACGCCACCACGCTGGTCCACGGATACAGCCACATGCGGAAGGGCCGCTCGATGTCGGGCCGGTTGCGGCGGATCAGCGTGACAGCCACCACCTGCGCCATGAACTGCACCATGATCTGGATCACAATCAGTGCCGTCAACAGGTCCGCCAGATCCAGCAGGCAGGCCAGCGCCGAGGTCGCGCCAAAAAAGAGCAGCGAAAACGCTGGAAAATTGCGCGTGCGGTGGAGCTTCCCAAACGCGGCGAAGAAGCGGCCGTCCACAGCCGCCGCGTAGGGCACGCGCGAATATCCCAGCAGCACCGCAAACAACGAAGCGAAGGTGGTGAACAGAATCAGCCCGGTGGCCCACTGCGCCGCCACCGACCCGTGAATGCGCTGGATAAAGTCCGACACGATGAACTTCGACTGCACCGCCTCGCGCCACGGCACGACGCCGATGATGGTCATGTTCATCGTCAGATACAACGCCGCGACCACCGCGATCGACCACAGGATGGAGCGCGGGATTACACGCGCCGGACTCTTCACCTCGCCCGCGAAGAAGCACACGTTGTTGTAGCCGCCGTAGTCGTACATCGCCAGCAGCGTGGCGCCGCCCAGACCCGCGAACCAATTCCAGGACATGTCGAAAGCGTGAGGCGGAAAATCGAAGATGCGATCCGCGCGGAAATTAAACAGGCCCGCTATCGTAATCCACAGCACCGTGAACAGCACCACCATCCACATCACAATCCCCATCCGCCCAATCGAGCGTGTGTCTCGATAGAGCAGCACGGTAATGGCCACGCACACCAGAATGGCCATGCCCTTCTCCTGCCAGGCGCTCATCGCGGGCCACAGAAAGCGGGTGTACTGGCCGAAGCCCACGGCGCCGGCCGCAATCGAGAGCGGCGCCACGCACACCGTCGACCAGATGAACAGGAAGCTCATCATGCGCCCCATGCCGCGTGGGCCGTACGCCTCGTTCAAATAAACATAGGGACCTCCGGTGCCCGGCATGGCCGCGCCGAGCTCCGCCCACACCAGCCCGTCGCACATCGCCACCACCGCGCCGATCAGCCAGCCCAGCATGGCCTGCGGCCCGTTCATGCTCTTCAGCAGCAGCGGAATGGTTAGGAACGGCCCCACGCCGATCATATCGAGCATGTTGGCCGCGGTGGCTTGCCAGACGCCCAGGGTGCGCTTTAAACCGTGCGGAGCAGTGTCGGGCAAGACCCACATTTTCGCACGTCAACGGACTGTCCCGCGCGTGTGGAAGAATCGAAATGAATGCGGACTCTTGCCCTCGCGCTGTTGGTGACGTCTCTGCTGCCAGCCGCGACTTTGGAGCGCGCGCTCGAACTGGCGCGCGCACATCGTTACCGCGAGGCATCCCGCGAAATAGCCGGCGCGCCGGTGCCGTCCGAGCCCGCGCAGCTGCTGGCGTACCATCGCCTGAAAGCGGCCATAGCTTCGGGATTAAACGATGCCGTAGGCGCCGCCGCCGAGATGCAGGCCGCGCTGCAATTGGCGCCGGACAACCTTGACCTGCAGGTGGCGGCAGGCATCGCCGCGCTGCAGGCGGCCAAAGGCGACTGGACGCCCGCGGTAGCGCGGCTCGATGCGATTCCACTGGCCCCTCCGGCCGAACTGGCCATGCGTCTGCAAGCCGCGCAAATATTGGTGGGCGTCCACGCCTACGCCGATGCCGCCCACGTGCTGGAGCGCGCCGCAGCGCTCGCGCCCGAGCGCCCCGACATCGCCTTCAACACCGCGCTGGCGCAATTCAACGCCGGATTCATCGAGCCCGCCGCGGCGTCCGCCAAGCGTGCCGAAGCCCTGGGCAATAGCGCGGCGCTGCAACTGCTGCGCGGCGATATCGAGGAAAGGCGCGGCGATGCCCTCGCGGCTGTGCATGCCTATCAGTCGGCCGTGGAACTCGCGCCGCGCGAAGAGCGCTATCGCGTCGCTCTGGCGCTCGAGTTGTTGCGGCATCAGACGTTTCCCGCGGCGCTGGCCGTACTGGAGCAAGCCGCGCAGTTGTTCCCGGCTTCGGCGCGTGTGCGCGTGCTGCTAGGGCTCAATTACTATCTGGTGGATCGCTCGCACGACGCCATCCAGGCCTTGCTGCAAGCCGTCGCGCTGGCCCCATCCGAAGATCTTCCGATGCACTATCTGGCCGAGCTGACCTGGCTCGACACGGCCACGCCGGAACCGCGCGCCGTCGATGTCATCTGCCGCGCCACGCGCGAAAAAACCGTGTGCGCCGCAATCCTGCTGCGGCTGGCGGACGAAAATGGAGACGCCAGCGGCCGCTCTGCCATCATCGCGAAACTGGAGGCAGCCGCCCGATCCACGCCCAAAGACGCACTGGCCCGCTGCCAACTGGGCAAAGCGTACGAATGGGCCAACCGCCTGGCCCAGGCCCGCGTTGAGATGGAAGCCTGTGTGGCCCTCCAGCCCGATGCCACTGAAGGGCACTACCGGCTGGCGCGTATCTACCGCCAGCTGGGACTGAAAGATCTGGCGGCCGAACAGAATCGGCTGCAGCAGGAGGCTTCCCGGCGCGAATCGGACCTGAGCGCGCGTCGTGCCGAAACCGTCGAAAAGTTTCTATTTGATCTGCGCCGCTAACTCCGGATTTTTCGCCAAACTCAGCATATTGGCCATCAACCGAAACGCGCCGGGCACGCCTTCCGGCAACTGCCGGTAAAACGCGTAAGCGTTGTAGATATAGATGCCTTTACCATAGCGCGCATAGAGCAGGCCGCCCTTTTGCGGCGGCTGATCCGCGTCGTGGGTCTCGAGCAGGGCTTCATAATGCGGGTCCCACGTCTTCCACCACTTCGAGCCGCGCTCTTCCACCCAGCCCTCGAAATCTTTCGCCGTGATCTTGTTAGGCCACTGAAACAGCGGGTTGGCAGGGTTCAAAATGTTGACCTTCGAAGCCTCGTCGGTGACCTCCTCCGGATCCCGCCCCATCACGTAAGGATAGGGCCCGAAGTTGTG
>DOZZ01000048.1:0-3132 GCA_003517725.1 Bryobacterales bacterium | reverse complement strand
ACGCCCAGCAGAATCGCGTCGTACTTCGACAGATCGGCGCCGGCGATATCGCCGCTGCTGAGAAACGTCACGTGGATGCCCAGGTTTTCGAGCGCCGCCGGAACCTCATCCCCGCTGCCCGCGATATACGCGACGCGCAAACCCGGAGCCACCGTAACATTCACACCGCTGGTGCGGTAGGTGGCGGGCCGATAAAGGTAACTGGAGCGCAGGCCGGGATAGCCGACCAGCTCATAGCCCTCGCGGTATTGATGCCCCGCGTAGGTCGCGACGGCCGTCAGTTGGTACGGGCGATCGCCGAGGCCCGCGGGCGTGACCTGAAAGCTCACCGAACGCTCGTCGCCATCGGCCTGTGTCGAGAAATCGACCGTGGGCGGATTGCTGCTCCAACCCGCGGGCAGATCCAATTTAACGCTTCCCTGCGCCGGCCCTTTCACGTTGCTGTGAATGGTAGCTGACACCGCAAAAGATTTCTGGCTCAACGGCACGATGCCAGCGCGCGGCGTAATACCCACCGAGATGGCCGGACCCACCACCAGCGGTTCGAGCACCTGGCCCAGGCCCGTGACGCGCTTGCCGGTCTGCACTACCTGTCCTATTCGAATCGGTATGCCCTGGTAGTCGAAATCGGCCCACGCCGACAATGGATACGCCGACATCGGGCGATTCAAGTAGCGTTGATCCAGGATGTCGTAGTACGACTGCTCGATGTCAGGCCGCGAGAAGTAAGGCCGCGTGTAATGCGCGGCTTCGGGCACCTGCAAACTGAAGCGCGTGTCGGACACGACGAACTGGTCCCGCGTCATGTTGGCAGTTCCGGTGGGTTGCGGCTGGATGTTCCACGACGGCTCACGGTCCTCGGGAACAACGTTGACTCCGGCCAATCGCACCGCCTGTCCGCTCGGATTCACGACATGCACCTTCACCGCGATTTTCTGCCCGGGAGTCACTACGCGCGGCGTGTCTGGGTCGCCCATGAACGCCGCAAAACGGCCCTCGGGCTCCTTCTCCGGCGCGAGCATCGCGTCCACCGAAAGCCCCAGCGCCTCGGCCAGCGCGTCGTTGAACTGCGCGCGCTTGGTTTCGAGCTCGAACCGCACGTTATACTTCTCGTCTTCCGCCAAATGGCTGGCGGCCACGGCTTGCAGCAGTTCGTTGGTGGCCTTCAGGCCGGCGGCCAGGGCTGGCGCTATCGCTTCCGGATGGGTCGCAGAGAAGGCACTGATCGCTTGCTCCACGTGGGCGCTGATGTTCGCGAGCCCAGCGGTTAGAAAGGCTTTATCGCCGGATTGCACCAGCGTGGCGATGCCGCCGAGCGACGTATCGATGCCGTCGAAGAACGACCCCTCCTTCTCAGCCGCCGCGACATTCGACCCGAAGCGATGATAGGTGCTCTCGACGGGTCCCGGCTTCGGGATCGTAGCGCCTCCGTTCTGCGACTTCTGGAAGCCCAAACCTTCGCGCGCAATCTGCACATAGGATGCCCCCAGCAGCGGATCGTAGGTGCCCTCCTCGACCGTCACGTTGACTGAGAAATCTTTTTCGCCGCGGCCAAACCAGGGCGTGCGCGCATAGTCCTTCAGCGGCGTCCACGGCCTCAGCCCTTCTTTGAAGTGCTCCGGGAACATGGATGGGTCGCCCGCGGCTTTGAAGACTTCCTGAGCCATGGCCCCGGCGGTCTGGTGGTTGCCGTGCCCGTCGGTCGGGCCTCCGACGAAGACCGAGGTGATCACCAGCGGCCGCGTCATGCGCACCACCCGCACCACATCGGCCAGCACCCGGTCGTGGGTCCATTTCGCGATCGATTCGGCTTTAGTTTTGGAGAAGCCGTAGTCCACCACCCGCGTCCAGTACTGATCCACGCCGTAGTAGCGGCCGGCGGCCAACAACTCCTGCGTGCGGATCAGGCCCAGCGCATCGAAATAGTGCGGCGACATCACGTTGGCGCCGCCCTCGCCGCGGTTCAGCGTCAGCAGCGTGACGCGCGTGCCGCGGCCCCGCGACTCCTCCACCAGCATGCCGCCGTCTTCATCGTCAGGATGCGCCGTAACCATGATCAGGCTGGCCCGCGTGTGCAGCTTTTGCAGGCTCTGCCACACGGCCGCCGCGCCCCGGTTGATACCAACGTCGTGCGAGACCAGGGACGGCTTGATGGAACTGGCGTACGGCGTCACGGCCAGCAGCGCCGCAGCGCCGGATAGCGCGAACAGTATCGTCTTCATCGGTCTAAAAATATAACTTCAGAGCGAATTGAATTTCGCGCGGATCCGTCACGGTCGAGAACGACCGGCCAAAAGAGCCGATCTGCGACGGAGCGATGTTCGCTTGCGGGTTGTTGAAGTTCGCGTGGTTGAACGCGTTGAAGAATTCGCTGCGGAACTCCACGCGCCCGCGTTCACTGAACACGAAGTTCTTGAACAAGCTCAGATCGACATTCTCAAGACCCGGCCCGTGAAACGCGCGCGGTGCGCAGGTGCCGAAGGTCCCGACCGCCGGCTGCGAGAAGGCCGCCGGGTTGAGCCAGAAGCGCGGGCCGCCGTTGACGTAAAGCTCGGCATCGCGGGCCGTGCCGGCATACGGATTGCCGACGCAGTTGGCCCGGCTGGCATGTCCTCCGCCGGTGCGGCTGGCATCTGGCGCCGTGACCGTGAAGGGTGTACCGGTCTGGGCCGTGACGATGGAGTTTACCTGCCAACCGCCGATCAAACGGCCGGCCAGCCCATCATGGTTCAGAAGATAGCCGCCTTTGCCAATGGGCAATTCGTACGTAGCGTGCGCCACGAAACGGTGCTCGGTGTCGAAGGGCGAAAAACTGCGCTCCAGGCTGTAGTTATAAGCGTCGGCCGGCGTTGAGCCGCCGGTCAGTTGGTCGACGAAGTCCGCCAGGTTCTTGCTCCAGGTGTAGCTCACGCCAAACAACAGGCCTTTGTTGAAGCGATGCCGCAGCGAAACCAGCAGCGCGTTGTAGGAACTGTTGCCGTCGTTGGTCGCGAGTTCCAGAAACGCGTGCTGCCCCCCGCTGGTGAGGTTGGGGTAGGGATACACCACAATGGGATTTCCCTTGGCGTCGAAGCCGGTTACCCGGCCCTGGTTGGCATTCCGCAGCCGCTCCAGTTTGTGGCCGAAATTGCC
>DOZZ01000251.1:29013-30231 GCA_003517725.1 Bryobacterales bacterium | reverse complement strand
GTGGATAACCCCGCCCATAACGCGCCGGGAGTCCGCGCTGTTCGCAATGTTCCCGCTCATGCCGTGTAGAATCTCAGGGCCGCTTTCGCCTACGAGATACGCCTTGTCCGGAGAGACCGAGCCGCCCTCAGCCCGGAAGCCGCCGAAGAGGCTGGCGAGTATCCCACTCCCGCCGCCGGCGCCCCCGCCGAATAGCGAACTGAGTAAACCGCCTTTTTTGAATAGGCCTGCGAGACTGGCGAATATGCCACCGCCGCCGCCCGCGCTGTCAGCCGGGTTCTGTATCCCTCCGAAGACTTTACCTAAGATGTCATCGAGCGGGCCTTTTACGCCCGTACCCATCCCTTTCGTGTTTTTGATCTTCCCGAGAACGTCGCCTATGCCATTGATGCCGGTTTTCCCCACGCCAACCCCCGCGCCAGCCACGATGGCCACGTAAAACGGGTCATCCTTCTTGCCAGTGGGGTTCGCCATCGCGCCACCTAGGCTGATACCCATTTTCTGGCCCAGCGCGCCGAGGCCTTTTTGCATCTGCTGCTTGATGGCTGACTGCGCCATCTGCTTGCCGATGTCCTTGAACATCTGCGCAAAGTTGCTCTTGCCGCCGATCATCAGCGAGGACAGATTATCGGAAATCTTCTCGAATGCGGAATGGAATGCGTCGTAGATGATTGAGGCTGTCTGCTGCGATTTCTTCTGCATGTCCAAGAAAAAGGCATTCATCCCATCCCGCAACTTATCGGACATCAGCAGTTGCTTCACGGTGTCATCAATGGCGCGGTTGAACAGTTCCATCTCGCGGCTGGCAACCATGACCTGCTGGCCGAATGAGAGCGTTCCGCCTTCCGCACGCTTGAGCGCTTCGACGGCTCGCTGAAGCTGTACGTACTCCTCCTGATAGACCTCGATAGGTGAGCGCATCGCCCGCGCGGCCTGTGCGTCGGCTTCGTCGCGTTCGGCTTTGTCGTTTGCAATAATCTGTGCACGCAACAGTTCCAGCGAGTCGCGAACCTTGCCGTTGGTTTCGGCGAGGATGTCTTCGTTCAGCTTGAACAGCCGAGCTTGCAATTGCGCATCGCGGTAGGCTTCGCCGCCCTGGATCGTCGCATCCGTGATGATCTTGCGCTGCTCCAGTTCGTCGCGCAATCCGTCGATGGTCTGATGCGTGGAAAGGATAACGTCCGCCGCCTGCTTCAGTTCGAGCGCGGTCTGCGTCTT
>DOZZ01000251.1:27887-28863 GCA_003517725.1 Bryobacterales bacterium | reverse complement strand
CGGCCTTGCGCACGGCATCTTCGCCATTAAGCACCGCCGCTGCCATGTTGTCAGCCTGGATTGTCGCCAGCTCGGAAGAATGCTGCTCACTCACCAGCGACTTCCCATAATCGTCCAGCGCCTTCAGTGTTTCCTCTAGCGTGAATTTTTCGGTGAGCGTGGCCCGCTGCGCATCCGTTAGCGCGGCCTTGCCCTGCTGGTGGAGTTCGTTGTTGATCCTGAGAATTTCAGACTGCGCGTGCATCGCGGCGGTCACGGCCTGAATCTTGTCAGGAGCCGCATCGATCACGGACAGGTACTTAACGGCTGCAATCGCAGCAAGGTCCAGCCGCTTGATCTCTTCTCCATAAACGTCTTTCTTGTCTTTGTCGGATGTGCCGCCGGCCAAACCGCCGGTATCGGGCGTGGGCGGTCTAGGCGAGCTGTATGGTTTCGCTCCGGGAGCCTTTTTTTCGGAATCCTCGCGCTCTTTTTTGATCCGCGCCAGAACGGAAGTGAACGTCTTCTCGCCGTTCTTATTCTGGAATGTGAGTACCTCCCATAGCGCTAAATAGGCGTCCCTCAGTTTGTAGACTTCGCCTTTTGCATGGAAGGTGGAATCCCTGAAGTAATACATCCCGGCGGCAAGCAAAGCCAGTCCACCGACTACGATGGTGATGGGAGACGTGAGTACCGCGAGCGCACCTGCGAGCAGTTTGGTGGCAATCAACGCCACGCCTTCCGAAAACCCGAGCCCGTACAGCCCCGCACGCAGGCTCATGATCCAGGTTCCCAGTCTGGCGAACAACGGTCCGAGCCCCTTCGCTACGCTGCCAAGGCCGGTCATCTTCATGGTCGCCATTGTCAGCCCAGCCACGAGCGCACCGGAACTGGACGCTTCAGCGATAAATGGAGCGAAGATAGAAATGATCTTGATAGCCGCTAGCGACTCTAGCAGCACCTTTGCCTCGTGCGCGTGCTTGACCACGAAGATGAA
>DOZZ01000251.1:692-27671 GCA_003517725.1 Bryobacterales bacterium | reverse complement strand
TTCTTGCCAAGGTCTTCCATCCGCTCGGCAAATTCCTGAAGCGCTGGAAGTGCCGAAGCCGTCAACTGCAACTTGAAGCCTTCGAGCGCAGACTTCAGTTGTATGGTGAGTTCGTGAAACTCTTTAGCTTGCGCTGGAACCTCGTTGCCGATGATTAATCCGAACCGCTTAGCCTCGTCGTAAACCTCAGCGAAGTGTTTTCCGATATCGTTTAACATCGGGATCATCCCCGCTCCAGCCCTGCTGAATAGCATCATCGCAAGCGCCGTCTTCCCGGCTCCGGTCCCCATCTGCGAGAACTTCACCGCTACTTCTTGGAAAATATCCGAGGTGTCTTTCAGCTTACCCTTGGACGCTTCGACGTTGATGCCGAGGCGTTGAAAGATATTGGCCAGGACCTTATTACCGTTCTGCGCATAGAGCGCGGACTTGGCCAGCTTCTCCATGCCCTTCGCAACGTCGTCCATCTCCAAGTGGCTGCGTTTGGCAGCGTAGCTCAATACGGAGAACTTTTCCGTCGTGGTGCCCGCGGATTGCGCCAACATATCCGTGTGCCTGATGATGTTGACGCTCGACTCGATCATCGCGGCAAGGCCCGTGCCAATCGCCGTAGACATCGCCACGCCCATCGCCGTGATCTTCTGGAGCGACTTCGAGATGTCCGTAGCCGTCTTGGCGCTGAGATGCGCGGCTTTATCCATCGACTTTGTGAACGTGGCTGTATTGGCCAGCAGGTCGATGGTCAGCGTTCCGACGGATACGGACATGGGTTAGGCTTCTTTCTGGAAAACGGCGCGGCGAAAGTTATCCGCCGCGCCCGCTGATGGCCCGCTTCCCGGACGGGCCGATTGGTGCCGCCATATGGATAACGGCACCAAAACCTTAGAACCCCGTGCCGTAGATGAACGCGCCGGGACGCGTACAGGCGAGCCCGATCCGCTCTTCACAGAGCACCGTAGCCATGTTCGTGATGAAGTTCGAGGCATGCTCGTACGAGATTTCCAGTGTTGCCTCCATCCGGTCAACCAGCATCGCGCCAGTCTTGAAGGCACCGACCAGGAACGTACCGGCCGCGATGGAATCGCTTTCGACCACCGGCAGGCCCCACACGTACTTGACCGGCGTGCCACCCTTCGGATCGCCAACCACGTACAATCCCTTGTTAGCCCCCCCCGTCTCGTCCTTTATCAATTCGATAGCGGCCATGTCGGTCGGGTTGAGAACCATCCCGTCCGGCGCAAAAGTTCCCAAGCCTGCGAGGCGTGCCTGTAGCTTGGCGTGTCTCAGCTTGTCTAACTTGGTATCGGCGGTCACGTTCAACCCGGTGTTGTACGCCGTTGCCTGAGTGATCAGCCCCTTGAGGTGCTGGCCGGTGCCATCGCCCTGGAGAATTTCGTTTTCTTCTTTGAGCGCGAGCCCGTACATCAGTTCCGAGTCGATCATGGTGCGCACCCAATCGGTATCATCGAGCGCCTGGCGCGACACGTTAGTGTAGTGCGCGATGGTCTTGACAGTATCACTGAGCGAGTTCCATAGATACGTGGATTCCGATTTTGCCGCCGCTTCAACCTGCGGAGATGCGGCGTTGGTGCGCGTAGATTGTTGAATCCAGTCGTACGCGTTTCCGTAGGTCAACTTGACCACTTTCAGGAGATCGCGGATGCGAAGCTCCTGCTGCGGCAATCCGGTGACGCCGGGCAGGCGCACTAGCGCGATAGTGCCGGTAGTCTGAGTGCCCAGCGCCGTGTCCGTGATGCTCGCTTTGACAGAGCGCGGAAACGCGGAACCCGACATGTTAATCCTGATCGTTTTGCCGCGGAAGGCGTCTGCCCTGGCTTCAGTGAAGGCTGAGCTTTCGACAATTTCCTGGCCGGCCGATTTCACAAACTCGCGGCCCTGGAATAGCGGGTTCTGGGATTTCAGGTCCACGGCGTCGAGCTGCGTCTGCATGTTGCGAATGGCGGTCTTGTTACTGTTGGTTTGATCGACGAATTTGGTGATATCGGTATGAAGTGCTTTTAACTTCAGATCTATTGCGTCCATAGGGACACACTCCTGAGATGGCGGAATTCACGTCCTTTTTGCGCTGTCGTGGATCAGCGGCCGCAACGCGTTTCTAGCGCGCGTGGACTTGGCTTGCTGAGTGGTCTATCTCCGCCGGCTCAGACTTTAGTGAACACGGCTTTTGCGCCCGAAGTGGTTTCGTCGTCCCGTTGAAGTGGTTTCGTCGAGGAGTCGTTTCATCCCCGCGCTCGGCTTCGTTTTCCGGTTCGCGCTCGGCTTCGTCGTCCAAAAGTGCGTCGTCGTTCAGTTACTATTTATATTTTAGCCCTAAAACATTTCGACTTACAAACAATTTTTGCCGCAATTCACTCTAGTTCACATTCGGCGCGCCATACTCCGCTCCCCGCGCGCGCTTCAGTAGAATGTCGATGGTTTCCTGATGACCTGTGAGCGCCGCTTGCTGGGCTATCATCGCTTCGCGCAGCGCATCGACCACCACCAATAAATGCCCGAACTGTGTAGCCAGTGCGGCGCATTGCTCCTCAACGGATGGTTTGCTCATGTGACTAATTCAGGGAGTTCCCGAGGCTTCGAGGTCTGCTAGTGGACGCCTGAAGTTGACCGTTAAGTGCTTCGATAATTTTCTGGTGCCCGGCCACCGCGTCGTGGAGTTTGTTGAGGCGCTCTTGCTGTAACTTCGCCAGGTGGCTCAGTTTTGAAACCTCGGCGGCCAGATTTGTCAATTTCTGTTCGTTAGTTTGGTTCATTGGGTTGTCCTCTTTTCGTTTTTCGTTCCATGTCATCCACAATTACCCGCTCGCCCTGAGTTAGCAGGTCGAGCCTTTTCAACGCTGCCAGGTCTTTTTCGCAACCTAGTTTCAGGGCTTCGTAGTCCCAAAAGGCTTGCGGCCGTTGCAGCGGGCCGACGTCCGCCATAATTGCGCCTCGATTCGTTACCCACGCCTCGCGCCGCGCCGCGGTCGTCTCAAAGGCCCCCGAGGTCGATCCGCATATCAAGTCAAGCCATTGCTCCATCGTGAGCCCTGGGCGCCGTACGCGAGCCCGGCGATTGATTCGCATGTCAGTTACTCACGGGCTGTTGCAAGTCCAGCCCAAGGTAGCGGTAAGCGCGCATGAGTGCGGCGGCTGAATCGCGCTCGATCTGGATGCACGGGTGAGCCCTCTGCACGCCGAATCGATCTTCGACCAAGATGCCATCGCGGGCTAGGATTTCGCGGGCCTGGTGCATTCTGTCGTGGCTTTCGACCAGGGTTTGAAGTAGCAAGTACGCGGGCTCATCCAGTTCAATCTCAGCCTCGATCTTCTTCCAGAGCTTCTTACCGGCGGCCGTCAGGTGTGCCGGCGGTTGGTTGGTACTTTTCACTTCATCCCCTCCAAAATCGACCTTCAGAAATTCCCAAAAGTTGTTTTAATGACCTCGTCCAACGGTAGTTGCTTTAGAATCATAGGTATACAGACCGCCCTGTCCCCCTGGCCCTACTTCCTGCGACCCGCCCCGGTCCCTTTGGCACACCTAACCCTTGGTTCCATGAACGCCATGAACAGCGTGAACGCATGAACGCGATGATCAAAATGAACACCGTGCCACACATGAACGCGTGAACGCATGAACGCGCTCACTGTTCATATCGCTCTCTTTGTTCATGTTGTTCATGGGAGTGTGTATAAGGGCTGACTTTATAGGTCGATCCGTCCTTATCGATCATCCCGTCACTGACAAGCATCTGGAGTAACCGCCGAACGGTACTAGCGTTCTTACGGAGCATAGAGGCGATCATCTTCGGCACTTGTGAGCCTTCATTCCGAAGCAGTTCCATGATGTCGCGACGTTCGGCGCTGAGCTCAGCTTCCGCGCCTTGGCCCGTGATCTTCCACCCAAACGGATCACCGTTCTCCAGCCGCATCCCGTAGACTACCTCTTCGATATCGCGGCCGGTGACTGTGAGAAGGCTATCGCCGTCGGGCTGCCTGCGTAGCGTCCAGATGGCGTCAGGCGCCGCCGTCATGCCGCTGGTGCCCAGCACGGTGTCCACACCCTCGCCGACGGCCTTGCGGGTATGGTGGATCAGCAGGATCGCGCAACTGTGCTTCTCCGCGATCTGGCGAAGCGTGTTCACCGCGTTGTATTCCGCCTGAAGTAAATCGACGTTCTTCCGATCCGACTGACGCGAGATGGCAAAAAAGGTGTCGATGATAACCAGCGCACACGGGCTTTCGGTGAGGCAAGCGTCGATCTGCGCGGCGCCGCCGCTCATCAGCGGATTGATCTCGTACACAAACTGAATGTTCTTCAGGTTGTCGGTCTGCTTTGTGAGCTTGCGCAGCCGCGGTGCGGTGCGCCGCTGAGACTCTTCAAGGGCGAGATAAAGCACCTTGCCAGGGCGCTTAGTGCTGAGTCTTCCAGCGAATTTTGAGTTATTGGCCACCGCGAGAGCGATTTGCATACCAATCCATGACTTGCCAACTTTCGGCCGGCCTGCCACCAGCGAGAGGCCGGGATAAAGCAGTTTGTCGATGATTGCCTCGGGTTCTTTGTGCTCACTCCGGTAGACGTCTACGGCATTAACCAAGTGCAGTTTCGCCGGACCCTGGCGTGAATCTTCGCATTTACCCACATCTAACAGCGGCTCCCACTTTTCCGAAAGAGCGTCCAATTCGGCGGGTTGCGCAACGGGATGGTTCACTGGCACACCCCCGTCTCGACTTGCGCAATCAAGTCGAGCTCTGAGTGACCCTGGCCAAACCAATCGGTAATGTCTTTCGCGCTGCCCTCAAGCTCTAGAATGTTCAAGCGCCCCACGTTGCCGAGTAATTGGCGTGCGACCCGCAACGCGCGCAGCTTACCGGGAGCGTCGTTGTCAGGAATGATGATCACTTCGCGACCCGCTAGGGTTTGGGTGAAGCTCGGCAGCCACGGAGCATTAACACCGCCCGCGTTCGTGGTCGCCACAAAACCATATTCGCGGAGCGTCTCAACATCCTTCTCGCCCTCAACCAGAAAAACGATTGGCGCTTCCAGTATTTCGGGTAGCCGGTACAAAACCTGGCGGGGATGCTTCTTCCAGATCCAATTGCCATGACCGTCCGGATATCGCTGCGAGAATCGCTTAGGCTGGAACCTGACGATCTGGTAAAGCAGTTCCCCGCGCTCATCCGTGTAGCTATACTCAGCCACGATCACCGGGCGCTGGTTATTCTCGCCAGAAGGCCAGAGGCCACGGGATTTCAGCGCCTCGATCACGTCACGCTGGGAACATCCCGCGTGACAATGGACCAGAACTTTCCCGTCTTTGTCTTTCACCGCTAAACTGGGGCTGCTGTCGTCGTGAGCGACACAACAGACCAGATCCCCCATGCGGCGGCCGCCTATCGCTCGCCTGATCTGTTCCGCGGGTGAGCTCATTGTTGCCCCCAACACGGTAGATCGCGGCCACGGTCTTTCCTTTGCCGGGCAGCACGCGGATGTTTCAGTGCAGTTCTTAGACGGTTCGCGTGCCGCACAGCGGTATCGTGAGCCCGAATGATCAGAGCCCGCGGAATGCGGCCGGCGGCCATCGCGTCGCTGAGCGCGGATGCGAGAGCCCGGAGATCGTCCCTAGCTTCGATTGCAGCGCTCGCAAGCCGCGGCCATAAGTCAGGCGTAGCGCCCGTCACTCAGCCACCAATTTCGACACATTTTCGGACTGCTGCTGCAAAATCTTGAGGCCAAGGACGAAAACGCGAGGGTCTTCGGTAGCTCGAATTTCCTTCAGGAGCGATTCGAGGCCATCCAATAGCTTGCGGGTGGCTTGCAAATCCAGGCTCGCGGCATTGGGCCGCATCTGGTGCAAAACCGGCAAATTTAGTGCGGCTCTCATGCTGCCCGCCGATCAAGCGCAAGCTGTAGAAGCTGCCAGCGGGTCAGCGCGGGCGCTATGTTGACAAATGTGCCATCAGGTGAGAAAGTGAGGCTGATCCCGTCAGAAGATCGCCATTTCACCAGCCCGTTACCGTTCACCTCGGTAGCGGGTTCGGTGTTTTCAGGCAGCAATATCGCCACCACCGCGCCTGCTGTCAGATATGATCTTCTCGACCTCATCGAGGTCATAGAGAACTTTTCCGCCCACTTTGTACCACGGGAAACGCTTGCGACCGAGCATGCGATCCTTTTGCAGAGTTCGCTTACTGAACCCTGTGAGGTCGCATACTGCCTGCTCGTTCCCGAGATGCCGACGGTTAGGAGGTTGGATTTTTAAAGCTTGTTCGCGCTTTGTGGCTACCATGCATCCCACGATAAGCGGGGGGTATGTGGGCGAATCAAGTGGGCGAATGTGGGCGAAAGGTGGGCGATTCTTCCTTTTAATTCGGCGGCCGCAGGAAGATCTGGCCTTCAATCTTCTTGCGTTGTTTTATCCGCTTGCGGCACCAGGCATGCATATCACGGACATCTACGTCAAAGTCTCCAGCTACCGCGTCCCAAGTACTGGCACCCGGAAACCACGCGGACCTGTAGGCCCAGAGCGCGCCTTTGCGGCCGTCCGCGGTGGCCAAAGGGTCCGACTTCGGCCCTTTATCCGCCAAAGGCTCGCGAGTGTGTTCCCCTCCCCTTAGCAACTCCAGGTCAATAACATCAGCTAACTCATAAGGCTCCATCTTGCGGAATTGCTCATCTGGAATGCGCAGGTAGCGTGAGGCCTTAAGTAGCCCTCTCCGGAGGTTTTCCCCTATGGTGTGCTCTGACACGCCAAGCCGCCTAAGCAGATTCCTCATGTGTTCTGAGGACTTCTTGCGAGTCGCGGCGAACTCCGCGGTGAGTGCTTCAAATCGGTCGCGCTCGGCTTTCGGCATTGCGTCGACGTCACGCTGAAACCGCGCCTCGAATTCCTCGTCGGACTTGGATGAAATCATCTCGCTCCCCCTTCGCGACCCCCTCGTCAGAACTGAGCCGCCAGCGGGGAGGGGTTTTCCTCGCTTGTCGCCCTGCAGGAGCTAGGCGGCTAAGAAACAGTATACGCCGCGCCGGGAACATAAACCGCGCGGTATGTTTGCGGCTAGAATTCTGACTTTGGGGACTTCTTGGGGTAGGGGAAGGCGAAAACCAGCGTATTTTAGCGTAAATGGGAGTAAGCCAGCGAGTAATCTATCTACTTCTGAATGAGATACTTATGAACGTTTTCAGCCACTTGCGCGGACCCCGTTTTCATGACTCTTAATCACTAGGTTGTAGGTTCGATTCCTACCGCGCTCACCACCCCTACTTCCTCTTAGCCAAGGCCTGTTGAATCGTCGCCATGGCGAGGAAGAGTTTGCGAGGATGTTCCGCCAGCGGGACGAACTCGTGATGCAGGTAAAACTGCCTGGCGGCATCATCGATGGCCTGGGGCACTACAGCGGCCGAGGCGACCTGCGCGGAATTTCTTAAACTCCGCTCCAGTGCGTCCATTAGCAACACTCGTCCGAGCTTCTGCCGCTACGTGCTCGCCAGCAGCAACCGGGCGCCTCGCTCGCTGCGCAGCCGCAGTTCCGTTTCACCGCTGACCTTCGCCACGGCACCCGCTTGGGCCGGGGTTCCCGCGATATCGACTTGGCCCTCGATCACCACCACCGCATCGACACGGTCGGCAATGCGCGCCGCCCCATACACCTCCAGCGCGTCGGTGTGGAAGTATTGGCACTCCACCAGGCGCACGCGCCCATCGGCAAGCTTGACAGGCCGGGCCGCGCCAGAATGCCGGCCGAGATGCGCGACGTTGACGCCGTGCGCAAGGTGCAGTTCGCGGTCACGCCCGTAGTCGTAAAGACGATACGTTACGTCGGAGTTCTGCTGAATTTCGCAGAGCGCCAAACCCGCGCCGATCGCGTGAACCGTGCCGGCGGGGATGAAAAAAGTGTCGCCCGGGCGTGCCGGACTCCATTGCATCAGGTCCATGATGCGGCCCGATTCCGATGCTTCCAGCAACTGTTGCGGACTGCCCAGCTCTCCGCGAAAACCTACGGCCACGGCCGCGTCCGGCGCGGCTCGCAGGATATGCCACATCTCGGTCTTGCCGCGGCTGGCGTGGTGCTGCGCCGCGTATTCGTCTCCGGGATGCACCTGTACCGAGAGATTCTCGGTAGTGAACAGGAATTTGATGAGCAGCGTGCCCAGCGGATACCAGACTTCGCCAATACGCTCCGGCGCATCGCGGTACCAGGGCTCCAGTTGCGTGGAGCCCCAGATCTTGGGCACGAACACCGGCGGCAGGATGGCGACCGGCACTACAGCGCTTCGATGAACTTCTGAAGGCGGTCGAGTCCGCGCTCGAGCTCGTGCATTGAGGTCGCGTACGAGATGCGAATGTGGCTGGCGGTGCCAAACGCCTCGCCCGGCACCACCGCGACATGCGCATCCGACAGCAGCTTGGCCGCGAAGTCGAGCGTGTTGCGCACGCCGCCGCGGCCGAAGACCGACGCGATGTTGGGGTACGCGTAGAATGCTCCGGGCGGCATGGCGCATGTTACGCCCGGGATCTGGCGCAGGCGCGGGACCACGAAATCGCGGCGCAGGCGGTACTCGGCCAGCATCGTCCGCACCGACTCCTGCGGCCCGTTCAGCGCTTCCACCGCCGCTTTCTGCGCGATCGACGTCGGGTTCGACGTGGAATGGCTCTGCAGCTTGTTCATGGCGGCGATAATCGGTTCTGGCGCCAGCGCGTAGCCGATGCGCCAACCGGTCATCGCGTAGGTCTTCGAGACCGTGCCGGCCACCAGCACCGTCTCTTTCGAGCCCGGCAGGCTGGCGATCGAAAAAGGCGTCCCGTCATACAGAAAGTGGCTGTAGCATTCATCCGTCAGCAAATAAATGCCGCGCTCCGAAGTCAGGCGGTAGATCTTCTCGAACTCTTCGCGCGACAGCACCGCGCCGCTGGGGTTCGACGGCGAGTTGATGAACACGATCTTGGTCCGCTGGTTCAGGTGCGGCTCGATGGCGGCGGCCGTCAACGCGAAACCCTGGGCTTCATCGGTCTCGACAAACACGCACTTGCTACCCGCGAAGTTCACCACGTCCTTGTAGGTCACCCAGTACGGGCACGGGATCACCACTTCGTCGCCCGCGCTGACCAACGCCTGCGTCAAATTGAAGATGGCGTGTTTGCCGCCCACCGTAATCAGGCACTCCGACGGCTTATAGCCGGTCGAGAATTCCGCGGCATGCCGGTCGCATACGGCTTTCTTCAGTTCCAGCGTGCCGCCGGCCGCCGTGTACTTGGTAAAATTTTCGGCCAGCGCGCGGATGGCGGCCTGCTTGATGTTGTCCGGCGTCGGGAAGTCCGGCTCCCCGGCGCCGAAGTCCACTACGTCCACGCCCTGCGCGCGCAGTTTCTCGGCGTCGGCCGCGACTTTCATGGTGGAGGAGACGCTGATCGCGTTGATGCGCTCGGCGATACCGCTATTGGTGAGTGTCTTCAGCATGTTGGTTTAAGAGTTTTCTGGCGCAGGCGTAGCTCGACCGCGGGCGGCACCAGTGCGCCGATGTCACCGCCCAGATGATAGACCTCTTTCACCAGCCGCGAGCTGATGAAGGAGAACGCTTCGCCGGCCATCAGGAACACCGTCTCGATGGCCGGCTCCAGACGGCGATTCATCAACGCCATCTGCAGTTCATATTCGTAGTCGGAAACCGCGCGGATGCCGCGAACGATCACCGTGGCATTCTTCTGCGTGGCATAGCGCACCAGCAGGCCCTCGAAGCAGTCGACCTCGACGTTGGGCAGGTGCGACAGCACTTCGCGCAGCATGGCCACGCGCTCGTCGACCGAGAAAAGAGGCTCTTTGGCGGCGTTACGAAGTACCGAAACCGTCAGCCTTTCAAACAGCCGCGCGCCCCGGCTGATCACATCGAGATGTCCATTGGTGAGGGGATCGAAGGAACCGGGATAGATTGCGGAGACCGGCTGTGGCGAGCGTTCCATGGTGGACGGGAAGCTCTAATTCTAGCGAATTTAGAAGCTTCCCGCCCGCCGCGCTTAAGCGGCCTGACGCAGCCAGTCCTTCATGGCGTCGCGGTACAGCATGATGCCTTTGCGCGAGTAACGCAGATAACCCTGGCGGCGAAACTGGTTCATGTAGTGTGTAACTATTTCGCGCGAAGTGCCCACGTACTGTGAAAGCAGTTCATGCGTGAACGGAATCATCTGCACCGAGCCGTCTTCGGACAACGTGCCGAGCCGCTCCGAGAAGCGGATCAGCGTCCGCGCCAGGCGCCGGGCGATGTTATCGACCGAGAAGCTTTCGATGCGATGCCCGAAATCCATCGAGCGCTGCACCAGCAGTTGCATCAGAGCGATGGCCAGCTTGGGACGGCGCATCAGGATATCTTCGATATCGTTGGTGCTCCAGGTCATCACCTTGGTAGGCTCAAGAGCCACGGCGATTTCCGAACGGCGTGACAGGTTCAGAAAGGCCGATTCGCCGAAGAATTCATCCGGCTGGTAAATGTCGACCACTACCTGCCGGCCGTCTTCCGCCAGACGGCAGACTTTTACTTTGCCAGCGATTACCAGATACAAGTTGTTTGAAGGCTGGTCCTGGTTGTAAACGGCTTGCCCTTTCTTGTAAGCAAGAATAGTGGAACAGGGCAGATGCGCTAACGGATCTTCCAAATCACGTTGGGGGGCGGGGGCCGGTACTGCGATTGTGGTCGCCATTTGTGCTCCTCGTTACAAGTAATTCTATCACGGTGTCAAGGTGCTGTGCTCACAAGAACAATCACCGTGCTTCCACCTATGCACTTCCGGTGCCAAACAGCACCTATGTGGGCGGCGTGGCGTGAAACCTCTCAAATGTATCTTTTTCGGGTACTCGACTGAAAATCGATGATTCGAGCCTGACGCGCCCGCTGCCAGGTGGGCATTTGCTCAGGACGCCCAAACGGAATAGACTGTTGGTTCCGAGGTCGACGATGCCCGAAAAGCCTGTTTCATCCACTGAAATTTCACGCCGCGATGCCTTCAAGGTAGCCGGCACGGCGGGCGCGATCGCCGCGGCTCGCCCTTTGCAGGGGGCGCCGGCGATCCAGAAGGTGCGTGCCGCCAGCGATCAGGTTCAGTTCGGCATGATCGGCACCGGCAGCCGCGGCTCCTACCTGCTGAAACACCTGAAGGGTATTGACACCGGCCGCTGCATCGCGCTCTGCGACATCAACCAGGACCACCTGGATAAGGG
The DNA here is from genome assembly GCA_003517725.1 of Bryobacterales bacterium. Taxonomy (GTDB): domain Bacteria; phylum Acidobacteriota; class Terriglobia; order Bryobacterales; family Bryobacteraceae; genus DOZZ01. The sequence continues at coordinate 16,463 of DOZZ01000251.1, read as the reverse complement.
CGCCGAAACCATTGGCACCAATCCCACGAAATATAAGGATTACCGCGAGCTGCTGGGTCGTAAAGACGTCGAGGCGGTCATTATTGCCACGCCTTTGTTTGTACACTTCCCGGTCACGCGCGATTCGCTGCAAGCCGGCAAGCATACCTTCTGCGAGAAGAGCCTGGTCTTTAAGCCCGAAGAGTTGCACGCCCTGCGCGCGCTGTCGAATGAGCGCCCCAAGCAGATCATGCAGGTGGGCCTGCAGCGCCGCTACAGCCGCTTCTATCAGGCCGTCAAAGACATGATCGACAAGGGGGCGCTGGGCGAGGTCACCAACATGTATGCCCAGTGGAACCGCAATCCGGGCTGGACCATGAAGCCGGGCGGCCGCGACAATATGAACAACTGGCGGCTGTTCAAAGATATGTCCGGCGGCCTGGCGGCGGAGCTCGCTTCGCATCAGGTGGACGTGGCTGATTGGATGTTCGGCAGCCGCCCGGAATCCGTGGTTGCCGTGGGCGGCCACGAGTTCATCTTCGACGGCCGCGATATTGCCGATAACGTGCAGCTCATTTTCCGCTATCCGAAGGGCAAGAAGCTGGTCGCCACCTACATCAGCACCAATTCGCATGTGCCGATGTTCGGCGGCACGCGCACCGAATTTGGCGAGATCATCATGGGCACCGAAGGCGCGGTGGAGATCACCGTCGGCGACGACACGCACCCGGCGATGGCCGTGTTCTACCCAGAACCGCCGCGGCCCGAAGTCACCCACGCGGCGGGCAAAGAGAAGAAGTGGTCCGCCGGCGCGACCATGGTTTCGGTGGGCGCTCAGAAGGGCATGCCCGTGCTGCTCGCCAAGGACGAGCTATCGCCCAACGACAGCTTTCTCGAGAGCGAATTGAAGCACGGCCGCCGGCTGCTCTACAGCAAGGGCATTATGGCGCCCGAGGAAGGGCGCAACCCGGTCGACCTGGAGCTCGAAGGCTTCTTCAATAGCGTCCGCACCGGCACCCGGCCCAAGGCTGACTTAGAGGTCGGACTCTCCGATTCCACTGCGGTCATGCTGTCCAACATCGCCCTCGAAGAGGACCGCAAGGTGCTCTTCACCGAGATGGACAAGATGGGGCTTGGCAACAAGACTTAGATTTTCCCGCCGCTCCGTGGCACCGGATGATTGCTATTGCAGCGCTCCCCTCTTAAGACCATCGCCGCCATTCTAGCGGCGTTGTTTCTGCTCAACCTTTATATCGTTCACGGGCTCGCGTCCCTGGAGTATCTGAACCAGATGGGCTCCATTGAGGCGGTCCATATTGCGTTTGCGCGCTATTGGCAGCGGCACGGCTCTGAAAACGCCTGGTTCCCCCTCTGGTACAGCGGCTTCCCAATCTCGTACGTGTACCAGCCGGCCTTGCCCTTGGCTTCCGCCATGCTTTCGCAAGTGACCGCCTGGACCCCGGCGCATGCCTACCACTGGGTCATCGCCGTGATGTACGCGCTGGGCCCGGTCAGCCTGTGTTGGATGGCTTGGGTGATGTCGGGCCGCCCCTGGGCCAGCGCCGCGACCGGTTTATTCTACTCGCTGCTCTCTCCGTCGGGACTGTTGATGCAAACGGTGCGCGTGGATATGGGGGGCTGGCGCCACGCCCGGCGCTATCAGGCCCTGGTACGTTACGGCGAAGGGCCGCACGTCATTTCACTTACCTTGGTAACGTTCGCTCTCGGCGCCATGCACCTAGCCTGCACCCGCCGCACGGCGTGGTCCTACGTGCTGGCGGGAACCGGCATGGGGCTGCTGCTGTTGACCAGTTGGCCCGGCACCGTGGCCTTAACCATGTTCTCCGCCTGCTATCTGCTTACCGCGAAGCGGCCCGTGTGGCTGCTGGCCGTGATCGCGGCGGTCGCGTATCTTGCGATTGCGCCATGGAACCCGCTGAGCGAAGTGCTGCAGACATACCAGAACGCGAATCGCATGGCGCATGGGCCGGTCAAAGATCACGGCTACTACATTTCGTGGGCACTGCTGCCGTCGGCCGCGGCGCTGGTTTGGTGGGGCACCCGGCGCGTAAACCTGGCGCTACGCCTGGGGCTGTTCTATACCCTGCTGACGTCGTGGATTGTGCTGGGCTCGGAATATTTTCACGTCTTTATCCTTCCGGACGCCGGCCGGTTCCATCTGGAGATGGAAATCGGGCTGGTGTTGGCCGGCGCGTTTGCCTTAACTGCCGTGAGCGATCGATTGCCGGGCAATTGGCGTTGGGCGATCGTCGCGGTGGTGGTGGTGTTTTTTGTGCGGCAGACCATCACGTACCGGCGCTACGTCCGCGCGTCGATCCAACCCATCGATATCACCTCCACCGTCGAATATCGCGTATCCAAGTACCTCGAACAGCACTACCCGGGGCAGCGCGTGATGGCCGGTGGCTCAACCGCCTTCTGGATGAATGTCTTCACCGATTCGCCGCAGGTAACCGGTTGCTGCGACCAATCCGTGCTGGACGATCTGATCTGGGATTCCAACTTCAACATCAAGTCGGGCATGAACGATCCGCAAGCGCGGGCGCGGGTGGTCTGGCTCAAAGTCTACGGCGCGCAGGCCGTCTATATAGACGAGCCGGGGACGCGCGACTCTTTCGTGGACTTTTACGATACCGCGCCGCTGCGGGCGCAACTCACGGAAGTGTGGCGCGAGGGCGTCGACACTATTTACCGCGTGCCGCAGCGCACGGCCTCACTGGCTCATGTGATGACGCGCCAGGATCTGACGGCGCACCGCCCCGTGTCGGGCATCGACTACCAGCCGATGCTCGCCTATGTGGCGGCCCTGGATAATCCGGCCCTGCCCGCGGCGGACTGGCAATGGGAGACGCCCAGCCGCGCCCACATCACCACGCGGCTGGAGCCCGGACAAATAGTATCGGTCCAGGAGAATGCGCACTTCGGATGGAACGCCAGCGTGGCCGGCCAGCCGGTCCCGATTGAAAAAGACGCCTTGGGCTACATGGTGATCGACCCGAAGCGCAGCGGCGCTATGAAGATCGACCTGGTCTGGGATGGCGGCGTCGAAGCCAGAATTTTGTGGTGGCTGCGCCTGGCCGCGTTGCTGACGGTAGCGGCCGTGCTCTACCGGGGATGGCGCGAGGCTCGCGCGTGAAAAAGGTTTTGTTCCTGTGCATCGGCAACTGTTGCCGCAGCCAAATGGCGGAGGGTTTCGCGCGGGCTTATGGCGCGGACGTGATGGAGGCGGCCAGCGCGGGCCTGAATCCCACGCCCCAGGTCGCGCCCGAGACCGTCCAGACCATGGCCGAGAAGAATATCGACATCTCGAAGCATTTCCCCAAGCCCTATGACGCCCGCGGAACGCAGGCCGACCTCATTATCAACATGAGCGGCGGCCCGCTGCCCGGCGCCACCAAAGCCGAGGTGCGCGAGTGGCGCGTGGAGGATCCGTTTCTGCGCGGCCCGCAGGTCTACCGGCGGTCGTGCCAGGAAATTGAAAGTCATGTGATGAGACTGATTCTGGAGCTGAGGCGCAAACAAACCAGCTGATGTCGTAGCATGTAATTCGTGACGATTCGACTTGCTGTTTTGCTAGGGACGATGTGGGCCGCGGCATCCGCCGCCGAGCCGCCGAAGACCGTGCTTTTGTGGCCGCAGGGCGCGCCGGGCGCCGTCGATAGTCAGGAAATCGACCGGCCCAAGCTCACCATCTATCTGCCGGAGCACCCGGTGGGCACGGGAGTGGTAGTGGCCCCGGGCGGCGGCTACGGCGCCCTAGCCATGGACCACGAAGGCCTGCAGATCGCCAAATGGCTGAACGGCTACGGCGTCGCGGCGTTCGTGCTGCAGTACAGGTTGGGCCCGCGCTACCACCATCCCGCGGAATTGATGGACGCGCAACGCGCCATCCGCACCGTCCGCGCGCAGGCGGCGCAGTACGGCATCGCACCCAACCGCATTGGCATGTGGGGCTTCTCCGCCGGCGGCCACTTAACGGCGACGGCCGGCACGCACTTCGACGCAGGCGTGCCCACTTCCTCCGACCACATCGAGCAGGTCAGCAGCCGCCCCGATTTCCTGATTCTGGCCTATCCGGTGATCACCTTTACCCGGCCCGAGACGCACCGCGGGTCCATGAAGAATCTATTGGGCGACAACCCCGACCCGAAACTAGTCGAGAGCTTGTCGAACGAGCTACAGGTGACGCCGCGCACGCCGCCCACGTTCCTGTTCACCACCAGCGCCGATACAACGGTGCCGCCGGAAAACAGCATCCTCTTTTACGAAGCACTGCATAAGGCGGGCGTACCGGCCGAGATGCACATCTTCCAAAACGGCCCACACGGCGTAGGCCTGGCGACCTTTGACCCGGCACTCTCGATGTGGCCGCCGCTATTGGCGAACTGGCTGCGCGTGCAAGGCATGCTAAGCAGCCGCTAATTGTTCGGATACTTCCTGGTACGCAAAACTTCCGTGGCCTGCGTGGTAAGGCCAACCGGGCTGCTCTTTAAATCGAAGACCGCTATCTGAACCTTGCTCGCCAGCCTCATTCAGAATGCGAACATTCGCGGGCTGACGCCATGAGTAAAATCTGGTTGGCCTCACCACGCAGGGTCGAAAAAACAATTGGGCGGACGCTTCTCGATCGCCAGGCCGGCTGAAGCCGGCTGCAGCTTAAAAGCTGCCCCACAAATTTTTTCATGAGCTTGCGTGGGCCGCAAGGCCCTGAGAGACAGGCCACGAAAGGCGATGACCTGCGCCACGGGTGGGTTGTGATTAGCCGGCCGCGTGCACTGCCGCCACCAGCCGCTCCATTCCCTCGTCGAAGATATCGGGCGAAGTCAACAAACTCACCACCAAAAACGCCTCGCGCTCGAAGTCGTAATAGAACCCGGGCTGCACCAGGACGCCATGCTTCTCGATCAAGTCCAAAGTCCACTGCTCCTCACTCCGCACGCGAGGCACCTGCAGCGTGGCGTACCACCCTCCTTCGGGCGGCCACAACGAAATACCCGGCGCCCGCTCAATGCCCGCCCGCAAAGCCGCCATGTTGCGCTGCAACCGCTCCCGAATCTGCGCCTGCACCGGCACGCGCGCGGCCAGCAGCGCCGCCAACGCGAACTGCACCGGTGCGCCAACGGACAAATAGGTATCGGCGATCAGCTCTAATTTGTGCAGAGCTTCGGACGCGTCCGGGCCGCCCGCTAGCATCCACCCCAGCTTCATCTGCGGCAAACCCGCGAGCTTCGAAAGACCGTTCAGGCAAAACGTCAGCGCGTCGCCAAAGCCCGCTAGCGTCGGCACGCGCCGCTCATCTTCGGTGATGGCGTAATCCGCGAACACCTCATCGGAGATGATGGCCAGGCCATGCCGCCGGCAGATCGCGCCAAGCCGCTCGAGTTCGTCGCGCTTCACATACGAGCCAGTCGGATTGTTCGGGTTCACCAGAATTACGGCCCTCGTGCGCGGGGTGATGCGCGCTTCGAGTGCAGCGCAGTCGATGAACCAGCCATGATCGTAGTGCAGCGGGTAATAGTCGACGCGCACCGATTCGAGCGCCGCCAGATACTCGAACAGAGGATACGATGGCCGTGGCGCCAGCACGCAATCGCCCGCGTCAGCCAGCAGCTTGAACAGCCACGCGTAGGCCTCGCTCGAACTGGCCGTAAGCACCACGCGTTGCGGATCGACGCCGTGCAACGCGGCAATCTGTTCGCGCGCGGCGGGGAGCCCGAACGCCTGCGGCGCATAGTGCAGCATGCGCGCGTCCCCGAAACCGGAGACGATCCCGGCGACTGGATAATCAATGCCTGCCCGCGTCGGGTTCGACTGCGTCAGGTCGAGATACGGGCTGACGCGCCGCGCCAGCGCCTGCGCGATAGGATTTGTGCCGGCGTGCCAATTGAGGCGCGAAGAAAACATTTACCGGGGCTCGAACAGCAACCGGCTCTTTTGCTCCACGCGGCGGAACTGCATCGGGAAGCTAGCGCCGTTGTAGTAGGCGTTCCATTGGTCTTTGTAGTGGCGCGAGAGCACGTGGCCGCTTTCGCCGATCACAATATTCCACAGTGAGTTGTCCCACGCGCCGACGTCTTCGTTGATGCGCTCCGAGGGGCCTAGCCGCGGGCCGGTCTGCTTGACGCTGTCGCTGCTGCCGCTCATATACACCGGGCCGACGTCGAAATACGGCGCCACGCCAGGCAGGCGATGGCCCACCGGATGCGCGATGGTCCAGCTCAAATACTGGCCATAGTGCCACTTTTTCAGATCGCGGCCCTGCTGCGCGCGCGCGTCCTTCAGGCCGTCACGAAGAGATTGCAGCAGCGCGTCATCCCAATCCGCGAACCATCCGTGCGGCCGCTCAGTCAGCAGGTTCTGCATGACCGCCAGCGAAAGCACATTCTGATACAGCGCGCCCTTGCCGGGCGAGGCAATCTGCGCCAGAGCCACGCGAAAACGCCGGTACGCCAGATCGATCAGCAGCGGCGCGGCCGCGTCTTTATCCATTTGCCCGTTGAAATTTCGCAGCAGCGCGACGGCATCTCGCACATCGCCATCGGCGGCGTGCTTGCGGTCGGCCGCGCGCACCACCTGCCGTGCAAAAAAATCGGCAAAGCCGCCGTAAACGTCTTTCTGGATGCGCAGGCCATCCGCGGGAGTCAGCCTGGGCGTGGTCCGCAACAGGCTGCGAATCTGGTTCGACCGGTACTGCGGCGCGAAGTTGCCGTTCACCGGGTACGCGTAACTCGCCGGAAACGGATTTTGATTGGCCGTGACAATGTAACCGCCCGCCGGGTTGTACGCCGACGGCAGCTCATCGAAAGGAATATAGCCGGCCCATTCGTTGGCGCTCGAGGTGCCGTCGACCGGGATATCTCCGGCATAGCCATGGCGTATGGGCAGCTTGCCGCTGGCGTGGTACCCGATATTGCCGTCCACGTCGGCGTACACGAAATTCTGGCCCGGCCCCGGCAGCCGGGCCACGCCGTGCAGGAACTCACCCCAGTTGCGGGCATGGTCGATTTCGACGAACGACAGTTGAAACGCGCCGGCCTCCGCCGCGGTCCAGCGCAGCGCCATGGCCCGGCCCAGCTCATGCCGCACCGGGCCATGCCGCGTGATCCACTGTTTAAGCTCCGCCGCATGCTCGCCCTTGACCGCAATAATTTCGCGCTCCAGCCGGGCTTGTTCGGCGTGCCCGTCATATTGATAGACGCCGGTGTTCTCATCGATGCGTTCGACGTAAAGGTCCTGCACGTCGAAGCCAAGGTTCGTCACGCCCCACGCGATGCGGTCGTTGTGGCCCACGATCACGCCGGGCAGCCCCGGCAGCGCCACGCCCTCCACGTGCATGCCCGGCACCTCGAGCGACACCATGAACCAGATGCCCGGCAGCGCGGCTTCCAGGTGCATGTCGTTCGACAGCAGCGGATGGCCCGACGCGGTGTGCGCGCCCGAGACAGCCCAGGCGTTCGAGCCGGGTTGAAACTCATGCCCGGAGCGCACCGGAAACAGCTGGTTGACCTTGGCCGGGTCGCCGCCGCTCAGCATGCTGGCTTTGGTAACTTCATCGGTCCAGCTGGTCGTGAGCGTGCGATACATGTAGAGGCCGATGATCAGCGAGTCGACCGCGCTCCACGGGCGCGGGCTATAGGACAGCGCTTCGAACTCAAACGGCAGCGCCTTGCGATGCGAATCGATGTAGGCATTCACGCCGCGGGCATAAGCCGCAGTCTGGGCGCGGTCGGCGGCCGGTAGTGTCAGATAAGCCTCTTCAGCGATGTGCCGTATGCGCAGACGGCGGGCCTCCATGTCGGACGCTACAGCTACGCGGCCCACGATCTCCGACAGGTCGCCCGCGGCGAAGCGGCGCAGGCTGTCCATCTGCCACAGACGCTCCTGCGCCGTGACATAGCCTTGCGCGAAGTAGAGGTCGTCTTCATTGGCCGCCCGCAGGTGCGGCACGCCCAGCGCGTCGCGTACCGATTCCACCGGCTGAGCGATGCGTACGCGGATGGCGCCGGACGTTTGGGGCAGCGGCCGCCAGAACAGCCAATACATTACTCCCAGCAGGGCCACCATGCTCAAGCCCAGGAAAATATTCACCACGCGGACGAATTTCTTCAGCAGCACCCTTGAATTGTAGGGGCGCGCCGCGCCACCGCGCCACCTTTAGCCCGTAGAATTGAGTGATCGCCTGAACGCATGCCGGTTTCACATTTTGGATTTCGCATTCTTCTGCTGGGGCTGATCCTGGCCATCAACGCCTTCTTCGCGGCGGCGGAGGTGGCGTTGCTATCGGTGCGCGAATCGCGATTGAAGCAGCTGGCCGCGGAAGGCGAGGCCGGCGCGCGCATGGCGCTGCAACTTTTGGAACGCCCCGAAAATCTGCTCTCCATGACGCAGGTGGGCGTCACCCTGGCCAGCCTGGGGCTGGGCTGGGCCGGCGAAGACACGCTTTTCCGTCTGGCTGAAAACCTGTTTCATCCGCTGATGACCAAGGGCACCACGGTCGCGCTGGAAGCCCTCAGCTTCATCATCGCGTTTCTGGTGATCAGCTATGGCCACGTGGTCATCGGCGAAGTGGTACCGAAGAATCTGGCGGTGGCCAAGGCCGATCGCCTCGCTATCGCGGTGGCGCCGGTGCTGCTGCTGTTCGCCAAAATCTCGCGGCCGTTCGTTCTGGTGATCGAGAAATCCGCGGCCGCCCTGACCCGCTCGCTGGGCGTGCAATCGCGGCATCGCGGCGGCCACTCGCCCGAGGAACTGCGCTTTATCGTGGCCTCCAGCGGCCACGCCGGCCATCTCGCCGAGACTCAGGAGGACATGATCCACCGCGTTCTCGACCTCGACCAGATCGCCGTGCGCGATGCCATGATCGGGCGCAACCGGATGGTCGCCATCGCCGCCGATGCCAGCCTGGACCAGGTGCTGGCCACCATGATCGAACAGCAGCATTCCCGCCTGCCCGTGTATCGGGGCGACCCCGAGCACATCGTGGGCGTGCTCTATTACAAAGACCTGCTGACGGTTTGGCAGGAGCGGCGTCTGGCCCTTCGCGCGGGCCGGCCACCCGGCGTGTTTGAAGTGCAGCAGTGGATGCGCAAGCACCTGGTAGTCCCGGAAACCAAGCCTCTGGTGCAGATGCTGGACGTGTTTCGCACCGGCAAAGCGCACATCGCCATGGTGGTGGACGAATACGGCACCATCACCGGCTTGATCACCGTGGAAGATGTGCTCGAACAGATCGTCGGCCGGATCGAGGACGAATACGACGATGCCCCGGCGCAACCGCAGCCGGCCGAGGCGCGCGAAATCGAGATCGACGCGGCCATGAAGGTGCGCGATTTCGAAGCGCAGTATAACGCCGGCATTCCCGTCGATCACGGCTTCGAAACCGTCGGCGGCTTCCTTTTGTATAAACTGGGCCACATTCCGAAAGCGGGCGAAAGTTTTGAACACGGCAACCGTATCTTCACCGCCGTGGCTGTCGAGCGCAACCGCATCCTGCGGATCAAAGTGGAGAGAAGACCCGAATAATGCTGGGACTCGATCGCAACGCCGCGCGTTACACCTGGACCGCCGCGTTGGTGCTGCTGACGCTCTTCGCGGTTTACAAGATCCGCCAGGTGCTGTTCTTGCTGATTGTCGCGGTGCTGCTTTCCTACCTTCTGTATCCGGTGGTGACGATGCTGGTGCGTTGGCTGCCGGGTCGCTCGCGCAAGCCGGCCCTCGCTATCGTGTTCCTGCTGGTGATGGCGCTGCTGGGCTTGGCGGTGGCGGAGATCGGCAGCGTGGCCGCCGAGCAGGCATCGTCCTTAGCCCAGCGCGCGCCGGAGTTTTTGAAAAACCTAAAGCAGCAGCCCACGCCGAGTCTGCCCGCGGCGGCCCAGACTTTGAAGCAGCAGGCGCTCGATCAGATCGCCAATGCCGTCAGGCAGCATTATGACGAAGCCGTGGGTTACCTGCCTCATCTTCTAATGGGCGTTCTGGCCGCCAGCAGTAACCTGATCTATCTGGTGGTGGTGCCCATTCTGAGCTTCTTTCTGCTGAAGGACTCGGTGCTGATTCGCGCCCAGTTGATGCGCGCCGTGCCCACCGAACACAAGCACGAGGTCGACGAGTTTATGCGCGATGTGCACCAGCTGCTGCTGCAGTATGTGCGGTCGCTCTTCTTCCTGGGTCTCGCGACGTTCACTGTTTTCGCCATCGTGCTTTCGCTCTTCGGTGTCTCCTATGGCCTGCTGCTGGCCGTGATTGCCTTCCCGCTCGAGTTCATTCCGATGGTGGGGCCGTTGATCGCCGCGGCCCTGATTCTCACGGTCGCGGCCGTCAGCGGCTATCCGCACCTGCTGTGGATCGTGCTGTTCCTGGGCCTGTACCGCATGTTCCAGGATTACGTAGTGGCCCCGCGCCTGATGAGCGAGGGCGTGGAAGTGCCTCCGCTGTTGGTAATTCTGGGCGTCTTCGCGGGTGAGCGGTTAGGCGGCGTGCCCGGCATGTTTCTATCGGTTCCGGTCATCGCCCTGATGCGCATCATCTACCTGCGCCTGGTCCCCAGGTAAGCGCGCAGCGACGAAAATCGCCGAACTGGATTTACCAGTTGGTTATGGAGCCGTCCGGGCGCTGGTAAATCGGCGTCAGGCGGAATTGCTTGGCCACCTCCACTTTCAATTGCAGCGGCTTGGTGTCGAGCGTGACGCCCAGGCCCGGGCGACGGTTCGGGTAAAGTTTGCCGTTCTTAAAGTCGGCGCATTCGGGCAGATGCGATTCGGCTTTGGGACCAAGACCCGTCAGTTCCATCATGACGGGCCCCGGGAAGGCGCCGCAGACGTGCACCAGCGCGGCCGTCGCCACCGGGCCGGTGAAGTGCGGGATCAGGCCGATGTAGTGCGTCTCGCACGCCGCCGCGATTTTGCGGTATTCGGTTATCCCGCCGGTGTTGGGCAGCGTCACGCGCGTGTAGTCGATCAGGCGCTGCTCGATGAGCTCGTTGGTGTCCCACTTGTCGCCAAATTGCTCGCCCACCGCGATGGGCACTTTTACCTGGCGGCGCAACTCGTGATAGACCGCCTTATTCTCGCTGCGGACCAGATCTTCGCAGAAGTACGGCTCGAGCGGCTCGATCAGCGTGCTGAGGCGGATGGCGTCGGGCAGGTCGAGGCGCGTGTGATAGTCGATCGACCAGTCTCCGTCCGGGCCTACACCGTCGCGCACCTCCTGGCAATGGCGCGCAGTCTCGCGCACGACTTTATGGGAGTCGAAAGGCACGCCATCCGCGACCGACGTACGGTAGGCGCGAAAGCCGGCCTGGATACAGGCGCGCGCGGTCTCCTTCACGCTGCCCTGCGAGGGGAAGCCCGTCGAGTAGCATTCGACGTGATCGCGCGCCAGGCCGCCCAGCAACTCATACACCGGCACGCCCAGGGCTTTGCCTTTGATGTCCCACAGGGCCATGTCGATGGCGCCCAGGGCGTCCAGCTTCTCGCGGCCGGCCGGATAGAAATAGCCGCGGTACATCATCTGCCAGAGCTTCTCGATGTTCGACGCATCCTCGCCGATGATCATGGCGCCGCACTGTTCCACCGTCTCGGCCATGCCGCCTTCGCCGATACCGGTGATACCCGCGTCGGTCTCAACCGTGACGATATGGAAGCTCTGGTTGAAGAGCGAGCGCGAAGCGGGGTTGTGGTAGAAACGGACGCGCGTGATGCGCAGCGGCGCGGTGGGCGGGAGCTTGGCGGGTGCGACTATGGCGGGAGCCGCGAAGGCCGCGGTCTGCAGGAAGTTCCGGCGGTTCATACCCTCAGATCGTATCCCAGGCCGCGCATGCCTTCGATCAGGCGTGTGCGCGCGGCCGTAACTTCGTCTGAAGAGAGCGTGCGATCGGGCGCGCTGAGGGTCAGGCGGTACGAAACGCTCTTCTGGCCGGCGGGTAGCGGCGCGCCCTGATATTGGCGCACGTACTCGATGCTTTCGACCAGCTCTCCGGCGAACTGCCGCATGCGGCTCTCGAGCGTGGCGGCCAGCTCGCGCGCGCCGCACAGCACCGAGAGATCGAACTGGCTGGCGGGATAGCGCTGTACCGGTTGATAGCGCATCGCGGTCGGTTGAGCAGCCTCGACCGCGGCAAGGTCCAGATCGAGCAGTGCGGCGCGGCCTTCCAGAAATGTTGGATGGAGTTCGAAGACACGTCCGATGACGCGGCCGTTCCAGAGCGCTTCGGCGACGCGCGCGGGGTGTTCGTAGACGCGCGGCGGCGCGGGCCGCAGTTGCGCCCCGGGGGCGATAGCTACCAGCGTGGACTTAATTTCGTTGACGCCCGCCACGCCATCACCGTGGCGCGCGTAGAGCGCGGCGACTACATGACGGCGCTCATCGGGCAGGCTGCCCTCGCGCTTATGAATTTCGCGGCCGATTTCGAAGAGCCGGAAGTTTTCCGCGTGCTTGCTGTTGGCCGCCAGATTCGCCACGATGCCGGGCACTAAAGACAGACGCATGCGGTTCTGGCCCGCGACGATGGGGTTGATCAGACGCAGATGCTCTTGGGGCACGAAGCCGAAGCGCTCGATCTGCTCGTCGCTCAGGAACGAGTAGTTGAAGACTTCGGTGAAGCCGCGCGCGCAGAGCAGCGCCTGCAGACTGCGCAGGTAGAGGCGCTCGCCCGAATCCGGCGGGACCACGGCGTCGACCGAGGGCGGCTTGGGCTCGATCGATTCGTAGCCGATCATGCGGCCTACTTCTTCCACCAGGTCGTCGGGGATCGAGACGTCTTTGGTGGCGCGCCACGACGGCACCGTTACTGCGAATACACCCGGCGCGGCGTCCTTCACGCCGAACTGCAAGCTCTCGAGAATCGAGCGCACCTGTTCGGCTGGCACCGCGCGACCTAATTTGCGGGCCAGCCAGTCGAGCCGCAATGTCACGGGCGGCGGTACGGGCAGCGCGTGGCCCGCATCGGCCAAGCCACCCACTAGCTTCGCGCCGGGACACACCAGGCGCATCAACTCGATGGCCCGGGCGAGGCCTCGCACGGTGTTGGCCGGGTCTTGCGCTTTTTCGAAACGCATGGAGGCGTCGGTGCGGATGCGCAGCGCGGACGATGTCTTGCGGACGCTGGAGGCCTGAAAATTGGCGCTCTCGAAGACGATGCGCGTGGTGCTTTCGGAGATGGCGCTGGCATCCCCGCCAATCACGCCGGCTAGCGCGATGGGGCCGCCGGCATCGGCAATCACCAGGTTGGCGGGCGTCAGCGCGTAGGTCTCGCCGTTCAACGCCGCGATCTGTTCGCCCTGCTGCGCGTTGCGCACGTGGATGACGCGGCCCTGCAGTCGGTCGAGATCGAAGGCGTGCATGGGCTGCGCCAGTTCGGCCATGACGAAGTTGGTCAGATCGACGATGTTGTTGATGGGGTTCAGTCCAGCGGCGGTGAGGCGGAACTGCAGCCATGGCGGCGAGGGCTCGACCTTCACGTTTTCAAAGACCACGGCGCTGTAGCGCGGGCACAGCTCGGGGTCTTCTATAGCAACGGCGACCCCGGCTTCGCCTTGCGGCAGCAGCTCGGGATGCACCGGATCTTTCAGACGGCCGCCGGTGATGGCCGCGACTTCGCGCGCCATGCCGTAGTGGCCCCAGAGGTCGGGACGGTGCGTCAGGCTCTTATTATCGATTTCGATGACGCGGTCAGGCGCGCAGCCTTTGAGCGCGGCACCGGGCTCGCCCGAGAGTTCCAGAATGCCGCCGTGATCTTTGTTGAGCCCCAGCTCGTCGCCGCTGGCCAGCATGCCGTCACTCGCGACGCCTTGCACCGTCTTGACGCCGATCGGCGCATAGACCGTGGTCATGCCCGCGCGGCAGTTGGGCGCGCCACAGACGACGGTTTTGCGGCCGTAGCGGCCCGTCTCGACTTCCGCTTTGACTAAGCGCGTGCCGGCGACCGGCTCGACCGTTTCGACGCGCGCGAGGCAGGCATCGGCCAGCAGGGCGCCGGTTTCGACGACGCCTTCACACTCGGCGGTGCGGGTGGTGATCAGTTTTTCCAGGCCGGCGGGCTCGACCTGCAAGCCTTCGACGAGCTCCGCGATCCAGGCATACGAAAACTTCATGCAAACTGCTCCAGGAAGCGCAGGTCGCCGCTCTGCAGCCAGCGTATGTCGTCGATGGCGTAGCGCATCATTACCAGGCGCGTGAGGCCCAGGCCGAAGGCGAAGCCGCCCCACTGTTCGGAGTCGATGCCGCTCGCTTGCAGCACCCGCGGGTTCACCAGGCCGCACGGCAACAACTCTACCCAGCCGCTGTGCTTGCATACCGGGCAACCTTCGCCGGCGCAGATCAGGCAGCGTATGTCGAGTTCAAAGCCTGGTTCGACGAAGGGGAAAAAGCCGGGGCGCAGCCGCACCGTCACCTGGCGCTTGAAGACCGCGGTCAACAGCGTGGTCATGAAGAAGATCAGGTTCGCGACCGACACGTCGCGGTCGATCATCATGCCTTCCACCTGATAGAAGGTGTGCTCGTGCGAGGCGTCCACGCTTTCGTTGCGGAAGACGCGGCCGGGCGCGATCATGCGCAGCGGCGGGCCCAGACGCTCCATGCCGCGCACCTGCACCGGCGAGGTGTGGGTGCGCAGCAGCAGGCCGCCTTCGAGCCAGAAGGTGTCCTGCATGTCGCGCGCCGGATGGTCCGGTGGAATGTTGAGCGCGTCGAAGTTGTGATACTCGTCTTCCACCTCGGGCCCGTCGAGGATGGTGAAGCCGAGCGAGTGAAACAGATCTTCAATCTCCTGCTGGATGCGGCTGACCGGGTGCAGCGCGCCGGGCCGCGTGCCGCCGGCCGGCACCGTCATGTCGAGCCATTCGGCGTCGAGGCGCAGCGCGAGTGCCTGGGCTTCGAACTCGGCGCGGCGGGCTTCGAGCGCGGCTTCGACCGACGTCTTAACCGTGTTGAGCAGCTTGCCGACGCGCGCGCGCTCTTCGGGCGTCAGCTTGCCCATGTCGCGGCTGACGGCGGCGAGCTGGCCTTTGCGTCCCAGCACTTCGACGCGCACGGCCTCGAGCGCCTCCGCCGTGACGGCTTCGCGGATGCGGGACAGAGTACTGCTTTCGAGTGCCGTGAGTGCTGTTTCCATGGCCGGAGCTTGCCGCGACCCGCTAGGCCGCGGGTGCGAACAGGGCTTGCGTTTGCGCCAGTTCGAGCGTCAGGTGATTGATATAAAAAGTCAGCAGCGGCAGCGGGTAATCGTTGCGGAACTGCTCGAAGACGCGCGCCTGCCAGCCTTCGGTCAGGTACGGGGTGGCGTCCACGTCCTTGGCGAAGAAGCCGTCGTCGTGCGGGATGCCGAGAAAGTTCAGCACCGCCACAATCATATCGAGGTGGCTGACCAGAATGGCCTGCGACAGATCGGTGGCCAGCTCCTCATCGTGTTCGGCGAGCCTCTCGCGCAGCCGCGGCGCCGCGTTGCGCAGGGTCTCGGTATTCAGCTTGTGCAGGTGCAGCCGCGTCTTCAGCCGTTCGAATAACTGATACGTCTTTAACTTACCCATGGAAATACTGCGCAGGAGTTGTTTGAAGGCGTCCTCCTGAAAGCGCAGGAAGACTTCCGAAAGCTGCATGAAGGTCAGCGTAGCACAGCAAGTGCGCTACAATCGGAGGTTTTGGGCAATGCGTAACATCATCATATTAGGTTCGCAGTGGGGCGACGAAGGCAAAGGAAAGATCGTCGATCTCCTGGCCCACCGTTTCGATTTTATCGTCCGCTATCAGGGTGGCCATAACGCCGGCCACACCATCATT
>DOZZ01000251.1:0-434 GCA_003517725.1 Bryobacterales bacterium | reverse complement strand
CAAGCCGGCGTGGACGTCCGCTCGCAACTGCGCATCAGCAACCGCGCGCACATCCTGCTGCCGTTTCACAAGCTGATGGAGCGGCGCATCCATATCGGGACGACTTTGCGCGGCATTGGCCCGTGTTATGAAGACAAGGCCGGACGCCGCGGCATCCGCGTGGTGGATCTGCTCGACCGCGTGACCTTCTGCCGGATGTTCGAAGAGATGGCGCGCGAAAAGCAGACGCTCGCCGATGCCTTCGACATCGCCGAGCCCTTCGACCTGAAAGCCATCCGCGAAGAGTTCGACGCTTACGCCGAGCGGCTGCGTCCCATGGTGTGCGACACGGCGACGCTGCTGAACGAGGCCATTCGCGCGGGCAAACAAGTGTTGTTCGAAGGCGCGCAGGGCACCATGCTCGATCTGGACCACGGCACCTACCCGTTCGTCAC
>DOZZ01000149.1 GCA_003517725.1 Bryobacterales bacterium | reverse complement strand
GGTCGAAGCGCTCATACTCTGCGAGCGCCTCTTTAAGCGTCGGTCCTTCACGGATCGGACCCAGCTTATTGTGCGCCAGCATGAGGCAGGCCGTACGCACGTCAGATTGCAGCGGACCGCTGTTGCGGCTCATCAGGCTCGCAAGCCACGCGCGTTCGGATTCGGGGATGGCACCGTCTTCCGCTCCGGCCAGATCCACCCGCTCCTCCTTGACGAGCGCTGCCGCCTTCCTGCCGGCGCGCCGACCGAAGACTAGCGAAGCGGATAACGCTGAACCGCCGATGCGGTTTCCGCCGTGGATGCCGCCCGCTGTCTCGCCGGCGGCGAACAAGCCCTCGACCGGGGTCTTGCCGTCGACGTCGACCTCGAGCCCGCCGAGCCAAGTATGGCTTCCCGGCGCCACCTCCAGCGGCGTCTTGGTGATGTCGATGCCCCGGTGCAGGCAGGTCTTGTAGACGTGCGGGATCTGCTTCTGGATGATCTCCATGGGAACCTTGGTCGCATCCATGAAGATGCCGCCCGTGGAGGTCGCGCGCCCCGCGTGGATTTCCTTGGCCATGGCGAGGATGACTTCGGAACGGGTCGATTCTTCCGCCGTGTCGGGGAAATAGCGCTTGAGAAACTCCTCGCCCGCCTGATTTCTGAATACTGCGCCCGCGTTGATGAAGCCGGTGGGATGTGGCGCAAAGCCAAACAGCGCCTTGGGCGAGCAGCACATCGCCTGAAAGTCGATCATCTCGATGCCCAATAGCGGCACGCCGGCGCGAAACCCCAACACGTAGCCGTCGCCCGTCACCTGCGGCGGGTTGTCGTTGACGTAGAACAACCCGCTGCCGCCACCGGTGCACAAGATGACTTGCTGTGCATGGTAGATGACAAGCGTGCCGTTCTGATAGTCCACGCCCCAGGCGCCGACGACGCGGCCATCCTGTTTGATGAGATCGACGATGGCCGTGATCGAATGTTTTTCGATGCGTGCGTCGGCGCGCAATTTCTTGGACAGCACCTTGGTGATCATATTGCCGGTGGTGTCGTAGTGATGGCAGGCCCTGGCTCTGGAGTGGCTGGGAAACATTTTGAGGTCGAGTTGACCGTCAGCTCCGCGGATGAACTCCGCCCCCCAGGATTCGAGATCGCGCACCACGTCGACGATGTCGTAGACCCATACGCGCGCGAGTTCAGGATCGATCAGTTCGCCGCCATACTTGAGGATGTCGTGGAGATGAAGCTCGGGGCTGTCGTCCTTGCCCATGGCGGCCGCGAAACCTCCGCGAGCCACTGTGGTCGTGCCACTGGTTGCGCGGCCCTTAGTCGCCTGGATGACTGCAATGCCCGCATCCGCGCATTCAAACGCAGCCATGGTGCCGGCCGCGCCGCCACCGACGATCAGCACGTCGGTTTCGTGGCGTACGACGGGAATGTCGAGGCGATCATACTTGCTTGGCTTAATCATCGTAGTTGCGTCAGGTGTTGTTGCGTCACCGCTTGGCGATTTCGACGAATGCGTCCACACATGCGTCGGCGAAGGGAATGTCGTTGACGTGCAGCATCAGTTCGTCGATGCGCGCGGCCTTCACGTGCTTCTTAAGGGAATCTGCGAAAATCCGGTAGTCCTCGGGGCGTTTCCACGGGCCCCTGTCGTTGCCCTCAAGATCGTGCGCGCGGCGCTTGGTGTGCTCGCTGAAGCCTTCAAGCGGGACGAGCACGCGTAGCGGCCCTTTGGCCGCGTTGATCCGTCTGGCGAATTCGCAGCCAAGGGCCACGAACTCCTCGGCGCTGGTACGCATGAGCAGGTTCTGCGCGTTGTACTGGAAGAAGTCGCGTGCGCGGTAGCGCTCGGGCACCTGGCCTACCCAGAAGTTGGCGTGGTCTATCGCTCCCGGCACGATCACCTGCGGTAGGCCGGCCGTGCCGGCACCCGTGAGGCGTCCGTGACCCGCGGAATACACGCCGTCGACGATCAGGTCGGTGAGTTCATGCGTTGTGACGTCGATGACGCCCTCGAGTTCACCCGCCGCCGCCAGGCGTTCGAGTGATTTTCCGCCAACCCCCGAGGCGTGGAACAGGATAACCTCGTAGCCCAAAGATTTGAGGCGTTCGCTCACGCGATCGACGCAGGCGGCAGTGTCGCCGAACGACGACACCGCAACGAGCGGCGCTTTTTCAATCCTAGTTCCCTGTTTCGCCGCCCAGTTCTTGGCTGCCGCGGCCACCGCCAGCGCGGCGTTCTCCATGACCGATTTGGTGATGCGGTTGAGCGCGACATCGCCGATCGAGGGGTACATGGCGATGTCGCTCTCGGCCACATACCACTGCACGGCCGCGGTGGCGGCGACGGTGCTCACCATGATTTTCGGCACCAGGTAGGGCAAAGCCCGCATGATTGAGCACACGACGTTGGTGCCATTCGCTCCGCCGATCCCGATGGCGCCGGCGATCTGGCCATTAATGAATTTCTCGAGCAAAATCTTTGCGCCACCTTCGGCCATCACCGCGGCGGCGTCCTGGCGCGAACGTTCGCTCAGCGTTTGCCAAGATGCGCCGGCCGCTGCCGCTACGCTCGCGCCTGTCACGTCGGCGCCGTCAATGTCGTGCAATTTCGAGGATAAATCGACGATCCACGGCGTTGTGCCCGCGCGCGCTAGTACGGCTGCGACGAAGCGAGTTTCTTTGCCCTTGGTATTCATCGTCGCCAATACGGCTACGATCGGTCTCGATACACTCAAGAAGGCCTCACGAGACGTTTGCTGAGCACTGGGCCAATGGAGTTAGACACATTTTCTGCCACAAAGCGATACGGATCGCGCTGTTGCGATATGTCCGCTGTTCTACCACTCGCTAACTTCATGCGGACGTTGGCTCTACCCGAGGCAGTCAAGCACCCAGATTC
>DOZZ01000104.1:1560-4764 GCA_003517725.1 Bryobacterales bacterium | reverse complement strand
CGCGCCGCCACGAATTTGCCATAGAAACGATAGGCCACCGCGTACGTGCATCCGGCGGCCGCCACCAGCCACAAGCTGTTGATGGGCTCGCCGCGGTGCACCGCAATGACGCCCAGAGCCAGCGCGCCCAACAGAGAAAGGCAGAACCAGAGAATACCAGTCGCAAATCTCATGCGTGAACCATCATACGGGTTCGGCGCGCTGTCATTTTTCCCATGCCATACTGGAGTCTCGCCGAACGTATATGTCTGAGTCCACCCCACGCGAGATCGTCAGCGCGCATAGTCCCGATTCCGATGATGCCTTCATGTTTTATGGTCTGGCGACCAAGAAAATCCGCTCGTCCAAGGTAGTTTTCAAGCATTTCCTCGCCGATATCGAAACGCTCAACCGCAAGGCCATGGATGGCGCCTACGAACTGACGGCGGTCTCCTACCACGCCTATCCCTATATCGCCGACAAGTACGTGCTGATGGCCAGCGGGTCGAGCGTGGGCGACGGCTATGGGCCGATGGTGGTGGCCACCCGACCCATGGAGGCCGACGAAATTAAAGGCAAACGCATCGCGATTCCAGGCACCCTGACCACCGCGTACCTGACGCTCCGCATCTTTGAGCCCGATTTCGAGGCCGTGGTGATTCCGTTCGACCGCATCCTGGAAGCCGTGCGCGAGGGCGTGGTCGACGCCGGGCTGATCATCCATGAAGCGCAGCTCACCTATAACAAGAGCGGCTTCCACAAAGTGTTGGATCTGGGCAAGTGGTGGAAGGCCAAATACAACCTGCCGCTGCCGCTGGGCGCTAACGCGCTGTTGCGGAATTTGCCGCCGGATGTCTCGAGCGAGTGCTGCCGGATGATGCGCGAGAGCATCCAATACGCGCTCGACAATCACGAAGAGGCGCTCTCCTACGCGCTGCAGTTCGCGCGCGACATGGACCCGCGGCTGGCCGAGAAGTTTGTCGGCATGTACGTCAACCACTTCACGGTGGACGCCGGCGCCCTGATCCCCAAAGCGGCCCAGCATCTGCTCGACATGGGCCACGAAGCGGGGCTAATTTCGAAACGTGTCGAGCTGGAGTTCGTCCGTTAGACTATGCGAATTTTGATGTCGGTAGTGCTGGCCGCCGGTTTGGCGTCAGGCCAAACTGTTAAAGAAGTGCGCGCGACGGCCAAGCGTGGGCCCGAGGCCATCGGAGCGCTCGACGGCTATCTGGACAGCCGCGATCCGGCGGTGCGGGTCGAAGCCGTCAAGGCGCTGGCCGTGGCGGGCAGCGCGCGCGCCCTCGATCCGCTGATCCGCGCGACCAAAGATAACGATGCAGAAGTGCAGGAGCGCGCCGTCGATGGCCTGGTTAATTTCTATCTGCCGGGCTATGTGCCGGCCGGCCGCACCGCGCCGCTACGCCGCTTCGGGGCAGAAATCAAGTCGCGCATCAGCGACACCAACACCCAGGTGCTCGACCCCTTTGTGATGGTGCGGCCCGACGTGGTGCGCGCCATTGGGCGGGTGGCCAGCGGCGGCGCGTCGATGGACGCCCGCTCGGCGGCGGCGCGCGCGCTGGGTATCCTGCGCGGCAAAGAGGGCGTGCCCGACCTGATCGCCGCGCTGCATTCGAAAGACAGCACGCTGATGTACGAGGCCGTGATTGCGCTGCAGAAGATTCGCGATCCGCAAGCCGGCGCGGCATTGCGTCCGCTGCTGCACGATCTGGACGAACGCGTGCAAATCGCGGCCATCGAAACCACCGGCGCGCTGCATCACAGCGCGGCGCTGCCCGACCTCGAAGACGTGCTGCGGCACTCGGCGGGCGAATCCAAGGAAAACATCCGCCACGCGGCGCTGACCGCCATTGCTCTGATGCCCGACCCCTCAATTCGCGACATCTTCATCCGCTATTTGGGCGATAGCGACGAGAAGTTGCGGACCGCCGCGGCCGAAGGTCTGGCGCGGCTCGCCAATCCGGCCGATTTGACCACGGTGGAGAAAGCGTTTGCCGACGAGATTAAAACGCCGCCGCGGCTGGCGCTGGCCTTCGCCGAGGTGATGGAGGGCCGGCAGGACTACGGCGAATTCAGCGCACTTCGGTACATGGTATACAACCTCAACTCCGCCGCCAATCGCGACGCAGCCTACACCTATCTGACTGAAAGCACGACGCGCTTCCCGCAGCTGAACGCCACCCTGTATGAGCCGATGGAGCAGGGCACGCGCGACGAGAAGATTTACCTGGCGCGGGTGCTGTCGCAATCGGGCGACCGCGCGGCGGAGCCGCATCTCGACAAGATCAGCCGCGACGACGACCGCACGGTAGCCGAAGAAGGCATCCGCGCGTTGCGGGTGTTGCGCGCGCGTATTTGATTCGCCGGCGTTTGCCGAGGGCGCGGTTGTCTCGCGAACTGCAGCGCGGCTCGCGGGACCATACGCCCCAAAAATTCTCACGCGGCCTTGATCTCGGTCCAGACGCGATCGCGGCGGCGCTGGCCATCGCGCGCAATGGTCCCCGGCCAGAGGCCGCGGGCCAGCACGCCGGCATCGGGATAGAGCACCGGGCTCAAGCGCAACGCGTCGGGCAGCAGCGCCAGCGCGGCGCCATTGGCTGTCGCGGTTTCGGCGGCTTGCGCGTTGGCGGCCGCGACGTCGGGGCGCAGCAGAAAATCGAGAAAGCGGTGCGCGGCGGCGCGGCGCGGACTTTCGGCCAGGATCGCGGCGTTGTCCGCATACAGTGGGAAGCCTTCGCGCGGGAAGGCAAACGCCAGCTGCGTGGAATCCCGCATGGCCTGCTGCGCCGTGGTGGACCACAACTGCGCCGCTAGCACGTCGCCCGCCGCCAATTGGTCGCGCACTTCCGCGTTCAAATAAGCGCGCAGCAGTTGCTTCTGCGCGATGGCCTCGCTTTTAGCCGCCGCGAGCGACACTTCATCGGCAGCGTCGAACGGCAACCCGCGCTTCAGCAAACAGGCGCCCAGCACGTCTTCCGGATCGTCCAGCATCGTGAGACGGCCCTTCAGCCGCGCATCCCACAGATCGCTCCAGGCGGCCAGCGGCGGCCGCAGTTGCCGGTTGAACGCAATGCCCGTGGCGTTCCACATATACGGAAGGCAGTAGCGCAGTTCGGGATCCCACGGCGGCCGACTAAAGCGCTCAGCCAGGTTCCCCATATTGCGCAGCAGGCGATGATCAAGCGGCGCCAGCAAACCCGCGCG
>DOZZ01000104.1:0-1439 GCA_003517725.1 Bryobacterales bacterium | reverse complement strand
TCATTGCTTTCGTAGACGCCGTAGCGCACGCGTATTCCGGTTTCGACCGAAAACTTCCGCACCATCGCGGGATCGATGTAGCTGGACCAGTTGAAGACGTTGAGGCGCGGGCGGCGATCGCAGGCGGCGAGGCTCGCTCCGAACAAGAACGTCCGCCGCTTCATGCCTTGCGAACCCGTTCCGAGAGCAGGATCAACGCGCCGAACAGCAGCACCACCAGCGCGGAAACGGCGTTCAACGTGGGGTTCACGCCGCGCCTTGCCATGGCGTAAATGACCATGGGCAGCGTCTCGGAATCGACGCCCGCGACCATGCTGGTGATGACGTAATCGTCGAACGAGACGATTAACGCAAGCAGCGCGGCGGCCAGGATGCCGGGCCACAGGAAAGGCAGCGTGACGCGCCGGAAGGCCCGCCAGTGCGTGGCGCCAAGGTCGAGCGCGGCTTCTTCGAGCGCCGGGTCGAAGCTGCGCAGACGCGAGGCAACAACGATCGCGACATAGGCAATCGAGAACGCCACGTGCGCCAGTACCACGGTGTAGAGGCCCAGATGCCAGTGCGTCCAGTGAAAGATGTACTGAAAAAAGACCAGCAGCGAAATGCCCGTGACAATTTCGGGCGTGACCAGCGAGAGGTAGAGCGAACTGGAGAACCAGCGCGCGCGTTTTTTCCATACGCCGTACGCCGCGGCCGTACCGATCACGGTCGACAGCACGGCCGAAAGCAGGGCGATCACGATGCTGTTGCCCGTGGCTTCCATAATCTGCGGGTCGCGGAACACCTGCGCGTACCAGTGCAGCGACAGGCCGGTCCACACGCTCGAGCGCGAGGCGTTGAAGCTGAAGGCGATCAGGATCAGCAGCGGCAGATACAAAAACAAGAAGAGGGCCGCGACGTAGAGCGCTAGCGCGCGCTTCACAGCAGCTCCCGCGCGTGGCGGCGCGCGATCACCAGCAGCAGCGCCATCGAGACCGCCATCAACAGCAACGACACAGCCGCGCCGAAGGGCCAGTCGCGCGCCGTAGTGAATTGGTTCTGAATCAGGTTGCCGACCATCACGGTTTTGCCGCCGCCCAGCAGATCAGGCGTCAGGTACGCGCCAAAGCACGGGATGAAGACCAGAATAGACGCGGCCACAAAGCCGGGCATGGCCAGCGGCAGCGTCACGCGCCACAGCACCGCGCGAGGGCGCGCGCCCAGGTCGGCCGCGGCTTCGAGCAGCGCGGGGTCCATCTTCTGCAGCGCGGTGTAGAGAGGCAGAACGGCGAAGGGCAGATAGCTGTAGACCAGGCCCAGCAGCACGGCGCCATCGCGATACAGCAGCGGCAGCGGTTGTTGGATGATGCCGGCGTGCAGCAGCGCGGTGTTGATGAGCCCGGTGTCGCGCAGCAGAAAAAGCCAGGCATAGATACGCACCAGCAGGCTGGTCCAGAAGGGCA
>DOZZ01000097.1 GCA_003517725.1 Bryobacterales bacterium | reverse complement strand
CAACCCTGCAACGCGAGTTCCGGGGTCCTTCTCTAACCGCGTAAGATCGCTTTTAGCGGGAGCTCGGGGAGCCGGGCTGAGAGGGCGCATTCCGCGCCGACCGCATGAACCTGAACTGGGTAATGCCAGCGGAGGGATGCAAATGACCGACACAACCGCGACGCGTGCTGAGACCGGAGCTTTCGGCGAGGTCGAAAGCCAAGGGATCGAAGTGATCCCCGCGGCAGAGCGTCATGGAAGGCCGCGTGAGCTCGGCTTTCTGTGGGCCGGCGCATTCGTAAACTACGCCAGCCTGTTCACAGCGAGCCTGCTGACCACGTACTACGGGCTCGGGGTGTGGGACGGCCTCGCCGCAACCGCTCTGGGCACCGTGGCCGCCGCAGTGATTCTCGGCCTACTGAGCAACACGGGTCCACGAACCGGGCTGCCTCAGATCGTCTACACCCGTCGCATCTTCGGCTTGCGTGGCTCCTACATCGGCGCGGCCCTCACCCTCTTCCTGGCCATCGGCTGGTTTGCCGTCGACTGTGTGATCGCGGCTCAAGCGGGCGCTCAGCTGCTGGGGGGCGGCGACCGATTGATCACATTCGGCCTCGTCGTCCTGGTCGCCGCCGTCAGCGTCGGCGTGGCGATCTTCGGCCACCAGACCATCAAGGTTCTCGAGGCCTATGGCGCCATCGCATTCGCCGCTGTCCTGGCCGTCCTCTTCGTGTTCCTGGCGCCCCAATTCCACTGGAACCAGGCGCCGACTGCTTCCGGGGGCGATTACCCAGGTGCATTCGTTCTCGGCTTCATGACCTGCTTCGCATTGGTTGCCTCGTGGTACCCCTTTGCCAGCGACTACTCGCGTTACCTCCCCGCCTCCAGCTCGTCCCGTTCGGTGACCCTGTGGCCTGTCGTCGGCGTCACGCTGCCGATGCTTTTTCTCGGCCTGTTCGGACTCATGCTGCCGACCATCGATGCCGGCCTGGCCGCGGACAAGGGTGTGCTCGCGGTGATCAGCGCTCACGCGCCTGGCTGGATTGCGGTGCCCTTCCTCGTCTTCGTCGTCGTCGGGGAGATCTGGGCCAACTACCTCGACGTCTACACCGCCGGGCTCGTGTCGCTTGCGATGGGCATCAAGGTGCGGCGTTGGCAAGCCGCGCTGGGGTGCGGCTTGCTCGGTACCGCGCTGGCGGCTTACGCCGTGCTCGTCAGCGACTTTCACATCGCATATGAGGACTTCCTTATCCTCACGTACTTATGGGCGCCGGCTTGGGCCGCAGTTGTGCTGCTGAGCTTTTTCGCCTTCGAGACAAAGCCGCGGCCCGCTCTGGCGCTTGCGGCTTGGTCGGTGGGAACCGCGGCCAGCCTGCTATTCGTCAACTACGACAATCTCTTCAGCAACCTTGGGGCCGGCCGGCTGTTCTTCAACCAAAGCCTGATCGGAGGACTTCATGGCGCTGACCTCAGTGGGATCGTGAGCGCCGCGGTAGCGGCCGGCGTCTACCTCGGCGCCCGTCGCCTTTCGCCGTCATGAGGCTTCCAGTTGCGCTCACCATCGCGGGGTCGGATTCAGGTGGCGGAGCCGGCATCCAGGCGGACCTCAAAACTTTCGCTGCGCTTGGCGTGCATGGAACTTCAGCGATCACCGCGATCACTGCACAGAACACGATCACGGTCACGGACATCTTCGAGCTGCCCATTGAGATCGTCACTGCGCAGATCGAGGCGATCGTGAGCGACTTCGACGTGCGCGCGGCCAAGACCGGGATGTTGGCGTCTTCGAAGATCATCGACGCCGTCGCGGTCGCAATCGCAAAGCACCGGATCACGAACCTCGTCGTCGACCCGGTGATGGTTGCCAAGGGCGGCGCCAAGCTGCTACGCGACGAAGCGATCGACGCGCTGCGCGTGCGGCTTCTTCCGCTGGCAACCGTGATCACGCCCAACCTACCGGAGGCAGAGGTCATTCTCGGCCGGCCGGTGAAAACGCTCGCTGAGCGTCGAGGCGCCGCTCGTGACCTGGTCGCCTTGGGAGTTCGGGCCGCGGTCGTCAAAGGCGGTCATGCGGAAGGTGATGTGACCGACGTGTATTGGGACGGCACCAGCATGGTGGAGCTGACGGGGACGCGAGTGTCGACCGCCAATACACACGGAAGCGGGTGCGTCTTCTCGGCCGCAATCGCAGCCGGGCTGGCCAAGGGACTCGAGCCGCTGGCCGCTGTGCGAGCCGCGAAGGAGTTCATCAGTGGCGCCATCGAGAACTCGCTCGAGATCGGCCATGGCCACGGGCCGGTCAATCCGATGTTCAAGGATCGCCTGTGATTTTGCCGAGAACGTCAGTGAAGGGCTCCTGCGCTATCTAGCGTTAAGCTGGTCGCCATGCCCAGAACGAGGAAGAGCGGCTCAGGCGAACCACCAGCGAACCAGGAGCCGCCGAGCACCGACGAAGGCGATGCCTCCACGATGGCGCATGTCTCGGCCGACGAGCTGGCGGGGAGTCCCGACATCTTTGCAGCAAAGCGAACCTCGAGCTCCAACGTCGACGCGACGGCCGACGAGAGCACCAGCGCCCAGACTCCCCCGGCTGAAACCCCACCCCCCTCGACGCCTGAGCCGCCGGCGACCACCTCTGAACCGATAATCGCCCCACTCGAGCCGCCGGCCTCGAGCATCGAGCCCCCACCGCCGATGGCGCCTGCGCCGCCCCCACACGTGCCGCCGCCCCCCGCCCGCAGGAATGGCGCGGGCATTGCGCTCGGTGTCGTGCTGGTAGTGGTTGGCCTGTTCTACCTGCTGGTGCAGGTCGCCGCAATCGATCTCAGCTCTTTCGGCTGGCCGCTGTTCGTGATCATCCCCGGGGTGACGCTGTTGATCGTCGGGTTCATAAGCCTCGGCACCGGCGCTGCGATACCCGGCGGCATCCTGACGATGGTTGGACTTGTCCTCGCGTATCAGAACAGCACCGGCCACTGGACCAGCTGGGCTTATGCATGGGCCTTGGTCGCGCCTGGCGGCGTCGGATTGGGGCTGTTTCTCCAAGGCCTGCGCGAGCGAAACGGCAACCTCATCAGGCAGGGCCGCTCGCTGATGTTCATCGCTGCGCTGATATTCATGGTCGGGTTCGTCTTCTTCGAATCCATCCTCAATATCAGCGGCATCAACGACCAGCCGGTGGTCAGGGCAGCGCTTCCGGCCCTCTTCATAGTCATCGGCATCCTGCTGCTGGCTCGGAGCATCTCGAACAGCCGAAAAACGTAACGAGCAGGGCAACGGCCGAGGCCAGCTGGGGCTACTTGTTCCTGCCGGCCTCTTTCAGCTTCTCAAGATTGATCTGATACTCGTCACCTGGTCGGTGCTCCCTGAACCCCATCTTCTTGTTGATGGCGAGCATTGGCCCGTTCGAGGAAGCGTTGCCTGTAACAACCGTCCTTAGGTCCGGATAGATGTCGCGGACATGCAACAACATCGCGGCCTTGAGCCATTTGCCAAGGCCCCGGCCGCGCGCATCAGGTCGGACTCCGGTGAACCCCTGTTCGATGAACTGCGGCTTGTAGGGTGCGTAGTTCATGTCGGTGATCCCGGAGATGGTGCCGTCCGGCTCGCGCGTGAGCACTGTGTAATCGGACCCTCCCTGCTTATCCAGTCGCGCGTACCAGTCCGCAAGGTGAGCAGGCGTGACGACGATGTCACCGTGATCCAATTGATCCCACGGCATCGTGTTCAACATGGCGGCGAACTGCGGGCAATAGTCCTCCCACATCTCCTCGGGCAAGTGGCCGTCGTAAACTTCGAGCTTGGTCACAGGTGACAGCCGCGCACCGTCCTCGACCCATCGGCGAAGCATGGCCCAGTCCACAGACGCCAGCTGCAAACGGTTTTCTGCCCCGGCTGATTTGCCATCGGCCCCCATCCACTTGAGAAACTGATGTCCCGATTCCTCATGGGTGTCCACCGTTAGCGTGGTGCAGCCGTGGCGCTCCATCAGCTCGAGCGTCAGCGGGATCCAGGAGCGGCCGATGCCGCTACGCCGGTGGTCGGGATGTACCGACGCAGCAGCCCACATGAACTGCTTGTTGCTCTCGTAGCCCGGACTACCCGGCTTGGCTGTGGCCGCGAAGAAATCGCTGATCATCTGACCATCGCGCGCAATCTCATAGCGGTACTGGACTTCGAAGGGACCTTGGTGCTTCATCTCAATCTCGACGAGCTCGTCTGGCTTGACGGGATCGTCGGGGCGTGTTTCCGCATGCCGCAGCCGGCGATACGCGTGATAGCGCGTCCAGAAATCGCGCGGCGCGGTCTTGGTGTCCACCGCGACCGGGGACAGGTTGCTGATCATGAGAGGGAGAGGATAATCGCTCCCCCATGCCACCGCCGAAACGCTTCAAGGTGGGAGTGACAATTCACCCGCAGCAATGCACAATCCGGCAGCTGCGCGACGCTTGGCTACGAGCCGACGAGCTTGGCGTTGACAGCATCTGGTTCTGGGACCACTTCTACCCGCTCTACGGCGACCCTGATGGAAACCAGTTCGAATGCTGGTCGCTGCTTGCAGCCGCCGCGATCGAGACCAAGGCGCCGCAAATCGGGCCGATGGTGACAGCGATCGGTTACCGGAACCCTGACCTGATCGCATACATGGCCGGCACCATCGACCAGCTCTCCGGTGGACGCTTCGTCCTCGGCCTCGGCGCCGGGTGGTTCGAGCGCGATTACGAGGAATTCGGATTCCAGTTCGGAGAGACGAAGGATCGGCTGCGAACGCTCAAAGAGGCGCTGCCGCGCATCAAAGCGCGGATCTCAAAGCTGAGGCCAGGACCCGCTGGCCCGATGCCTATTCTCATCGGCGGCGGCGGCGAGAAGGTAACGCTGCGCTTGGTCGCCGAGCACGCTCAGATGTGGAACGCCCTGGGCTCTCCTGACGCCTCCATGCAAGGCGTCACTCCGGTGGGGGTTCCGCGGGGGAGGCCTGCTTCCCCCGCGCCTTAGACTCCAGGCGTTCGCCGGGACGGGGGCGGCGGAATGGCGGCGCTTCCGCTTCGACGGCCAGCCTGTGCAGCTCGCGCATAGCGCTCAGCAGCTGCTCGGTGGAAACGCCAAACGCGTTGTGGATGACTCCGTCGTAATAGGCCAGGCCGCTCCAGCGCTGGCGCAACGTCTTGGGCGCATGCACAAGGGCATGGTTGAGGCGGTAGTAGACGACGTTGGGCACGAGCTTCGGGTCCTGCCACTCCCCGCTCTCGGACATCCGCATGCCCCTGAAAGCGCCGGAGCGCGCGCCCATCAGCTCTGTCACGTGGATCCAGCGCACCGATCGCTCATGGCCGCGCTGGCCGATTCGAAAGCCGTCCTGCGTCAGCGTCAGCGGCTCGCCCATGTTCTGCATAGCCGTGAAGTAGAAGGCGTTGATCGCG
>DOZZ01000133.1:9115-9283 GCA_003517725.1 Bryobacterales bacterium | reverse complement strand
GCGCGCGGATTGGCGGTGGGCGATCTGAACAATGACGGATGGGTGGACGCCGCCATCAATTGCAACAATGGGCCCGCCATCGTCCTGATGAACCGGGGCGGCAACGGGAACCACTGGCTGCTGGTGAATACGGTGGGAACGAGAAGCAATCGGGACGGCATTGGAGCG
>DOZZ01000133.1:6140-8806 GCA_003517725.1 Bryobacterales bacterium | reverse complement strand
ACGTAGGCTTTCTCGACGCCGGTCAGTTTCTGATCCAGGCCCTGGTACTTGTAGCTGAAGCGCTCATTATCGATGCCGAACAGGTGCAGCATGGTGGCCTGGAAATCGCGCACGTGGACCGGGTCTTTGACGATGTTGTAAGAGAACTCGTCGGTCTCGCCGTGCACCATACCGGGCTTCACGCCGCCTCCCGCCATCCACAGCGAGAAACAGCGCGGGTGATGGTCGCGGCCGTAGTCGGTCGCGGTGAGTTTGCCCTGCGAATAAACGGTCCGGCCGAATTCGCCGCCCCAGGTGACTAGCGTGTCTTCCAGGAGTCCGCGCGCCTTCAGGTCCTGCACCAGCGCCCAGGAGCCGCGGTCGACGTCGCGGCATTGGCTGGGCAGGATTTCCGGCAGTTGGAAGTGAACGTCCCAACCGCGGTGATAGACCTGCACGAAACGCACGCCTCGCTCGACCAGGCGCCGGGCCATCAGGCAGCTATTGGCGAAGGTGCCGCCCTTGCGCGCATCCTCGCCGTACAGGTCGAACGTGCTCGCCGGCTCTTTCGAAAGATCGGTGAGTTCCGGAACGGAAGACTGCATGCGAAACGCCATCTCATATTGCGAGATGCGCGCGCGGGTCTCGGGATCGCCGACTTTTTCATACTGAATTTGATTCAACTGGTTGAGCCCGTCGAGCATTTGCCGGCGCACTTTCGAATTCACGCCGTCCGGATTATTGATGTACAGCACCGGATCGCCGCCGGAACGGAGAGACACTCCGGCGTACTGCGCCGAGAGGAAGCCCGCGCTCCACAGGCGAGCCGAAATGGCTTGCACGTTCGCCTTGGGATGCGAGTGCGTGGCGTTGAGCACCACGAACGTCGGCAGATCCTGATTCATGCTGCCCAGCCCATACGCCATCCACGAGCCGATACACGGCTTGCCCGCGATCATGTTTCCGGTCTGAATGAACGTAATGGCCGGTTCGTGGTTAATGGCTTCGGTATGCAGCGACCGGACGATTGCGATATCGTCGGCCATTTTGGCGGTGTACGGCATCAGCTCGGAGATCCACGCGCCGCTTTTGCCGTACTGGGCAAACTTGAAGACCGAAGGCGCAATCGGAAAGCGGGTCTGCCCGGAGGTCATGGTGGTTAACCGTTGTCCCTGCCGGACGGAAGCAGGCAGGTCTTTGTCGAACCACTCCCGCATGACCGGTTTGTAATCGAACAATTCCATCTGCGGCGGTGCGCCCACCATATGCAGATAGATGCCACGTTTGGCTTTCGGCGCGAAGTGGGGCAGCCCCGGCAGCCCCCCGATAGCGGTCCGCGCCGCGGCGGCCCGCGCGTCGTCTGCCAGCAAGTTGGCCAGGGCGAGAATCCCCAAGCCGGTGGCGCCGCGGCCAAAGAACTGCCGCCTTGTTTCAGTTAGAAGTGCTTCATCGGAAGGATGCATGGTTGACCTTTCCCGTGCTGGCTACTTATTCAGAACCTCGTCGAGGTTCATCACTTCGTTGGCTACCATCGTGAGCGCCGCGAATTCGGGTTTGGAAATCCTGGGATCGGGTTTCGATTCACCCACAGTCAAGAGCTTCCCCGCTTCATCGGCGTGCGTGTCGTAATACGCCAGGTAATCCCGGTAAGAACGATGCACAATGGCACGCTCCCTTGCGTCGAGCGAGCGGGCCAGCAGCCTTGACGTCAGGAAGTTCACCTCGCGGTCCAAATTGCCTCTCCCGGACAGCAGCGCGCCTTGCGCCAGGTAGCGCGCGGCCTCCACAAATTGGGTATCGTTCATCGTCACCAGCGCTTGGAGGGGCGTATCCGTGCGTTCCCGGCGAACCGTGCAAGTCTCCCGGGTGGGAGCATTGAAGATGTCCATCGAGGGCGGCGGAGCGCTGCGCTTCCAGAAGGTGTACAGGCTGCGGCGATACACTTTGTCGCCCTGGTCGCGCTGGTAATGTTTTGTATTGCTCGAATCCATGGCGACGGTTTCCCAAATGCGCTCGGGTTGATACGGCTTCACGCTAGGACCGCCGATCGCCGGCGTCAACAGGCCGCTGGCGGCCAGCGCATAGTCGCGGATCATTTCAGCATCCATGCGGAAGCGCGGCCCGCGCGATATCAGGCGATTGTCGGGATCCTGCTGAATTTTCTCCGGGGCGGCCAGCGCCGATTGGCGGTACGCGGCGGAGGTGACCATCAGCTTGAACATTTTCTTGATGTCCCAGCCGGACTCGCGAAATTCGACGGCCAGCCAGTCGAGCAGTTCAGGATTTACGGCCGGCTCGCCCTGCGACCCGAAGTCTTCAGTGGTCTTCACAATGCCGGTACCGAAGACTTCCTGCCAATAGCGATTGACGGTAACGCGCGCGGTCAAAGGATTCGCGGGATCCACCAGCCATTTCGCGAGCCCAAGGCGGTTACGGGGAAGCGAGGCGGACATGGGCGGCAGTACCGAGGGAACATTGGGCTGCACTTCCGCGCCGGGCTGGTCATACTGGCCGCGGTTCAAAATATGCGCCACGGGCTTCGCGTCGGAGCGCTCCCGCATCACGAGCGTGGTTGCCCCCCGGCCGGCGATGGCGCGCCGATCGAGATCAATCTGGCGCAACCGCGTCACGGTTTCGCGCGCGGCGGGGTCGCGTTCATAAAAATAGAAGGTGCGCAGCGCATCCTT
>DOZZ01000133.1:5282-5977 GCA_003517725.1 Bryobacterales bacterium | reverse complement strand
GTGAATACCAGGTGATACCAACGCTCACCCTTCAACTCATAACCCAGCCCCGGCTTGGCGCTCAGGTATTTCAGGTCCCCGCCGGACAGTTTGATGGATGGACCCTGGCCCCCAATCTCGATGATCCAACCGCGCCGGCGGTCCAGGCCGTCCTTGGGTTTTTCCTGTGGCTCGGGCTCCAATTGGCTGGCGATCACATAATTCCCCTTGGCCTTCGGCAGGTAAACCGACATCGCGATGGTGAACGGCTGGTCGGTATCGATCTCGGGAAGATTCGGCAGAGGGAGGAACGCGTCCTTGCCGAAAACCAACGCTTTCGTGCTGATGTCGGGACCGTCGCCCACCTTGACCTGTTCCGGAAGCGCGATCGGCGTCGATTGATTTGCTCGGATCAGATGCGGTTCGGCGTCCACCTTTACGTCGATGACCGGAGAGCCCAGCCGGGAAGGCAGTTCAGCAGTCGAACGCGCCGGCGATTGAAGCCACTCCTCGAAACCTGCATTGGGCGCGGCTTTGGCATCTGCCAAACTGTGCTGCAAATTTGCGCGCTGTTGATTCAGCTCGATCCATTGCTTTTCATCCTGAGGCCGAGGCACAACGATGACGGGCGGCGTGTCCGGGATATTTCCGTCCAGTGGGTTTTGAGTTGTGTTGCGGTAAAACGCGGTGATCGCGTAAAAATCTTTTTGGGAAAT
>DOZZ01000133.1:0-5130 GCA_003517725.1 Bryobacterales bacterium | reverse complement strand
GTGTCGGCCCGGTCCTTGGCGTACATGGCCGCCACCTCCTCGGGAATTGAGCCGCCCTCATCGGTGGTTACGTTGCAGCGATGGAAGCCCGAAGCCACCTTCTGTTCCAGCGTCGCATTCGGGAGCAGGTCGCCGGCAATCTGTTCGATCGTGAATTGATTGAAGGGCAGATTGCGATTGAAGGCGTTGATCACCCAGTCGCGATACGGCCACATCTCGCGGTAGTTATCCATATGGATGCCTTGGGTGTCCGCATACCGCGCCGCATCCAGCCAATAACGCGCGCGGTGTTCGCCGTAACGCGGGGACGCGAGCATTCGGTCCACAACTTTTTCGTATGCCTGGGGCGACTTATCTTTGAGAAACGCTTCGACCTCCGCCGGGGCGGGCGGTAAGCCGGTGAGATCCAAAGCTACCCGGCGAATCAGAGTGCGGCGGTCCGCTTCCGGCGCGGGTTCCAGTCCCTTCGCTTCCAGTTTGGCCAGAATGAAATTGTCGATCGGGTTCCGCGGCCACTGCTTTGCCTTGATCGCGGGCAGTTGCGGCCGAACCGGAGCGATGAAGGCCCACTGTTCCTTCCAGGGCGCGCCCTGCTCAATCCAGCGGCGCAAGGTGTCTTTTTGTTCCGGGGTGAGCGAACGATGCGAATACACCGGAGGCATGCGCATGGCGGGTTTCTCGGCAAAAATGCGCTTGATGGCGAGGCTCTCCTCCGGTTTGCCGGGAACGATGGGCGCGCCATTCTTGCGCATCCCCATGGCCCCCTCGCGCGTGTCCAGGCGCAAATTCGCCATGCGCGTGCTCGGGTCGGGACCGTGGCAGAGAAAACAATTGTCGGAGAGGATGGGGCGGACCTGCCGTTGGAAATCCACGCCGGTGGATGCCGCGTTGGCCCGCGGAAGCGAGAAAGCCGCGAAAACCGCCAGGGAAACGAGCGCGCGATCGGAAATAGTCAACTGGAACATTGTTTTACCTCACCAAGCCTGCAGCAGGGAAGCCGCCCATTGCGTCGTTCGGTCCGCATGGCAGAGCAGGCAAGCCAGCGGGCTTTCTTGTTGTCCGAAGCGCTCCGTCATGTCGGGGCGCGGAATATCGTCGATTTGGTGCGATGCCGCCTGGAACGAGAGGCTATTCATGATCTTCGGCATATGACACCCGGCACAACGGCTGCCGGCCGATGCTGGACGGTGATGCGTGTGGGCGGCGATCCGGGTCTGCATTTCGGCATGGCATTGCAGACACATGCGGTCTGGATCGTCTGGAAACTTGAGGGACACCGGGTTGCCCGCTGGATTGACTGGATGCGGATCATGGCAACTGGCGCACTGTGCCTGGCCGCGGCGGAAACAGGCGGAACGCGTGAACGCCTCGGCGATGAATGTGGTTTCGCGAAAGCGCCCATCCTTGTAAAAGGCACGGCGCGAGAATTCTTTATAGGAGCGGCTCTTGAAATCGGTAAAGAACAACTCGGCCGGGGCGTAGTTCATTTCTCCCTTCGGACCCTGATCGCGCAGAGACGATTGCCGGTGACATTGCGCGCAAATTTTGGAGCCATCGCGATGATCCACCTTGGCAAAATTAACGGGCTGTGTCGAGCGTACTCCGCTTTTCACGCCGGCGATATGGGCCGAGGAAGGGCCGTGGCACATCTCGCAACCGATTCCTGGTTCACGGAAAGTAGCCAGCTCGAACTTGCGGCTGGTGTCGCCCGTGGCGCGCAACTGGCTGGTGTGACAGATGGCGCAATTGCTCTGATAGTTCGTGGCCGCGCTCAGCGTCGTAAACCGGGCGATGTCGGCGCGTTCGCTGCCGGGCGGGTCGATTTCATTCCAGTAATTCAGCCAGCGGCGAGTGAGTGCGTTGTATTGAATCGGGAATACCTGTATGCGTCCGTCGTTCAACCGGGTCGCATAGGCTTGCTGCCACTTGGACCCAATCACATAATCTACCGGGTAGCGGCGCGGAGTTTCGCCGGCGGCCGCAAATTCGAAATAGGGTTGTCGATCTTGCCCCACTCGAACTGTCCACCGGCCGGAGCCGTCGTGAATCTCGGCGCCTGCTCGGAAGTCCCCCAGCACGTGATCCGGAGCATAGGACCGGAACATCCGTCCCATACCCGTATTCTGCCAGGAATTGTAGATCGCGGAATGACACGGCTGGCAAGCGGCGGACCCGGCGTACTCGGGGGCAGCAGCCGAACGCATCGGTGTCGGCGGGGCAGCAGCCCGAGCTGGTTCCGGAATGCCAGCCAACCAACTTTCGAATGAATTAGAGGATTGCGGCTGGGCGTCGTACAGCCTTCTGAGCTGATCGAGAGCCTTCGCCCGAATGACCGATGCAGTCCGCGACGCCGCCATAAACTCGCTCGCTG
The DNA here is from genome assembly GCA_003517725.1 of Bryobacterales bacterium. Taxonomy (GTDB): domain Bacteria; phylum Acidobacteriota; class Terriglobia; order Bryobacterales; family Bryobacteraceae; genus DOZZ01. The sequence continues at coordinate 2,759 of DOZZ01000133.1, read as the reverse complement.
CCTGGGCCGGTTTGGCTTGCACCAGTTTGCCGAGACCCAACAGATAGGCAGCCTCGGGGTTATCGGTGGGCAGGGCGAGCCCGAGTTCGGTCTCCGACTCCGCCAATAGCTCGGCGCGCCGTGTACCTTTGCTTCGCAGTGCTTCGGTGATCGCCGCGCGTCCGAGAACGAAATGGCTGGAGGCCGCAAGCTTCCGCGCGAGCTCGCTCCAGGCCTGGGGCGTCAGGGCCGACGATCCGGCAAATGTGTCGAGGGAAAGCAATGCATCGCGGGCATCTCGCCGCGCAGCCTCCAACAACCCCTGTTGCGCCTCCACATCGGCCAAGGGGACCAGGAGCAGCGCATTCTCCGGCAAGAAACGCAGCGACATGCGGCCGTCCGCCAGCGCGCGCGGGAAATCGTCAAGGTCAATCGAGGCTTTGGATGAAATCTCGTAAACGTCGGCGAGAAGCCAGGATTGCGGGTAGCGAGAAAGGAAGGTGTCCGCCAGATCACGGCGCCGCCGCGCATCCGCCGTGCCGCGGAGCCTTAAGAAATCGCGGCGTTCCTCTGGCTTTTCAACCTGGTCCAGCACGGTATAACCCTTGGCGCTCCGGCCGACGAGGGCCGTGTCGATGTCCTGGGCCATGGCGTTCACCACGATCACCGCAGCCACGGCGAACGTCTGGGCGACGCTGTTCATTTCCGTTCCACGGATCTGGAAGGGATTTTCGCCTCTTGCGCAAGCAGGGTGTATTTCGCGGCGCCCGCCGCATCCCCGAGCCGCGCGTAACATTCGGCCAGCAGGTAGTAAACCTGAAGATCGAGAATCACGTGGCCCGGGTCGGGCGCATCCAGTGCGCGCCGCGCGTCCTGCGCGGCTTCGCTCAGGTGTCCCAGCCGCAAATTGAGCTTGCCGCGTTCGTAGAGGACGGCGCGCACCCGCGGGGCAATTTCCACGGCCCGATTCAGATGATCCTGGCTTTCCCGAAGCCTGTTTTGTTTCAGTAAAAAACGCCCGTAATTGAAATCCAGAAAGGAATCGGATAAAGGTCCCGCGTTCACGGCCAGCCCGCGCCGAAATGCGTTTTCGGCGCGCTCCGCATTCCCGAGCTGTTCGAGATTCATGGCAAGGTAATCATACGCTCGCGCGTCCGAAGGGGTCAGGGCGATCACCGTCTCAAACTGCTTGACCGCGTCTTCATGCTGCTTGCGCCGGTCGAATAATGCGCCCAGTTGAAAGTGAGGTCCAGCGGATTTGGGTTCGGCGGCGATGGCCCGTTCGAGCGACTGCTGGGCCTCCGCCGGCTGCCCTCTCATTGCTAACAGCTGCCCTTTCAGCGTGAGTGCGCCCACGTGGGAGGGGTTCAGCTCGAGTGCGCGGTCCGCCATGGCCTCGGCTTGCGGATAATAGGCAATCCGGAGCAGCACGGTTCCGAAATAGAAGGGACCCTCGGGATCTTTGGGCTCGGCCTGCAGATATTGCACAAACAGCTTGCCGCTTTCATTGATGTTGTTCTGGGCGGCGCGCAGTCGTGCCAGGGGCAGCAGAACGGCCGGGCAATCTGTTGGCAAATTGCCTGGAGACGCGAAAAGCGGCTCCGCTTCGGCGATCCGGTTCTGGTCGAGCAACCTCATGGCGATGTCGATCTTAGGCTGCAGGTGAGCACAATCGGGTGTCTGCGCCGTGCAAGGAACGCACGTTGCCAGCATCAGGAATAAAGCTGCAAGTCTCATGGCTCTTCCACGCGCAACACCTGGTCGGCGACGACGCTTGAGAGGCGCTGCACTTTGCCGCTGGGCCAGGTGATTTCAATTTCGCGGATGCGCGATTCTTTCCCCAATCCAAAATGCACGCGCTTGTCGGAAGAACTGGCGTAGCCCACCGATGTAGTGACGTGATTGTACTGCACCAGCCCATCCCGCGACGTGAGTTTGATCGTGGCGCCAATCCCGTCACGATTGCTGGATTTGCCTTGGACCTGAATCAAGATCCAGTGATTTGCCCCTGGCGACGTATTGAACAGAATCTCAGGCCGCTCTCCAATGGCGGAAACGACGATATCCACGCGGCCATCATTATCCAGATCTCCAAAGGCGCACCCACGATGAGCGGCCGGCACTGCAAAGGCCGCTCCGGCCTGCCCGCTGACATCCTGAAATTTGCCGTTTCCCTGATTCCGAAAAAGTGAATTGCTCTGCTTGTAGAGATGGGACCCATAGAGCGGAGCATTCTCACTCACATGCGAGTTTGCCGTAAAGATGTCTTTGTGGCCATCGTTATCGAAATCGTAAAGTCCGACGCCCCAGCCGCTTTTGGTAAGACTCGCGCTGCCCACGCCTGTCTGATAGGACGATTCGCTGAAAAACTCGCGGCCCAAATTCAAAAAAACGGGAAACGTTTCTCCTTCGAGCGCGGTGACAATCGCGTCGGGACGTCCGTCATTGTTGATATCCCGAAAGTCCACGCCCATGCCGGAGACGGGAACGCCGTCTTCGGTGAAAGCGACTCCGGAGGTGATTCCCACTTCTTCAAAACTCTTCCCCGCCATGTTCTTGAAGAGGAAATTCCGCTCATTGTCGTTGGCTACGAAGATATCCGGGTATCCGTCGCCGTTGAAGTCGGCCACGGCGACACCCATGCCCTTTCCGATGTGCGCCGCGATGCCGGTTGCCGCGGAGACATCCGTGAAAGTGCCGTCTCCATTATTGCGGTAGAGCACATTGGGCAACCCCTGGTAAGAGGCTGGAGCGCAGGAAAGACGCTTGCCCTCCTCGCC
>DOZZ01000083.1:3530-3790 GCA_003517725.1 Bryobacterales bacterium | reverse complement strand
TATATCGTCCTGTCGGTCAACTACCGCAGCGGCATCGGCTATGGCCTGAATTTTCGAGAGGCCAAAAACTATGGCGCGCGCGGCGCCAGCGAGTATAACGACGTGATCGGCGCGGGCCTTTACCTGCGCGGCCGCGGCGATGTGGACGGCCACCGCATTGGGCTCTGGGGCGGATCTTACGGCGGCTATCTGACCGCGCTGGGGCTGGCCAAAGCCTCGGACCTCTTTGCCGCCGGCGTGGACCTGCACGGCGTGCACGA
>DOZZ01000083.1:1630-3319 GCA_003517725.1 Bryobacterales bacterium | reverse complement strand
CCGGTGCTGCTGATTCAGGGCGATGACGACCGCAACGTCAACTTCCGGCAGAGCATCATACTGGCCGAAGCGCTGCGCAAACAGGGCGTCTACTTTGAAGAGCTCGTCTTCCCCGATGAGATCCACGACTTTCTGGTCCACGCGCACTGGCTCGAAGCGTTTCACGCCGCCGACGCATTTCTGGCCCGCTATCTGAAGCCTGAGTAGCGGCAGTGCGAAAATAGCGCCAGTGCCCACCATCGACGAACAGCTCACGTACCTGCGCAAAGGTCTCGCCGAGTGCATTCGTGAAGAGGAGTTGCGCGAGCGCATCCTGAAAAAAGGCAAGCTGCGCGTCAAGGCCGGCTTCGACCCCACCGCGCCGGATCTGCATCTGGGCCACACCGTGCTGCTGCGCAAGATGAAGCATTTTCAGGATCTGGGCCACACCGTCATCTTCCTGATCGGCGACACCACGGCCATGATCGGCGATCCCTCGGGCCGCAACGCCACGCGTCCGCCCATGACGCGCGATCAGATTGACGCCAACACCGAAACTTATAAAGCACAGGTGTTCAAGATCCTCGATCCGCAAAAAACGGAAGTGCGTTTCAACAGCGAGTGGCTTGACAAGTTTGGACTGCACGACCTGCTGAAGCTCTGCTCGAAATACACCGTGGCGCGCCTGCTCGAGCGCGACGATTTCGCCAAACGCTTCCGCGAGAACACGCCGATTTCGATGCACGAGCTGTTGTATCCGCTGGCGCAGGCGTATGATTCCGTCGCGCTCGAGTGCGATGTCGAGATGGGCGGGACCGATCAGAAATTCAATCTGCTGGTGGGCCGCGAGATTCAGAAGGACTACGGGCAGCCGTCGCAGATTGTCGCCACCGTGCCTATTCTCGAAGGCCTCGACGGCGAGAAGAAGATGTCGAAGTCGCTCGGCAACTACATCGGCATCACCGAAGCGCCCGAGGTAATGTTCCGCAAAGTGATGCAGATCAGCGACGACCTGATGTACCGCTACTATGAGCTGCTGACCGACCGCAGCCTGGCCGATATCGCGGGCATGAAGCAGAGCATCGCCACCGGGCAGCTGCATCCGATGGAAGCCAAGATGGCGCTGGGCCGGTTGATCGTCACCGATTTCCACTCGGCCGAGGCGGCCGCCGGAGCGCAGGAAGAATTCACGCGCGTGGTGCGTCAGCGGCAGGTGCCTTCCGAGATCGCGACGGTCTCGCTGCCTGAGGGCGTAGGGACGGCGCAGGGCATTCGCGTGGACAAGCTGCTGGCGCGCATCGGCCTGGCGGACTCGGTGAGCGACGCGGCGCGCAAGGTCAAGGCCGGCGCGGTGAAGATCAATGACGCGGTGGTCAAGGATCTGGTGCTCACGGCGGGTGCGCCCGAGCTGTTGATCCAGGTCGGCAAGCACTGGCGGCGCGTGACCGGCGCCTAGGCTTGGCTGCATCATCTATCCTTAAGACTGACCATGAGAAAGAGTTACTACTGGAAATTGAAGCGGCGCGAGCTGTCGTTCGGCCCCCGCACGCTCATCATGGGCGTCTTGAATGTGACGCCCGACTCTTTTTCCGATGGCGGAAAGTTCAGCGATCCGGATCGCGCCTTCGCACACGCCATCGAGATGGAAGAGCACGGCGCCGACATGATCGACATTGGCGCGGAATCGACGCGCCCCGATGCCAAGCCGGT
>DOZZ01000083.1:780-1491 GCA_003517725.1 Bryobacterales bacterium | reverse complement strand
GTGGTCAAGAACCACGATGCCGGCCTGATCATCAACCACATGCGCGGCCGGCCCGAAACCTGGGCCAAGCTGCCGCCGCTGCCGGACGTGATGTTGTCGATCACCAAAGATCTAGACGCGTCGGTGAACCGCGCGCGGCGCAACGGTGTCGATCGTGCCCGCATGATGGTCGACCCCGGCATCGGCTTTGGCAAGCGCAAAGAGCAAAACGCCGAGATCCTGGCGCGCCTGCGCGAGATGGAGACGCTGGATCTGCCGATTCTGGTGGGCCCTTCGCGCAAGTCGTTTTTAGCGCAGGAAAAGCCGGAAGACACGCGCATTGCGACCGCGGCGGCCGTGACGGCGGCGATTCTGAACGGCGCGCACATGATCCGCGTGCATGATGTTGCCGAGATGCGCATGGTGGCGATGCTGTGCGACGAAGTCTTGAAGTCGGCGCGCGTCGAGGAGCCTGAAGAAAAGCCGCGCACACGCACCATTCGAGCGCGCCCCGACAGCGAAAGCCAGCCGGAGCGGGCGAAATTGTCGCCGCCCATGAAGATGCGCGAAGTTCCGGCAGCCGAGCCGGCCGCGGAAGCTGAAGCGCCGCCCGAGCGTCCGATGCGGCCTCCTTTCCGCAAAGCGCCGGAAGAGACCGAACGTCGTCCCTATCGAAGGACCTCCGGTCCGCCGGCGGATCGCAAGCCACCGTATCGCCGCAGCCCCGCGGAT
>DOZZ01000083.1:0-662 GCA_003517725.1 Bryobacterales bacterium | reverse complement strand
GGCGAGGGCACCGGTGAACGACGTCCTCCTTTTCGCAAGGCTGGCGAGAGCAGCGGCCGTCCACCGTTTCGAAAAGCAGGTGAAGGCGCCGGGGAACGCCGCCCGCCCTTTCGCAAAGCCGGCGAGAGTAGCGGTGAGCGTCGCCCGCCGTATCGCAAAGATAGCGCCGGGTTCGGAGACCGCAAGCCGCCGTATCGCAAGAGTGGCCCACCGTCCGACCGGCCATCACGCAGCGGTGACGCTGGAGAGCGCCGCCCACCTTTCAAGAGCAGTGGCAAGCCGCCGTTTAAAAGCGGGGGACGGCCTCCTTTTCGAAAGAGCAGCGGGCCTCCCGGACGTCGTCCGCCCGGCGGTAAACGGCCGCCGCGCTCTTAATCCACGGGCGCGTAGTCGATCTCGATCACCTGGTTGGCGCGATAGGGCGATACGGTGTGCCGCCATGTCGCGCCGCTACCCTGCAACGCTTTCGCCACCAGCGCGGCCATCTCCGCCGGTGTGAAAGCGCGCCGGATGCTCTGCCGCCCGTCGGCCGCGGCCTCGCGATGCAGCAGCGGCGCGATGAACAGGCTGAACAGTACCAGCGGCAGCCGATGCCGCACTAGGTCCAGCACAATCAGTTGGGGGCAGGTTTGGCCGGTGTTGCGCAGCATCTGCACGATGCC
>DOZZ01000053.1:7309-10516 GCA_003517725.1 Bryobacterales bacterium | reverse complement strand
GCGCTCCGGCCCGCGCGTGAACGGGACGACGCAATAGGCGCACTGCTTGTCGCAGCCTTCGATGATCGTGATGTAGGCGCGGTGCGGATTGTCGCGGCGCGTGAAAGGCGTATCGAAAGTTTCGTCGGTGGCGAGGCTCAGGCCGGTCACGCGGCGATTGCCAGCTTCGAGCTGCACCAGCATCTCGGGCAGCCGCGTATAGCTGGCCGAGCCCGCCACCAGGCTGACATGCGGCGCCTTGTCGAAGATCTTCTCGCCTTCCTGCTGGGCCACGCAGCCGATCACCGCGAAGACTTTGCCCTTGCCTGCCGCGCGCTTGAACTGGTCCAGGCGGTGAAACACTTTCTGCTCGGCTTTGTCGCGAATGCTGCAGGTGTTGTAAAAGACGTAGTTGGCCTCGTCGGCCGAATCCACCTGCGCGTAGCCTTGCTGCAGCAGCGTGCCAACGACTTTTTCAGAGTCGTGCGCATTCATCTGGCAGCCGAAGGTCTCGATGTAAAACTTCTTTTCCACGATCTCTCCATTGTAGGCGGTGCTAGCCGCACGGCAGGTTCGCCCAGCGCGCGTTACTATGGCGTCAACATGATGCGGCTCTGTGGGATCGCGCTCGTTTGCGCTGTGTGCGCTTTCGGCGGCGATGCCACTTTGCAGCAGGCCATCGCCAGCGGCGACCTGGCGCGCGTCACCACGCTGCTCGATGCCGGGCAGGACCCTAACGCGCGCAGCCCGCTGGGCGCCACGCCGCTGCACGATGCCGTCTGGGCCAACCGCATCGACCTGGTACGCGTGCTTCTCGATCATCATGCCGACGTGAATGCGCGGCATGTCGAGACGGGCTCGACGCCGCTGCACTATGCGGTGCTCAAGAATGAGCCGCACATTGCGGCGCTGCTGATCGAGCGCGGCGCCGACGCGCGGGCCACATTCGGGGCGGGCGTGACGGCGCTGCATTTGGCGGCGGGCGAAGGCGCGCTCGAGATCGCCCGACTGCTGTTGGAGCATGGCGCGATTGTCACGGCGCGCGATACGGGTGGCGCCACGCCGCTGGATGAAGCCGCCTCGCACGGGCAGGCGGAAATGGTGGCGCTGTTGCTGGACCGCGGCGCGCCGGTGAATCAAGTGTCCGGCGCCACCGGCCAGACGCCGCTCGCCGCCGCCGCGAAAGGCCATCGCGAAGCCGTCGAGGTGCTGCTGCGGCATGGCGCGGACGCCGCGATCGCCGGCCCCAACGGCGCTACCGCCATCGAAGGAGCGGCGCGCGGAGGCTATGCCGAGATCGTGGCGTTGCTGCTGGCTAGCCAGAAAACCGCGCCTGAGGCTCAAAAAAACGTCGCCCCGGACCCGCGGCAGATCGCGCTGCTCGATGACGCCGTGCTGCAGGGCCAACTTGAGTTGGTCCGCATGATGCTCGAGCACGGCGTCGACCCCAATGCCGCGACGGCCTCCGGTTCCACCGCGTTGCACGATGCCGCGCTCAAAGGCCAGCTGGAGATTGCGCGGCTGCTGCTGGCCAAAGGCGCGCGCGTGAACGTTTTGAACCGCTATGGCGCCACGCCGCTGCACGATGCCGCGCTCAGCGGCCATGCCGACGTGGCCGCGCTGCTGCTGGAGCATGGCGCGCCGCTTGACGCGCGCGAAACCGAATCGGGCGCCACGCCGCTCTATACCGCCGCCGCGCTGGGGCGCCGCGAGGTAGTGGAACTGCTGCTGGCGCGCGGAGCGCAGGTCAACTTGGGCAACCTGCGCGGCGCCAGCCCGCTGCATGCCGCGCTCGAAAACGGCAGTGCTGACGTGGCCGCGCTACTGCGGGCGCGCGGCGCGCAAAATGTGCCGCCCCGGCCCGAATAGTCAGGCCCTTGCTCTAAAGTTAACCCGCCCCTCCACCGATCTGATGCTTGTATGTCGATTCGCGTGTTTCTCATTGAGCCCCTCGATCTATTTCGGCAAGGCATCATCGCGCTGCTGGCCCAGGCGCCTGATATTCAGGTGGTGGGCGACACCGGCGACTCGGCCGCCGGCGAACTGAGCGTCATCCAACTGGCGCCCGACGTGGTGCTGCTCGACGTCGGCATGCCCGGCCCCTGCAGCTTCGAATTGGCCCGCCGCATCCGCAAGGAACGGCCGCAAACCCAGGTGGCCTTCCTGACCGCCTATGACGATGAAGAGTACCTGGTGGAGTCCATGCGCGTCGGCGCCGGCGGCTACATCCTGAAGGACGCCTCACCCGCGACCTTGATCAGCGCGGTACGCGAAATCGCGCACGGCAACAAATTTCTGAGCCCGCGCATGCTGGCCCACGTGGTCGACGACTTCCAGCACCGCGGCGCGCACGGCCTGCCCCGCCCGCGCTCCGCCACCCTTACCAATCGTGAGCGCGAGGTGGTCAAGCTGCTGGCCGAAGGCAACTCCGTCAAGCAGATCGCTCTGCAGCTAACGGTCAGCATCAAAACCGTCGAGGCCCACAAGTGCAACCTGATGCGCAAACTCGATTTACACAATAAGGTGCAACTGGTGCAGTACGCATTTCACCAGAAAATCCTGCGCCTGCCGCCGCCGGTGGCGGACGACCGCTTTCGCATGATGGCCTGACCTGGCGTTAGCAAGCTCATGAAAAACTCTGTGGGGCGGCTTTTAAGCTGCAGCCGGCTTCAGCCGGCCTGCCGCTTCCAGAAGTGTTCGCCCATAGTTTTTTTGACCCTGCGTCTGCCGAGGGCGCAAATCTTTTCCTGAACGCTGCTCGCTCCCCGCTCAAATCCGCCGTGTTCAAATAAAGTATCACCCCATGAACATCGGCATCGTCGTCTTCCCCGGAAGCAATTGCGACCATGACGCCTGGTACGCCCTCCAGCACAATCTCGGCGCGCACGCCGAGTTCATCTGGCACGGCTCCGACTCTCTCGGCGCGGTCGACGCCGTGGTCCTGCCCGGCGGCTTTTCCTACGGCGATTACCTGCGCTGCGGCGCCCTCGCGCGCTTTTCACCCGTGATGGCCGCGGTGCAGCGCTTCGCGCGCAATGGCGGCCCCGTCCTGGGCCTCTGCAACGGTTTTCAAATTCTGGTGGAGGCGGGCCTGCTGCCCGGCGCACTGCTGCGCAACCAGGGCTTGCGGTACGTCTGCAAAACCGTGGGCCTCGAAGTGGCGACCACCGACTCTATCTTCAGCAACCATCTCGAAAAACGCGCTGTGTTGCGTGTGCCGATTGCCCA
>DOZZ01000053.1:6104-7239 GCA_003517725.1 Bryobacterales bacterium | reverse complement strand
GGCATGATGCCGCACCCGGAGCGTGCCTGCGACCCGCTGGTCGGTTCCACGGACGGCCGCGGCATCTTCGAATCGCTGCTGGCCAGCGTCGGCGCGGCGGCCCGATGAGCGAACTTTCCGCCTCCGAGCAACAGCGCGTCCGGGAACTGCTGGGCCGCGAGCCGTCGCTCACCGAAACCGGCATCTTCACCGTGATGTGGAGCGAGCATTGCTCCTATAAGAGCTCCCGCATCCATCTCAAGAAACTGCCGACGACCGGAAAGTACGTGGTGCAGGGCCCCGGCGAAAATGCCGGCGTGATCGCCATCTCCGACGGTCCCGACCCCATGGTGGCGGTCTTCAAGATCGAATCCCACAACCACCCCAGCTTCATCGAGCCGTTCCAGGGCGCCGCTACCGGCGTAGGCGGCATTCTGCGCGACATCTTCACGATGGGCGCGCGCCCCATCGCGGTGCTCGATTCGCTGCGCTTCGGTCCGCTCGACGATCCCGAAGCCGGGCCGCGCAACCGCCGCATCTTCGACGGCGTGGTCAGCGGCATCGCGCATTACGGCAACTGCTTCGGCGTCCCGACCATCGGCGGCGAAACTGTCTTTGAGCCCTGCTATAACGGCAACCCGCTGGTCAACGTGTTCGCCCTGGGCGTCTGCCGTCAAAGCGAAATTTTCTACGCCAGCGCCTCGGGCATCGGCAATCCCGTCATCTATGTGGGCGCCAAGACCGGCCGCGACGGCATTCACGGGGCGTCGATGGCCAGCGCCGAGTTCACCGAGGAGTCGGCGCAAAAGCGCCCCAACGTCCAGGTGGGCGATCCCTTTCTCGAGAAGCTGCTGCTCGAGGCCTGCCTAGAAGCCATGAAGACCGGCGCCATCGTCGCCATCCAGGACATGGGCGCGGCGGGCCTGACTTCTTCCTCGAGCGAAATGGGCAGCCGCGGCAATGTCGGCATCGAACTCAATCTCGACCTGGTGCCGCAGCGCGAAACGGGCATGAGCGCCTACGACATGATGCTCTCCGAATCGCAGGAGCGCATGCTGCTGGTGGCGGCCTCGGGGCGCGAGGCCGAAGTCTTCGCGGTCTTCAAAAAATGGGGGCTCGACGCCGTCACCATCGGCCGCGTGACCGACGACGGCAT
>DOZZ01000053.1:5545-5934 GCA_003517725.1 Bryobacterales bacterium | reverse complement strand
CTGGCCGACGAAGCGCCGCGTTATGACCGGCCCCACGCCATCGCGCCCTACCGCGCGGCTCCCTTGCACGGGCCGTCTTATCCCGCGACCGATCCGCAACGCGCGCTGCTGCAGTTGCTGCGCTCGCCCGACGTGTGCCCCAAGAAATGGGTTTGGGAGCAGTACGACTACATGGTCCGCACCAACACATTGGCCGGACCCGGCGGCGATGCCGCCATCGTGCGCATTAAAGAAACCGGCGGCGCCGTGGCGATTGCGCTCGATGGCAACGGCCGCTACTGCTATCTCTCGCCGCGCGAAGGCGCCCGCCTGAATGTCGCGGAGGCCTGCCGCAACCTCGCCACCGTCGGCGCGCTGCCGGTGGCCGCCACCAATAACCTCAACTTCGG
>DOZZ01000053.1:2947-5474 GCA_003517725.1 Bryobacterales bacterium | reverse complement strand
CTCAACTTCGGCAACCCCGAGCGCCCCGAGATAATGGCGCAGCTGGTCGAAGCCATTGAGGGCATGAGCGAAGCCTGCGGCTTCTTCGACACGCCCATCACCGGCGGCAACGTCAGCCTTTATAACGAAACGCTCAGCGAAGCCATCTACCCGACGCCCGTGCTGGGCATCGTGGGCCTGTTGCCGGGCGCCGCGCCGGTCGGCATCAACTTCCGCCGCGCGGATCGCGAGATCCTGCTGCTGGGCGGCCTGGGCCAGACCGATGCCACGCGCTTTGGTTCGACGCAGTATGCCAAGACCGTAGTACGCGCGCTGTGGGGCCTGCCGCCGGCGCTCGATATGGACTATGAAAAACGCGTGCATCAGGCGATACGCGCGATCCATGCCGAAGGACTGGCGGAATCGGCGCACGACCTTTCGGACGGCGGCCTGGCCGTGGCGCTGGCCGAATGTTGCGGCTCGCTGGGCGCGCAGATCGAACTCGCGGCGCAGGGTCCGCTCGAGCACCTGTTGTTTCACGAGGCGCCGTCGCGCATTCTGCTGTCGACCGCCGGCGCCGAGCGCGTGGGCGCCATCGCGCGGGACCACGGCGTCGAATGCCTGCGCCTGGGGAGCACGGCTCCGGATCAACTGCGGATCAGCGTGAATGGCCAGCCCGTCATCCAGTTACCCCTGTCCGATCTGGTCTTCGACATCGCCGGCCTGCTTTAGCGGGCTCTGGCGCGTCCTCCGAGGGTCTTTTTCATTGATCTGTTGTTGTTTGGCGAAACCTGTTATTCTTTCTTGCCTTGCTTGTAGGACAATGAAATCTGTGAACGTTTCTTCGCGCTATCTTCTTGTCTTCACGTTGCTGGCCTTGTTTGCCTGTAATCGTGACCCTAACTACGTCAAGCAACAGTATCTGCAGAGCGGCAATAAATACTACGACCGGGGCCGCTACAAAGAGGCGCTGATCATGTACCGGAAGGCGCTGGCGAAAGACCAGAAGTTCGGCGAGGCATATTACCGGGTGGCCCTTACGTCGCTGCGCCTGAACCAGGTGGCCAGCGCCGCCGGTCCGCTGCGCCGGGCCGTGGAACTGCTGCCGCCCGGCACGCCCGACGCCGACGATGCCAGCCTCAAACTCTCCGAAATTCTGTTGCGCGTGGCCGAGGATCTTGATGTTCCGGGCAAGAACAAGCCGCTGGTGGATGAAGTCGAACAGATGAAGCAGGGCATGCTGGCCCGCAATCCGAATTCCTTCGGAGGCAATAAGCTGGCCGCCGATATTCTGCTGGTGCAGGCGAGCGATGCCTTCCGCCGCGGCGAAAAAGATAAAGCCAAGGATCTGGTGAAGGCCTCGGCCGAGCAGTACCGCAAAACGCTGGCCATCAAGCCCGACGATGTGAGCGTGCGCATGGCGCTGGCCCGCACGCTCGCCATGACCGAGCAGTACCCGGAAGCCGAGCAACTCTACCGGCAGGTGATTGCCAAGAATCCTAACGACCCCGCGGCGTACCGCGAGCTGTACCAGTTGTTGATGCTGCAAAAGCGCACCGCGGAAGGCGAGCAGTTGCTCAAAGACGCCACCAGCCGCAACGTCAACGATCAAAACTTCGAGGTGATGCTGGCCGGGCACTACTTCAGTCAGCGGGATACGGCTCACATGAAGGGTATGCTCGACAAGATCGAGAGCCAGTTCCAGAAAAATCCTTCGGCCTATTTGACGGTGGGTGACTTCTACCTGCGCACCGGCAATGCCGATGAAGCCATCCGCCAGTACGAGGCCGGCATCCAGCACGACCCCGCGCATAAAACCGAGTACGAAAAGCGCGTGATCGACGTGATGATCCGCGAGGGCAAGGTGAAGGAAGCCTACGACAAGAACCTCGACCTGCTGAAAGAGAGCCCGAAGGATCCCGATGCCCGTGGCATCAAAGCCAGCTTTTTGCTGGATAAGGGCGACGTGAACCAGGCCCTCACCGAACTGCAGGCCGTGGTCACGGCCAAGCCCGAAAATTTTGTGGCGCGCTTCAACCTGGGCCGCGCGCACTTCGCGAAAGGCCAGTATGAGCAGGCCCTGCAGCAGTTCTCCGAAGCCGTCAAGCTGCGCCCCGACTATATTCGCCCGCGTCTGGCCATGACCCAGGTGGCCCTGATGCAGGGCAACAACGACCTGGCCCTGCGTCTGGCTCAGGAGACCCTGAAGTACTCCCCCGATAATCCATCGGCACGGCTGATGCAGGCCAGCGCCCTGATGCGCCTGAACCGCATGCCGGAGTCGCACGCCGTTTTGGAATCGCTACTGAAAGGCAACCCGGCGCAGGGCGACATCCTGCTCGAATTCGGGGTTCTCAACCTGGCCGAAAAGAAATACCCGGAAGCCGTCGAGCACTTCCGCGCGGCCTTCGCTTCGGACCCGGGCAACATCAGAGGCCTGATGGGCGAGGCCCAAGCTTATTACATGTTGAACCAACCGCAGAAGGCGCTGCAGGTGATCCAGGCCGCCGTCGACAAATATCCGGACCGCGGCGACGTGTACCGCGAG
>DOZZ01000053.1:0-2767 GCA_003517725.1 Bryobacterales bacterium | reverse complement strand
GCACATCCGCCAGAAACAGTACGATGTCGCGCTGAAGGAGCTGCAGCAACTGCTGGCGAAGTATAAGCTCAGCCCCAGCGAACAGGCCAATGCCTACGGCGCGATGGGCGAAATCTACAGCCGTACCGGCGATCTGCCGAAAGCCATCGAAAATTTGGAAAAGAGCCGCCGCCTGGCCCCGGATAACGTCGCGCTGCTCAACTTTCTGGCCCAGACCTATAACCGCGCCGGCCAGCGCGAACAGGCGCGGCGCACCTTCCAGGACGCTCTGTCGAAAGATCCCGGCAACCCGCAGACCATGAACAATCTGGCCTACCTGATGGCCGACCTCGGTACCGATCTGGATCAGGCGTTAACGCTTGCCAACCGCGCCAAGCAGCGCCTTCCAAACCTGGTGGAAGTCTCCGACACGATCGGGTGGATTTATCTGAAGAAGAATCTTAGCGACAGCGCCACCGACGTATTCCGCGACCTGAACACCAAAGTGCCCAACAACGCCACCTTCCGTCTGCACTACTGCATGGCGCTGGCCCAGAAGGGCGATAAGGCGGGCGCCAGCCGCGAGTGCCACACGGCCATGAATCTGAACCCCAGCAAGGAAGATCTCGACCAGATCAAGCAGGTTCTGGCCCGCGTCGGGTAAGTCTGCAACTTGACTCTGGACTTAACTCCAGAGTGTACCCTGGAATTTAATGCAGATCGGCGAAGTCGCCAAGGCTACCGGCCTGACCGTAGACACCGTTCGCTTTTACGAGAAGCAGCGATTGCTGCGCCGGCCGCCGCGCAGCGAAGGTGGCTTCCGGCTTTTCAGCCCCGAGGACGTCGAGACCATCGAGTTTATCCGGCACGCTCAGCAGTTGGGCTTTTCCTTACAGGAGATTCGGGAACTGCTGGTAACCGCGGGGCAGCGGGTTCGAGGCGTGCTCGCACGTGCGGGATCTGCTGCGCGTAAAGCTTGCCGATGTGCGCGCCAAAGTTGAGCACTTGCACAAACTGGAGCATCAGCTCATGTCCGGGCTGCGCGAATGTGAAGTATCGGCAGGCGCCCACTGCGAGGCAGGACGCGGCGCCTGCCCCGTACTGCAATCGCTGGCTGAACCAATACAAGAGGAGAAGGCATGAAGATCGAGGTGCTGTACTTCCAGGGTTGTCCCCATCACGCGGCTGCCGTCGAGCGCGTGAAAGAGTCGCTGCGGCAAGAAGGCTTGGGTGCGGCCGGCGTGGACGAAATCGAGGTGCCCGACGCGGAGCGGGCCCGGCAACTGCAATTTTTGGGTTCGCCCAGCATTCGCGTGAACGGCCGCGATATTGAGCCCGCCGCGCGGGCGGCCAAAGAGTTCGGCTTCATGTGCCGAACCTATCAAGGCGGGCTGCCTTCGCGGGAATTGATCCGGAGCGCTATCCGGGAAGCACGGGAAAGGGAGAATTAACGATGCGATACATGGGGATTGCGCTGATGCTGTTAGCCGCCGCGCCCGCGTGGGCGGGTGAAAAGACGGCCACCGTAAAAGTCTATGGAATGGATTGCCCATCCTGCGCCAAGGGCGTAGCGGGCTCACTGAAAGCTTTGCCAGGCGTGAAATCGGCGGACGTGAGCGTGGAGAAGGCGCAGGCCGTGGTGGTCTACGAAGACACCCAGGTGACGCTCGAGCAGCTCAAGAAGCGCATCGAAAAAAGCGGCTACACGACGACGCCGAAAAAATCGGACTAGGCGCGTTTACGCCAGCGGTACGCCGCCTGCGAATTCTTCCAGAAGTACTTCTGGGTGGCGGCGGCGCCCTTTAAGGCGAAATATTCGCGGACTATCCGCAGCTCCTCGCTAAACGGCGCGATCCGATCGCTGACCGGCCAGTTGCTGCCGTAGACCACGCGGTCTTCGCCGAAGATATCCCACAGGTAATCGAGTGACGGCCGGTAATGCGCCAGATCGGTTGGCGTTTTGCCATTCACGCGGCGCAGCACGTTCGAGATTTTGGCGTAAATTTGCGGACGCTGCCCGATGGCGTGCATCTCGGGCAGATAGTTGTCGAACGGCAGATGGTCGATGACGACGCGCAGCTTGGGGATGCGGTCCGTGATGCGCAGGATAGGCGACAGAATCGTCAGATCGCCATCGCCCACCACGTCGATTTCAAGACCGGCATCGGACAGCAGCTTCAAATCGTCGATATAACCGGGGCGGAGCACGTCCTGGGCGATATTGCGGCCCCACAAGAGGCCCACGCGAATGCCGAGGAACAGCGGGTTTTTGTGGAAGCGTTCGAGATTGCGTCCGAAGCCGCTCTTTCCGGGCTCCAGATCGCCGACGGTACCGACCAGAAACTTGTCTTTGGCCGCCAGATCCAGCACCCACTGGTTATCTTCGAGCAAAGGACTGGCCTCTACTTCGATGGCGCCGGTGATGCCCAGCGGCCCGGCCATTTTGCGATACTCAGCCGGCAGCACCGTGCGGTACAGCAGCGGTTCGTCCTTAGGCGGCCAGGGCACGCCGCCCGGCCGCGCGGGATCGTAGAAATGCGTGTGAGTGTCGATGATCTGCGTGGGCGCGGGTGCGGCGTGCATGGCCGCCGCCGTGAGCCCGGCGAGAAAAGTACGGCGCGTTGCCTCAGCCATACACGTAGACGGCCTGGGCCACCGGCACGCCGGCGACTTCAATCTTGCGCAGATCCGCCGAGCCGACGCCGTGGGCTTCGGCCAGCAGCAGCGTGTTGTCGCAGTCGACGAATGGCTTGGCGCCCTTGGCAGCGCGTGGATCGTAGCCCATCAC
>DOZZ01000052.1:16769-17206 GCA_003517725.1 Bryobacterales bacterium | reverse complement strand
CGGTTCAAATCGTACCCCGCAAACATATAGGCCTGGCCCGGCACTTTGAACCGCGCGTAGCTTTTGCCGCGGCCAAGGTTGTTGGTGTTCTCAAACTCGACATGCGGGGCCATCTTCACCAGCGAGCGCACATTCCAGCCCGAATCGAGCAGGTATTCTTCGAGCGGTCCGCCCGAGGCCCAGGCGCTCTCGACGAAGCGAATGCGGGTAGCGCCGGCCTGGCCCATCAGGTACGCGGTGGCGGCCACCAGCCTGGGATGCGTGTAGTGCGTCAGGCCCAGCGGCAGGCCCTGGAAGCGCAGGCCGGGGCTGCCGGTCAGGTTGAGCTTGATCGTGACCGTCTTGTTGCGGACGATGCGTCCGAGGCCGCCCAACTGATCGAACATGGTGTTCAGCGGGCCGATGGGATCGACGTCGTACGACGGAATCTTCGCAAT
>DOZZ01000052.1:0-16590 GCA_003517725.1 Bryobacterales bacterium | reverse complement strand
GGCTAACAGTTCGCGACGCGTCATGACTAATAGTGTAGTGTCAGTCGAGCTGAATTGCCGCGCAGGTGCCGACCACGTCGAGATCCACGCCGGTGCCTTCCTCGTTCTCGTAGACTTCGACGTCCTTGTCGACGCCCTCGGGCGTCAGCAGGCGCGCGTGGTGGAACTTTCCGAGCACGTGCACCGTGACGTTCTCGACCGGGTAATCGGCGTAGTTGATCAATTGCACCACCACCTGCTTGCCGTCGGGGCTCGACAGCAGATTCGAAAGCATCGAGGACACATTGAAGAGCCGCACGCCGAGGTTCTTGCGGCCGATCATGTTCTGCACATCGCGCCAGATATCGTCCAGGCGCTTGAGCTCTTTTTCGTCGAGCGTGATGCGCTCCTTTTGGGGCGTGGCCGGATCTTTCCAGCCGGGCGGGCCGGTTAATACGGTGCCGCCGGCGCGCGTGAAATCCTTCAGCACTTCGCGTTCCCCGGGCGTTAGCGATGCCGGATCCAGATCGACGGCCATGGTCACGCCCTGCAGTTTGGCGCTGTCGACACGGCCCGGCGGCACGGCGCGCACCGGCGTGTGCTTGACGGCAATCATGTCGATGACGCCGCCCGACAGCAGAGCGCCGTCATCGGCCCCTTGCACCACGGCCAGCTTGCCGGCCGGCAACAGGTCGCGCCACGCGGCATGCGCGTCGAAGAAGCGCAGCGTCGCGTTCATGCGCTGCCACGTCTTCAGCGCGGCGGCGTCGCGCCGACTCAGGCGTTGCGCGGTGTCGGCATCGAGCGACAGCACCCAATGCGCGCCCACAATTTCGGCGTCGCCGATGGCCTGCAGATAGCGTTCGGTGGTGATGACGGTCTTGTCCGGCGGGCGATTGGCAATCCACACCATATGGCCCCAGGCACGGGCGGCTCGCAAAAAGCCCGAGTTGGTGTCGATCCAGGCCGCACCCGAAGGCGCGGCTTTGGCTTTACCCTCGTCGGTCACTTGTATGCCGGGCCAGACGCCCTGGAACGTGCCGATCACGGCGGCCGAGCCGGTGAGTTGCATGCGGCTGCGCAGCGTCAATTCGATCACCGGAGTGGAGCTTAGAGAGTCGGAGACGCGCGCGGCCACGCCCGGCGCGAAGTCGCCTTCGAGCACGATGCCCGAAGCCTTGGCCTGCGTCGCGGCGCGCGCGGCCGGCAGCGGATCGGCACCCGGATGCAGCACCGCGAGCACCGCGACATGGCGAGTGGCGGCGGCCGCCGCGAGGCGCGCGATATCGGCGGGCGCGGCCTCCACCAGCAGGCAATTGATGGGGCTATTGTCGAGCAGCGACAGGCTGGCGGTGTCCGTCCAGGGCCAGCGCGCCGGGGTCCACGCGGTAGCGGGAGACGTCGCGCAGTACAGCGGCAATGCCGCCAACAGCGCCAATAGCAGCCTGTGCATAGCTCATTATGGACCGTCCCACGCGGCCCTGAAAGCGCGACAAAACCTTTCGCAATGCTCCTCATGGGAACCGCGGCTATCATACACTCAGAGCGGATGCCGCCCGACTTCATCAGCACGCTCGGTTTCGCGATGGGATCGGCCTGGCTGTCGGGCATCAACCTGTACGCAACGGTGGTTACGCTGGGCTTGCTCCAGCGCTTTCATCTGGTGCAACTGCCGGGTGGGCTCGAGGTTCTGCAGCAGTGGTGGATTCTGGGGCTGGCGGGGTTCCTTTATCTCATCGAGTTCGCGGCCGACAAGATTCCGGCGGTCGATTCGGTTTGGGACGCCATCCACACATTCATTCGAATCCCCGCCGGCGCCGTGATGGCGGCGTCGGCCTTCGCGCACTTCGATCCTTCGGTGCGGCTGGTGGCAATGCTGGCCGGCGGCGGCGTCGCACTGAGTTCGCACGGCACGAAGGCCGCGACCCGACTGGCGGCTAACACGTCTCCCGAGCCGTTCTCGAACATCGCGCTGAGTCTGGTGGAAGACGTGATCGCGATTGGCGCGTCGGCGCTGATGGCGTTCCATCCGGTGGTGATGCTAGCCATTGTCGCGGTGTTTGTCGTGCTGGCTGTTTTGTTCGCGCGGATTATCGTGCGGGCGTTACAGCGATTGTTCCGGGCGCGTGTTTCCGCGGCTGGATTGCCGGGACTGCCAAGCAAATGACGTGGCAAATTGGTGCTCATGAACTGCGGATCGCCTGCCCGGCCACCTTCTATTGCGCTTCGATCGCTATCGGACTTAAGCTGGAGGCTATTTCAGAACGGTTGGACCGTCAGTGCGCCTAGCTGGTCATAAACAGGGCGAGGCGAAGGAGAAGTGCATGGGCCATTCAGATCGACAAACCGCCGCTGGTGGGCAACTCTGTTTTTTCGGGAGAATCCTCGCTTGCGCAGGTGAGAATTCTTCGCGGAGCAAGAAGTGAGATCGAATCTGAGGCGGTTGGTTTTGTTGGCCAGCAGCTTCTTGCTCCTCTGCTCGGTTCTGTTCATAGTCAACCAGACCGCTCAAGCGGTGTCTCTCGCGAGCGCTGTTAATCCAGTTTTTGGAAGGATTGTACTGATTGCGCTGCTATCAGCCTTTGGTATCGTGCTTCTTGTCCCGCTAGTAATCGTCACTCGCCTACCCAGTGCGCTGCTTCCTCCGGCTGAGATCGAAACAACCGAATACAAGACATACTTGCGTCGGCTCGGCGTTCGGCTTAAGAAAAACCCCCGCCTGGCGGGGACTGACTTCGACCTGAGTGCGCGCGACGGAATTGAGGCAGCGCTCAGAACTCTCGAAGGTCATGTTAACGGAGTCATCAAGAGAACGGCATCAAGTGTTTTTGTAAGCACGGCGATTTCTCAAAACGGGAGACTCGATGCGCTGATGGTGCTGGTCGCCCAAACACAAATGATCTGGCAGGTCGCGCGTATTTACAATCAACGCCCTTCGCTACGCGAGATGGTCCGGCTGTACAGCAATGTAGGAGTGACGGTATTCGTTGCCAGCCAGATCGAAGATCTAGATGTCACGGATCAAGTCGAGCCCGTAATCAAAGCGGCGCTCGGTGGCTCACTGGCAAGCCTCGTGCCGGGAATCGCCTCTATTTCGTCAATTGTGACGCATTCAATTCTCGAAGGCACAGCAAATGCTTACCTAACCCTGCGGGTAGGTGTCGTGTGCAGGAACTACTGTGCCTCGCTCGTGGCAATTGACCGTAAGACAGCGCGGCGTGCTGCAAGTATCACGGCCGCAGGGATGGTTGGGTCGGTCGTGGGCGAGTCGGCGGCCAAAGTGGCAAAGACAATCTTCGCTGTCGCTAAAAAGGCGGGAGTATCCACAGTCGAGTCAACAGCAACGGGTATTCGAGAAGCCGGCGATCGGCTCAATCCATTCAAGAGGCAACGCGAATCAAAAGCCGCTCAGGAAGCAACAACTCAAGAGGGTAGCGGAGGGTAACGGAGCCCTTACTCCGTCAGCTGCATCACAAACTCTTCCATCACGATGCGATCATCGGGCCGCGCGCTGCGTAAGTCGCGATCGACACGGAAGAGTAGTTTCAGACCGCGCCGTAACTGGTCCGCCGAAAACCGGCCGATAGTCTGCGCTACTTGCTCCGCCCGCGAGGGCCACATCGGCACTCCCGAGCGCGAGAAATGCGCCTGTACCTGCTGCGCTGTTTTGACGCCCGCCTGTTGCGCCATCAGCGCCAGGCGCATTTGCGTGGATAGGAACGAAAGCGACAGCGGCAGATACTCGCCGTCGCGGCACAGTGTATCGAGCACCGCCAGCGCCGTCGAGCGATCGCGCCGGCCGAGCGCGGCAACTAACGCGAAGATCGTGTTGGAACGCGCGTCCGGGATCAGCGCCGCAATGTCGGCCACGCTGATGGCGTGGGTTGCGCTGGCATATAGCGCCAGCTTTTCGAGCTCCGTCGCGATGCGCGAGATGTCGGCGCCCAGCGCTTCCACCAACAGCTGCGCCGCGGCCGGTTCGAAGCGGATGCCCGCCCGCTGGGCCAGGCTGTCCAGTTCGCGGCGCGCGGCGTCGGGAGTGTAACGCTCCAGCTCCACGACGTCGCTCACGGCTGCGTAGAATTTGCGGACGCGCTCGGCCTTTTTCTTTTCTTCGCCATCCAGCGCGAAACGCGTGGCTTCGAACAGCAGCACTACGCCGGGCGCTGGATCCTTCAAATAAGCGGCCAGCGCGCCGGCCGTGGTGGCCGGTGAATCGCCGTCGTCCTCGTCGCTATCCTCATCGGACGGGGCTGTCGCGCGGGGCAAAACAAGTTCAGCCGAGATCACGCGGATCAGGCGGCTTGAGACGAATAGCGAGAGCGAGCGCGCGTCGTCGATCACCTCGCGCAACGACACTTCCGCCAGGTCGTGCAGCGTCGTGGCTTCATCGGCGTTCGGACCCAAATGAGCGTCGCTCAGGGCGCGCCGCACGCGCTGGCGCTCATAGCCTTCGCTGCCGAGCAGCAGCACGGCGGGCGGTACGCCGCGTTTCAAGCGGCCCAGAAATTGCGCCGGAGACATTAGAAGTTTTCGAGCACTGCGCTGACCACCGAACGCGCCACGTCGCGCGCCAGGCGATCCACGGCGACGCTGCTCTCATCGAAATAGGCTTTGGGATCCACCGAAATTTCGTAGCGCTCGTGCACCTCCATGCTGGGCCGCGTGAACAGGACTTTGCCGGTGGCGCGCTCGCGCAAGGTCACCTGCAACTGCAGGACAGCCTGCACGCCCGAAGCGCGCCCCGTGACCGGGTCGAAGGTGGTGGCGTAGCTTGAAAAATTATTGACGCTGCCGGTCAGAACCGCGTCGGCATGCTCGGGGTCGGCGTTGACCTGGTAGCGCGTGCGCGAGATCAATTCGCGCGCCACGGACTTGGTCAGCGCATCGGCCACCTTGTACTGCGTGCTGACGTTATAAAACGGCATCACCGCGATGGAATGCAGGCTGGCCGGCAGCAGGTTGGCGCGGCCCGCCACGTGGTAGCCGCACGAGCAGAGGGCCAGAGCCAACACCAGAACTGCAGATTTCAGATGACCTCCTTCACCACGGCCAGCGCGTTCTCGGCGGCCAGGCGCACGTTATCCGACGCCATCCACAGCCACAGCGCGTTGGAGCGGTTGCGATCGGGCGAGATGGCGCCTACCGCCACGCCGCCCTGGCCTGCAATCGCGACGTTGTTGGGCGGCTCCGAGGTGGTGTCGCGCAGGTCGAAGGGCTCGGTCTTGAACAGCTCTTCCATTTGTTCCACCGACGGCGCCGCGCCTTCGAAGGCCAGCCACACCGAGAAGCTGTGGCCGTGGAAGACCGGGGCTTGCAGCAGGCGGATCGAGGGCATCGGCGGGGCCACGGTGTTCATGGCCAGCAGCGTGGCCAGATGGCGCTCGATGCGCGATTCCACTTCTTCTAAATGCACTTGCGCCTCTTCGCCGAAGCGGGCGAGCATGGCGAAGCTTAACTGGCTGTCGAAGACTTTCTTGGGCAGCGGCTGGAACGAGAGCAGGTTGACGGTCTGTTTCTGGAGCTCCTCGATGCCGGGCAGGCCACGCTCGCTGGCGGGTTCGAAGACATGCACCAGCGACTGGGCGAGCGGGTAGTGCTGGTGCACGCGGCCGATCAGCAGCGCCAGCGCGATGGCGGCCGGATGCGCGATCACCTGCACGGCGTCGTGCGGGACACGGAATTCGTGCGGCTCGACCAGCGGGGCGCGGAGGCGGGCGCGCGGATGGTCTTCGGTGGCGTGCGTCAGGTCCACCAGCGGCGCGCCGGAGTTGACGCGCAGGGCGTGCTGCGTCGCCTCGGGAGTGCCGGCCAGAATCACGGCGCCGGCATCTTTGAGCGACGTGGCGTCGAGTGCGGTCAGCAGAATAGGGTCGCTGTGCGGGTCGCTCAGCACGCCGGTCTGGTTATCTTCAGCGGCGATCATGCGCAAGCTGTCGCCCAGCGGCGAGGCCGCCAGCAATTCCCGCAGTTCGCGGCCCATCAGAGTTTCGCCGCCGATCAGGGCAATCACTTCAGACAATATCTTGCTCCAGGGGTGTGGGGGACGGCGGGGTCGAGGCACGTCCGGTAAGCCGGCGCAACAGGCCGCCGATGCGGATCAGCGGCCCGCTGGCGGCGTAGGCCAGGGCCAGCAGCAGCAGCACCGGCTGGGCCCAGTTCCAGATCAGGAAAATCAAAATCCCCAACGGAATGATGGTGAGCGGCGAGCGCGGACGCAACAGCGTGTTGTCCTTGAACGCGTAGTAGCGCCAGGTGCACACCATCAGAAAACCCAGCGCGGCCAGGGTCGCCAGCCACAGCACAGCCTCGGCCCAATACGTTAGCGGGTAACCGTCGGCGAAGAAGACGACGGAGGCGATCAGGCCGGCGCCGGCCGGAATCGGCAGGCCCACGAAATACTTGCGGTAGGGGCGCCCGGGATTCTTGGGGCGCGGATTCTTCTGGACGTTGAAACGGGCTAAGCGCGCGGCGCCGCAGATCAGAAACAGAAACGCCAGGAAGGTGCCGGCGCGGTGCAGATGGTCGGTGAAGGCGGGAGCGCCGGCCCAATCCACGGTCTGCACGCCCCAGGTGTAGGCCAGGATGGCGGGCGCCAGGCCGAAGCTGACGACGTCGGCCAGCGAATCCATCTCGCGGCCGAATTCGCTGGTGGTGTGGGTCATGCGCGCGATGCGGCCGTCCAGCCCGTCGAGCGCGATGGCGATGCCGATGCACTTGGCCGCTACCACGAACTGATCCATGGCGAGAGGCAAGTTGTGGCCCACGTTGAGCGCGGCTTGAATGCAGCGCAGAATGGCCAGGTAGCCTAGAAAAACGTTGCCCGCGGTGAACAGCGTGGGCAGCGCATAGGCCGCGCGCGGCGGGCGGCGCGGCAAACTTGGAACCACGCTCAGGTCGGACACAGCACGCCATCCTCGAGCGCCGCCTGCTGGGTTTTGACCGGCTGCGGAACACCTTTGCGGCGCGCCAGAATGCTGCTGCCGGCCGAGACGCGCGCTCCCGGTTTGACTTCGATAACCCACTCGGGGCCGACGATCACGTCCACGCGCGAGCCGAACTTGATCAGGCCGATGCGCTCGCCCAGGCTGACGTAGTCGCCGGCCTTTTTGGTGCACACGATGCGGCGCGCAATCAGGCCGGCGATCTGCTTGAAAACTACGCGCGTGCCCTCGCCCTGGATGGTCACGGTGTTCTGCTCGTTCTGCACGGACGCGGCTTCGCGGCTGGCCACCAGAAAGCTGCCCTTGGAATAGGTGACGTCGACGATGGTGCCGGAGATGGGGGCGCGATTCACGTGGACGTCGAAGATGTTCAGGAAGATGCTGATGCGGGTTTTTGCGTCGGGCTCTTCCACGACGGCCACGACCTTGCCGTCCGCCGGCGAGACCGCGACATCGCCCACGGGTATGGGCCGCTCTGGATCGCGAAAGAAATAGGCGCAGAAGAGCCCCAGCACGTACATGGGCAGCGCGTACCAGGGGCCGGCGAGCCAGGCCACCACCAGGCCGGCCACCAGAAATGCCACAGCATAATAGATGCCGTCGCGGACCATAGGTTTAACCGCCCTGCCGTACGCGCTGATTCACTTTTGCCAGTTCGCGTTGCAACAAATTGTTCGCCGGATAGGATTGGGTCAATTCCAGAAGGATACCTTGGGCATCGCGCAAACGGTGGTCCCGCAGCGCGGCGGTGGCCAGCAAGATTTTCGCGAAAGGCTTCAGGTAATGGCCTTGCGAGGCCACGATTTCCAAGTGGCGCAAGGCCTGCTGCTTGTCGCCCTTTACGTCATCGAAGCGCACAAAAAAGCGCACTAGCGAGGGCAGGCTGCTGAAGACATATTCGGTGAAGCCGGTGCTCAGGTAGGCGTCGTAAAAACGCGGGTTGAGGTTGAGCAGGTGTTTGGCCTCGCGGTACGACTGCCGCGTCAGCGACAGGCTGGCCAACTGGCGGCGCTCGATCAGCGCCATGAAGTCGGTCTGGTTGCCGAGCGCCAGGCAGGCCGCAAAGAGCGCGTTCTCGTCGTTGGGATTGGCCGACAGGGCGGCGCGGGCGAGCGTCTGGGCCTTGTCGATGTTTTGGTAAAAAGCGGTGCGCGCGGCGGGGTCTGCGCCGGGGCGCTTATGGGAATCGCCGACCTTTTTATCGCTCTCGAAGAACTCGCTTTCCAGGATGCCCATGCGGTCGAGCTCAGTAAACAGGTAGGCCGAAGCCTTCACCGCATAGCCCACGGGGTCGCCCGGCTGTTGTGCCAGGTACTGGTCAAGCGCGCTTTGGGCGCCCCGATAATCGGAGCTGTAGAGACGCTGGAAAGCCTGGTCGATGCCGGGCTGAAAACGGAACGGGGGCGGGGCCGAACAGGTTGCCGTCGCCGCGCCGACCAGCGTCATTACCAGGGCCGCACACACTCTCAACACGATTCAATCGTATCAGGCGGGCGTATTAGGCGAAGAGACGATCGAAGAACTGCCTGGTGCGGTGGCGGCACTGTGCCAGGCGGGCTTCGAGCGTAATCTCCGGCGTTTCCGGCGGCGCCCAGCGGTGCACCAGATCGGTGAGCACGGCCACCTGCGCGGGCGAGGCGGGCAGGCGGCCTTCGGCGTGGCCGGTGGCGATGCGCAGGCCGTGGTCGAGGGCGCGGTAAAAGGTGGCGGCCTGGCGCAGAAAGTCGGCGTCTTCGCGCTCCAGGTGTCCCATTTTTTCGACCACGTCAATGCGTTCGGGCGTGTTCAGGACCTTGAAGAAGATACCGGCGCCCTTCAGCCGCAGGTACAGCAGCGCGAAATCGATGTCGTAATAGCCGCCGCGCCCCGCCTTCAGCGGGTTGCGCGCGCCCTGCTCCTTTTCGAGGCGCGCGCGCATGCCGGCCAGTTCTTTGCGGGAGCGGCCGTTCTGGCCGTAGCGGCGCCAGTCCACCTCCTGCAATTCGTTCAGGAAGGTGGTGGCGCGCTCCAGGTCGCCGGCCACGCCCCGCGCCTTCATGTAGGAGATCCCTTCCCACGCCTCGGCGCTGCGCGAGAAATAATCCTTGAACACGCTTTCGGTTTGCACCAGGGGGCCGGAGCGGCCGTTGGGGCGCAGGCGCGTATCGACACTGAAGATGACGCCGTCGCCGGTGTAGGCGCTGATGGCGTGGATCATCTGCTCGGCCACCAGGGTCCAGAACGCGAGCTCCGGCGCGTCTTCGTCGGGGATGGCGAAGACCAGGTCGGCGTCCGAGGCCAAGTCGAATTCGCGCATACCCAGGCGGCCCAGCGCGATCACCATCATCTGGCCTTCCGGCTGGTAGCCGGGCTGCACCGGCGGCGCGGTCTGGCGGGCTTCGCGCAGGGCGATGCCGTAGGCCGTGTTGATGACGGAATCGGCCAGCGCCGAGGTGCGCGCCAGAGTGCGGAAGACGCTGACGCTGTGGTGCACGCTGTCGCTTTGGATGCGGATCATCTGACGCCGGAAGAAGCGGCGCAGTTCGCCGGCATCCTCGGGCGGCTCAAAACCGGTGCGGCCCTGGCGCGAACCGCAGGCGTGCTGGACCTCGTCGAGCAGCGCCGGGTAGC
This sequence comes from Bryobacterales bacterium, assembly GCA_003517725.1. Lineage (GTDB taxonomy): Bacteria > Acidobacteriota > Terriglobia > Bryobacterales > Bryobacteraceae > DOZZ01. The sequence continues at coordinate 7,057 of DOZZ01000052.1, read as the reverse complement.
GAATCAGCTGGTCCGAGAAGTAGGCGCTGTGGTCGAACAGATCCACCACGCAGCGGGCTAGGTCAGGCTGACCTTCCAGGCGCTCGAGCCACTCTGGCTGGGCCACTAGTTTTTCGAGAAAGTGCTCCATGCGGTCGCCGCCGCGCGCGGCGTCCAGTTGCTGCAGCGACTGGGCAAACTGGGGTGTCCGCTGTTCCAGAAAGCGGGCCAGGTTGGAGGACGGAAACTCGCCGCGAAAGGGCGGGGCAGCGGTCGATGGAAAGGGCCGCCCGGGTAGCTCTGGCAACAGATCGTAGGTCGGCTTTTGGGCGTAGATCACGCGCTCATACAGTTCGCGGACGGCTTCCAGGTGGCCGTCTAGGTCGCGCTGCAGCGAGCCCGCGGTGGTGTCCTGGGTATGCCCGGGCATCTTGCGAGCCAGCGCCGACAGCGCGTCCGTGGCAGTCGGCAGGGTGTGCGTCTGGCGGTCTTCATCGAACTGCAGGCGGTGCTCCAGATGCCGCAGAAACTGGTAGGCGGAAACCAGCCGCGCGTACTCACTACTCGAAAGAAAGCCCTTATCGCGCAGGCGAAAAAGAGCCATCAGCGTGCCGCCGTGGCGGACCCATGGCTCGCGGCCGCCATGCAGGCGCTGCAGGCACTGCACCAGGAACTCGATATCGCGAATACCGCCGCGCGCGAGCTTGATATCGAGGCCAGGCTGCGGCGAGCGGCGCATTTTTTCGTGCATGCGCTCGCGCGTTTCCGACACGGCCTCCACGGCTTTGAAATCGAGCGTGGTGGAGTAAATCAGAGGGCTCGCGAACTCCAGCAGCGCGGCGCCCGGAGCGGGCTCGCCGGCGCACACGCGGGCCTTGATCAGCATCTGCAATTCCCAGTCGCGGGCTCGATTGCGGTAATACTGCACGGCGCCCGCGAGCGAATGGCACACCTCGCCGAAGCGCCCGTCGGGGCGCAGCCGCAGATCGACGCGGTAGCACAGACCCTCGCTGGTGTAGCTGGAGAGCAGGGCCGTGTATTCGTTGGCGACGCGCTGCAGAAATTCCTGGACGCTCATGCCGCTAGGGGAGGCTCCCTCGCTGTTTCCGTCATAGACGAAGAGCAGGTCGATATCCGAGGAGTAGTTCAGCTCACGGCCGCCCAGCTTGCCGAGAGCGATCACGGAAAACGGCGCGTCGCAGGCGAAGTCGAGGCGCTGCGCGACGGCTTGGCGCGTGCGCGTGTAGGCCACTTTCAGGATGGCGTCGGCCAGGTTCGAAAGCTCTTCCGTGACGTCCGAAAGCGAGGCCATGCCGAGCACGTCGTGCAGCACGATGCGCAGAATCTCGCGGCGCCGGAAGCGCGCCAGCGCCAGGGCCGAGGGCACCGCCGTGGCCGAATCCAGGCTGGCGGCCAGCCGTTTGCAATAGGCGTCGCATGGCAGCACGCGGAACATGTCGCCGGCCGCGGCGCAATCCAGAATCCACTCGGGGTTTTTGAGAACGGCCTCGGACAGAAATCCGCTGAAGGAGAAAATTGTAACCAGGTAGCGCAGCGCGGCCGGGATGGCGTGGATGCGCTCGAAATGTTCAGGTGCCTGCTGCTGGAAACGGCCCAGATAGTGGAGCGACTGGTCTGGATCCGGGACGGACTCGAGGAGCGTCTTGAGACGCTGGCTCAGGGCGGTGTCCAGGGATTGCAACCAGGCCTGGCCCAGGCGGGTGCGTTCCGGGCGGTGGCCAAATTCTATCGGGTCCAGCAAAGAAGACATCAATGGCAAGCGACGGGGCTTGTCTCTATCTTACAGCTTGATCGCGAAGAGTTTGGCTAAACCGTGACGCTCTGGTTGGATCGGAAATAGGCGATGGTGCGCTCTAAACCTTCACGCAGATTCACTTTCGGTTCCCATCCAAGCAACTGGCGCGCCTTGGTGATGTCGGGCTGACGCTGTTGTGGATCGTCCTCCGGCAGCGGCTCGTAGACGATGCGGCTGGCGGATTGCAACAGGTCCACAATGGTTTCGGCGAAGTCGCGGATGGTCATCTCGTTGGGATTTCCGAGATTTACCGGGTAGGGCTCGTCCGCTTGCATCAGACGGTAGAGTCCGTCCACCAGATCGCTGACATAGCAGAAACTGCGGGTCTGAGAACCATCGCCAAACACCGTGATCGGCTCGCCGCGCAAGGCCTGATCCAGAAAGGCCGGAACCACCCGACCGTCGTTCAGCTTCATGCGCGGCCCATAGGTGTTGAAAATTCGAGCGATGGAAGTTTTGATCCCGCGTTTGCGGTGGTAAGCCATCGTCAGGGCTTCGGCGAAGCGCTTGCTCTCGTCGTAACAGGAGCGCGTGCCCACGGGATTCACGTTGCCCCAATAGGTTTCCACCTGGGGATGGACGTGCGGATCTCCATAAGCTTCCGAGGTGGAGGTCAGCAGGAACTTGGCGTCGTTCTGGCCGGCGATTTCGAGCATGTTGCGGGTGCCGGCGGAGCCGACATCGAGCGTTTCTATCGGCAGTTCCAGATAATCCTTGGGGCTGGCGGGTGACGCCATGTGCAGCACGGCGTCGAATTTATCCGGGAGGGAAAAACGCTGGGTGACGTCCTGTTCGTAGAATTCGAAGTGCTCGTGTTCCGTTAGATGCGCGAGATTTTGCGCGCTGCCGGTGCAGAAATTGTCTACACCGGCAACCTTGTGACCCTCCGCCAACAGGCGGTCGCACATGTGAGATCCAACAAAACCGGCTGCACCCGATACAAGAATCCGCAACTACTCGCCCCCTTGTGGCAAATGCTTCATTTTAGCGTGAGTGCCACGGGGCGCAACTAGACCGCCGATCGGCCGCGGACGAAATGCATGATGAGTGAGATGACCGCCAGGATGACCAGCAGGTGAATAAAGCCCCCGGCCACGTGAAACGCGGTCAAGCCCAGGATCCAGACGATGAACAGAATGGCGCCGATGATGAGCAGCATAAAATCGTTCTCCTCGATGTAAGTCATCCGAACCGGATGCTGCCTTTTCCTTTGCATGTAGCGGGCCAACGCGCCGGTGATATTGTCTTAAGGACACCACATGGGCCAGCCTTTCTGGGTTGAAAAGGTCATCCTCTCGGCATTGATCTTGCTTTCGTTGGCGCTGTTCTGGCGGCGCTTCGGCCCGGTGCTGGGCATCATCCGGCAGTCCCGGAAGGAGCCCGGATCTTCACTTTCGCCGGTGCTGCCGCGGCTGCGCGCTTTCGTGTGGGAAGTGTTGCTGCAAGGCAAGGTCATCCGCGAACGCCCTGCCCCGGGTATCGCCCACGCGTTTGTGTTTTGGGGCTTCTGTGCCTTCGCGCTGGTCACGCTGAATCACGTGGCCGCCGGCTACGGCGTGACGCTGCTGCCGCGCGATTCCATGTGGGGCATTCTGTACTTCGGCTTCGTCGCGCTGTTCGCCGTCACCGTGGCCGTATCGATCGCCAGCCTTTTTGTGCGCCGCTTTATCGAGCGGCCGCGCTGGCTGGGCGCGGTCTCCTACGAATCGGGCGTGATTGCGCTGCTGATCTTCCTGCTGATGGTCACTTTCCTCGCCCAGTTCCGGCTGGCCGACGGCAGCCTCGCGGGCAAGGCCGACTGGTGGCTGCACACGCTGTGCCTGCTGGTTTTTCTGCCGCTGATCCCGCACACCAAGCACCTGCACCTGGTGTTGAGTCCCGTGGCGATCCTCGCCAAACGGCCCGGCTTCAGCGCCATCCCGCCGCTCACCGGCGATGAGGATTTCGGCCTCGTCACCGGCAAGGACATCACGGGAATCGACGCGCTGCAGGTCTTCTCCTGCGTCGAGTGCGGCCGCTGCACCGAACATTGCCCGGCTTCGAACACCGGCAAAATTCTGGATCCGAAAGAGATTGTGCTGGGCCTGCGCCGCTACCTGCGGGACCAGGGAGCCAACGCGGAAAAGCCGCTGCTCGAGAGCTACATTTCGGAAGAAGCCGCGTTCCAGTGCGTCACCTGCGGCGGCTGCGAATTCCAGTGTCCCGTGGGCATCCAGCACCTGCCGCTGATCATCGGCCTGCGGCGCGGCGCGGTGAACACGGGCCAATGGCAGGACGAGTACGGCACCAAGCTGTTCCTGACCATGGAGCGTAACGGCAACGCATTGGGCTTCGCATCGGGCGACCGGCAGAAGTTCATCGAAAAGGCCGAACTGCCGATCTACGACGGCTCGCAGGAATACTGCCTGTGGCTGGGCTGCATGGGCGCGTACGATCCGCAGGGGCGCGAGACGATCCTGGCGCTGGTGCGCGTTATGCGGCACTGCGGTGTGACGTTCGGCGTGCTGCGTAAGGAGCGCTGCAACGGCGACCCGGCGCGCCGCCTGGGCAACGATCTGCTGTTCTCGACTTTGGCGGAAGGCAATATCGAAACGCTGAATGCGGCCAAGCCGAAGAAGCTGCTCTCCATCTGCCCGCACTGCGTGCGCACCATTGGCACGGACTGGCGCGAGTTGGGCGCCAATTTCGTGATTGAGCACCATAGTGAATTGCTGGCGCGTCTGGAGCCGAAGCTGCCGCGGTTCACCGGTCCTAAGGAGAAGGTGGTCTATCACGACCCCTGCTACCTGGGCCGCTATCGCAACATCTACGATGAGCCGCGCGCAGTGGTGTCGGCCGGCGCGAAACTGGCGGAGGCGCCCAGGAACCGTGAGCGCAGTTTTTGTTGCGGCGCAGGGGGCGGACAAATGTTTCTGGGCGAAGAGAAGGGGCGGCGTATCAATGTAACGCGCGCCGAGGAACTCGTGAAGACCGGCGCCGGGACCATCGCGGCCGCCTGTCCGTTTTGCCAGACCATGTTCCGCGATGCATTGCCGCAGGTTACGCAGACCCCGGTCAAGTTGCTGGACATCGCGCAAATTGCGGCCGCGCGATTGCCTATGCAGGACGCCGGCTGAGCTCAAAAGCCGCACTGTCTCTCAGGATCTGCGGCCTACCCAAGCTCATGAAAAACTTTGTGGGGCGGCTTTTAAGCTGCAGCCGGCTTCAGCCGGCCTGGCGATAGAGAGGCGTCCGCCCAGTTGTTTTTTAGACCCTGCGTTTACCGAGGGCGCAGTCGCCCGCAATCTCCTAAATTCGTCTCAGTCGCACCTGCTCCACGCCGTGGTCCGGGCTTTTGGTCAAAATTAGTTGGGCTCGCTCGCGCGTCGGCTCGATGTTCTCGCGCAGGTTCGGGCCGTTGATCTCCTGCCAGATGGCACGCGCGGTCGCGGTGGCCTCCTCGCGGCTCAACCCCGCGTAGTGATGGAAGTACGAAGCGGGGTTGGTGAATACGGTCTCGCACAGCTTCAGGAATCGCTCGACGTACCAGTTCTCGATGGTGGGCTCGGTGGCGTCCAGGTAAATCGAGAAATCGAAGAAGTCGCTGACGAACACCCGCGAGTGCCGGCTCGCCCCGCTGGCCTGCAGCACGTTCAGGCCTTCGACGATCAGAATGTCGGGCTGCTGCACCGTCTTCATCTGGTTCGGGACAATGTCGTAGAGCAGATGCGAGTAGACCGGCACCGCTGCTTCCGGCTCGCCGCTTTTGACGGCGGTCAGGAAGCGAATCAGCCGGCGCTGGTCGTAACTTTCAGGAAAGCCTTTGCGATTCAACAGGCCGCGCTCGCGCAGCACGCTGGTGGGGTAGAGGAAGCCGTCGGTGGCCACCAGATCCACTTGCGGGTGGTGCGGCCAGCGCGACAGCAGCGTTTGCAGAATGCGCCCGGTGGTGCTTTTGCCCACCGCCACGGATCCGGCCAGGCCAATGATGTAAGGGACGCGCGCGGGCAGGTTGCCGAGAAACGTGTCGGTGGCGTCATGTAGCGATTGCACCGCGCTGACGTAAAGGTTCAACAGCCGCGAGAGAGGCAGGTAAACGCTGGCGACTTCCTCGAGCGAGATGCGCTCATTGATGCCGCGCAGGCTGCCTAACTCCTGCTCCGTCAACGGCAGATGCGTGAAAGCGCGCAGGCGCGACCACTCGCTGCGCGAGAAACGCAGGTAGGGGTCCGCCGTGGCAGTCCCAAGGAGAGACACGGGATGTGTCACATTAGCCAGCTGAGCCGATGGTAACGCATGTGCTGCAAGAATCGTGTAAGTCCGCCATTTTGTTATGCATAGGTAGCGCAGAATGGTGGTGCTACAGAATCTGGGCCATGTTAAACTGAAGTACTCAAACATGCGCACGCTTTTTCTGAACCCGCCGTCCTTTGAAGGCTTCGACGGTGGCGCGAGTTCCCGTTGGCCTGCCTCCCGGGAGATCGAGTCGTACTGGTATCCGGTGTGGCTATGCTATCCCGCCGGTATGCTGCCCGACAGTAAGGTGGTGGACGCGCCGCCGCATGGCATCTCGATCGAGCAGACCGTCGAGATGGCGAAGGATTTCGAACTGCTCGTGCTGTTCACTTCAACGCCCGGTTTCGATGTCGATTGTAAAATCGCGACCATGATGAAGGCATCGAACCCGGCGCTGAAGGTCTGTTTCGTCGGCCCTCCCGTAACGGTTGAGCCCGAGAAATCTCTTAACGCCAGCCCCGCCATCGACTTTGTCATTCGCCGTGAGTTCGATTATCAGATTCGCGATTACGCCAACGGCAAGCCGCTTGAAGAGTTACCCGGCGCGAGTTACCGCAAAGATGGCCGCGTCATCAACAATCCTGAGGCGCCGTCCATCGAGAATCTGGATGAGCTGCCCTGGGTTACTAAGGTATATCAGCGTGATCTGGATGTTACACGCTACAACGTTCCGTTCCTGCTGAGCCCCTATATTTCGTTTTACACGTCGCGCGGCTGCCCGGCCATGTGCACCTTCTGTCTCTGGCCGCAGACCCATTCGGGGCATCGCTGGAGACTGCGTTCGTCCGACGACATTGCGGCCGAGGTCACGTTCGCGCTCGAAGCTTTCCCGCAGGTGAAGGAAATCTTCTTCGACGACGACACCTTCAACTACCGCAAAGAGCGCACCATCGAGCTCTGCTCGAAGCTGAAAAAACTGAACTTTACGTGGTCATGCACCTCGCGCGTCACCACCGACTACGACACGCTCAAGGCCATGAAAGAGGC
>DOZZ01000043.1:5742-7008 GCA_003517725.1 Bryobacterales bacterium | reverse complement strand
GAATACGGCCTTCGCGTATCGCACTTGGGCGGCTGGTATGACCGCCAAGGCAACGGCTTTGCCGTGTTCGATCCGTCGCTCTACAGCCCCACCGGCACCGCTTCGGCCTACGACGGATTTACCTGGCACAAAATCAACAGCAATATTCCGCTCTCGGGATTCTCAAACCGCGCGTTGTTCTATGCGCCGCGAATCGGCTTGGCGTACGATCTGTTCGGCACCGGTAACACCGTGTTGCGCGGCGGTTGGGGTGAGTTTTTCTATCACAACGCGCAGTTCACCACCGGCCTGGATGCTCCGGCCGGCGTTCAGACGCAGACTCTCAACAACGTGACTCTGGCGCAAATCGACCAGACCAACCCGGGCAATGGCGCGATCGGCACCGGCGGCGTCACCAAGGGCGACAATCTCGTTCCCAAAACCTACAGCTACAGCTTCTCGGTCTCGCAGCGTGTTCCCGGCTCAGCGCTCCTGGAGCTCTCCTACGTCGGCAACCAGAGCAGCAACGGGTTGAACGATGGCAACGTCGGTTCCAACATCAACGCCGTCCCGTATGGCTCGTTTCTCAACATTGGTTCCGATCCGAACAACCTGTCGAGCGCCGCGTACGACGCCAAGCGGCCGTTCCCGCTGTACCAGGACCTGACCGTCGTGAATCACCGGCTCTATCAGAACTACAACGCATTCCAGGCGAGCCTGGTGCGCACCAAGGGCCGCTACGACTACTCGCTGAACTACACCTACGGCAAGAGCATGGGCGTGGTGGGGCATGATCAGTTGAACCTGAATAACGATTACGGTCCGATGGGTTCCGATCGGCGGCACATCTTCAATGCCGCGTATTCGGTCGAACTCGGCAGCCCGTTCCGCAATAACATGTTCGCCAAGGGCATAGCCAATGGTTGGCAGCTCTCCGGCATCACCCAGGTGCAAAGCGGTATCAACCTGACCGCGAACACCGGCGGTAACTTCAACATCAACACCAACGGCTACAAAACGGCCGCCGGTTACACGGCCAGCAGCCGAAGCATTAACGGTACCGATTCGGTGCCGCTGCAGCCGGTGCTTACTTGCAATCCGGGTTCGGGTCTGGGCAAAAATCAGTTTGTTAATCCCAACTGCTTCGCCATACCCACCACTCCGGGTCTCAACGGCGGTATCGTGCTTCCGGAAGTTTTCGGACCGGCGTTCTTCAATAGCGATCTGTCCCTGTTCAAGAACTTCGTCTTCAGCGAGTCGAAAAAGCTGCAGTTCCGCTTCTCGACT
>DOZZ01000043.1:315-5681 GCA_003517725.1 Bryobacterales bacterium | reverse complement strand
CGCATCGTCCAGCTCGCTTTGAAGTTCTACTTCTAAGCCGGCCCGATCCAGCACCACCAGCCAGGGGTGATCCGCAAGGGTCACCCCTGTTGTCATTTAAAATAGAAGAATAATCCCGATGGTTCGTTTTGTATGCGCGGCGCTCTGGCTGGCCTTCTCCGCGCAGGGCCAGGATCAATCGCCTCAAAGCCTTCTGCGGCACGCCGTGGAACTGCACCAGAAAGGCGATACAGACGGCGCGATCGCGGCCTATCAGCAGTTTTTGAAGCAACGCCCCGACGTATATCAGGTGCGCTCGAATCTAGGCGCGGTGCTGGTGACGGCGGGCCGTTATGACGAGGCCATCGCGCAGTATCGGCAGGCGCTCGCGGCGGAGCCGGGCAACGCCGGCATCGGCCTGAATCTGGCGCTGGCCTACTACAAGGCAGGGCAAATTAGCGAGGCCGCCCAGGAGTTCACGCGCTTACATGCAGCGCAGCCTGAGAATCGCCAGATCACGCTGCTCGACGCCGATTGCCAGCTGCGCCTGGGCAACAACAAAAGCGTGATTGACCTGCTGACGCCGCTTCAAAGCACCGCTGAGGATGGCTTGGCGGTCGATTATATGCTCGGTACCGCGCTGGTACGCGACCAGCAGCCGGCCAAAGGGCAGGTGATTATCGATCGCATTCTGAAGGCCGGCGACTCAGCGGAAGCGCGCCTGCTGATGGGCGCTACCAAAAGCTACGCCATGGATTTCGCCGGCGCTCTCGTAGACCTGACCCAGGCCGTGAAGCTCAATCCAAATCTGCCGGATGTTTACTCGTACTACGGGATGGCGCTGCTCACCACCGGAGATCAGGCGGGCGCCGCCGCGGCGTTTCGCAAGGAACTTGCCACTAATCCCAACGATTTCACGTCTAACCTGCAACTCGGGGCTCTGCTCCGCGGCGATCAAAAGAACGAAGAAGCACGGCCCTACATTCAACGCGCGCTCCGCGTGCGGCCCGGCGACCCCGGCGCACGCTTCCAACTGGCATCCATCGAAATCGCCCAAAACAAGCTTAATGACGCGCGCCTGCAGCTGGAGGGCATCGTCAAAGATCATCCGAAATTTACCGAAGCCCACGTCGCGCTGGCCGGGCTCTATTACCGTCTGAAACTGAGGGCCGACGGCGATCGCGAAAGAGCGACCGTCCAATTGCTCGAACAGGAAGCGCAAGCCAAGGAACCCGGAGTAATTGCCCGATGACACTGGTCTGGGCTTTGTTACTCGCGGCCCTGCTTCAACCCGCCGCGCCGCCTGCAGCGCGAGCGCCGGGTCCCGGTTACCAGCAGTTGCTGGCGCAGGCCACCGCCGCGCGCGAAGCCAACGATGTCTCCGCAGCCATTCCGCTCTATCAAAAATTGGTGCGGCTGCGCCCCGCGGTTCCCGAGAACTGGTGGTTTCTGGCCACGCTGCTCTACGATACCGATCGCTACCCGGAAGCCCGCGACGCTTTTCGAAAGCTGGTGGCCCGGGTGTCCGATAACGGCCCGGCCTGGGCGCTTCTGGGCCTCTGCGAATTCCAGACCAAAGAGTATCCGGCAGCCGGCACACATCTCGAAACCGGGCTGCGCATTGGCGTCGATAAGCAGCCGCAATTGGCGGAAGTGGCGCACTACCACTATGCGCTGCTGCTAACTAAAATCGGCGAATTCGAGCGAGCCAGCGCTCAATTATTCGAGTTCGCGCGCGCCGGCAAGGACGATCCGTCCATGGTGATGGCCACCGGTATTGCCGCCTTGCGCAAACCGCTGCTGCCCGCCGAAGTGCCGGAAGCCGACCGCGAACTGGTGCTGCAGACCGGGCGCGCCGTGTACGACGCCGCCGCGCGCAAAGCCGAGGTCGCGCAAAAAGAGATGGAGGCGCTGGTGGCGCGCTATCCGGCGGTTCCCAACATCCACTACATCTACGGCTCTTATCTGATGTTCAGCGACCCCGATCGGGGGCTGAAAGAGCTGCGGCGCGAACTCGAGATTTCACCCGGGCATGTACCCGCGCGCGTGGGAATCGTCGTCGAGTACTTGAAGCGTGGCGAGCCGGCTGCCGCGCTGCCCTACGCCAGAGACGCGGTGGAGCTGGCTCCTAAAGATTTTGTGACGCACACTTTATACGGGCGGGTGCTGGTGGAATCGGGCGACGTGAAGCCCGGTGTCACGGAGCTCGAGTTGGCGGCCAAACTGGCGCCCGACAGCCCGCAAACCCGTGTCGCGCTGGCCGCCGCCTACGCCAAAGCCGGCCGAAAAGAAGACGCCGCCCGCGAACGCGCAGTTTTCCTGAAGCTTAAATCGGAATCCAAATCCCCCGGCGAGCAATGAAGTACGCTTTCCTGCTGGCGCTGCTGCTGGGCGGAATATCCGCTTCGGCCGCGACTACCGCGGCGTGCGCCACCTGCCACGCGGCTCAGGCGCGCACGCATGGCGCTACCGGCATGGCCAACGCGCTCGAGGATGTGCGTACTTGCGACATCCTGAAATCGCATCCGAAGCTCGTCTTTCAGGAAGGCTCCTACCATTACGAGATCACGCGCGACGGGAACGCCAGTCAATACCAAGTCAGCGATGGCAAGCAGACACTGCGCGTTCCGATCGGCTGGGCCTTTGGCCTGGGTTCAGCCGGGCAGACTTACGTCTTCCAGATCAATGGCCGTTATTTTGAGAGCCGCGTCAGCTACTATAAGGCGCTCAACGGTCTGGACCTGACCGTGGGCGCGCAGTCTACCGTGCCGTCTAATCTCGAAGAAGCTGCCGGCCACGCCCTGGACAAGGAAGCGGCCCGCGCCTGTTTCAACTGCCATGCCACGCACGCGTCAGTCGACCGCAAGCTCGACCTGAGCGCCATGGTGCCAGGCGTGCAATGCGAACGCTGCCACGGCTCGGCCCAGGCGCACTTGGCCGGCTTTCGCAACGGCCAGCCCCACGTCGGAGCAATGCGGCAGCTTTCTAAGATGTCCACCGACGAGACCTCTGAATTCTGTGGCCAGTGCCATCGCACCTGGTCGCAGGTCGCCACCAATGGTCCCCATGGCATCAATAACATTCGCTTCCAGCCCTATCGGCTCACCAACAGCAAGTGTTATGACGTGGACGACGCGCGCATTCGCTGCACTGCGTGTCATGACCCGCATCGGGAAGTGGTGGCCGAGCCAGCCTCTTACGACGCGAAGTGCCAGGCCTGTCACGCCGCGGTAAAGGCCGGGGCGAAAAAATGTCCGGTGAGCGCCAGCAATTGCGCCGGCTGCCATATGCCGCGGCTCGAACTCCTGGGATCGCATAACCTATTTACGGATCATCAGATAAGGATTGTGAAGAAAAATGAGCCTTACCCCAATTAGCGCCTTGTGCGCGGTCACCCTGTGTCTCGGCGCTGCGGTGTTACCCGCCCAAACGCCGCTGCCCAGCAACGCCCCTTCCATTAAGGCTGGCGCCGAGGAGGTGCTGCTCGACGTGATCGTGCGCGACAAAAAGGGCCGCCCGATGAAAGATCTGCAAGCCGCGGACTTCGACGTCTCCGACAACGGCGTCAAGCAGAAGCTGCTGAGCGTCCGGCTGGTGGAGGGCGTGGAGGCCATCAGCAAGTCCGGCGGCGCGCCCACCAAGCTCGATCCGCTGCGCCAGATTCGCCTGGTCTCGCTGGTCTTCGACAAGCTGGACCTCGAAGCCCGCCGCGTCTCGCGCACCGCCGCGCTCGACATCCTGAAGCAGGATCTGGGACAGAACGTCTACTACTCGGTCTGGGTGATCGACCAGCGGCTGAGCGCGGTGCAGCAGTTCACCAACGATCGCGAGCTGCTGCGCAAAGCCATCGAGCATGCCACCAGCGGCGCTTACACCGAGTACGCCTCGCAATCCGCCGCCATCAAGAAAAATCTGGAGAACCAGATCGGCCAGCCCACCAACGCCAGCGGCCAGAGTCTGAGCGATCAGGTCAACAACATCGCATCGCAGGGCTTCGACCCTTCGCAGCGCATGATGGCGCAGATCATGTACCGCATCCTCAGCTTTGACGAGCAGGCGATCACCATGCAAGCCGGCCGCTCCAGCATCTTCGCCCTGCTGGGCCTCGCCCGCGAGCAGGCGCCGCTGCCGGGCCGCAAAACCATCGTCTATCTCAACGAAGGTCTGGTCATCCCGATCAGTATGGACGAGGCCTTCCGCAGCCTGCTGAGCACCGCCAACCGGTCCAATGTCAGCTTCTACCCCATCGACGCGCGGGGTCTGCTGGTGGGCGCCCAGAACACCAACTCGGTGAACGGGCTGAGTGACGCGCTCGCCAGCAGCGCGCGCACCACGCAGCGCGACGGCGGCGCCGTGGACGTCAGCGAGGTCAAGTCGGAGGACACGGCGCAGGCCAGTATGCGAGCCAACGCGCAAAATGCGCTGGCCACCATGGCCGAAAGCACCGGCGGCAAGCTGGTCGCCAACACCAATGACTTTCGAGCCCCGCTGCGGCAACTGGCCGAGGACATCAACACCTACTACGAGATCACCTACAACCCGGCCATCCAGAACTACGACGGCCAATATCGCAAGATCGCGGTGAAAGTGGATCGCTCCGACGCTCGCCTGCAGACGCGCGATGGCTATTTCGCGCTGCCCACGCTCGAGGGCGGGAACCCCGTGTTGTTCGCCTGGGAAGTGCCGCTGCTGAAATCGCTGAGCGCGAACCCGCTGCCGCGCACCTTCGACTACCACGCCGGCGCCATGCACTTCCAACCCATGCCCGACGGCGTACGCTGCTCGCTGGTGGTGGAGGTGCCGATCGGCAACCTGACGTTCACCGACAACAAGGACGCCAAGACCTACGGCGCGCACCTCTCGCTGTTGGCGCTGGTAAAAAATCAGCAGGGCGCCATTATTCAGAAGTTCACCAAGGATCTTCCGCTGCATGGCGCGGCCGAACAGGAAGATGCGGTTAAGAAGGGCCACTTCATCTATCAGGATTTCTTCACCGTGCCCCCCGGCCGCTACACGCTCGAAACGGCGCTGCTCGATCACGCCGGTGAAAAAGTCAGCGCCAAACGCGTGTCGTTCTTAGCGCGCGCCACGCCCAGCGGCGTCAATCTCAGCAGCCTGGCTTTCGTGCGCAGCTTCGATAAGCGCCCGGCCGCGGCTGATGCCGACGAGGCGCTGCGCTTTGAGGGCGGCAAGATCACGCCGACGCTGACGGCCGACGTTCCGGCTCGTCCCGGCGTGGCGTTATCAGTTTATTTCGTGGTGTATCCGGACAAGAACATCGCGGCCCCGCCGGAGCTAACGCTCCAATACATGACCGACGGTCAATTGGTGGGCCAGGCGCAACCGGCACTGCCGGCCCCGGACGCCGCGGGCCGCATCGCCTACGT
>DOZZ01000043.1:0-237 GCA_003517725.1 Bryobacterales bacterium | reverse complement strand
TCCACGTTCACAGTAGAACCCTAAACTCCGTGGTCGAAAAAACTTTGACTGAAGGTTTCTGGAATTGCCAGGCCGGCTGAAGCCGGCTGCAGCTTAAAAGCCGCCCCACAAAGTTTTTCATGAGCGTGGGCCGGAGGTCCTCGGGTATGGGTCGGTTCACCGAGCCCGGACGAGCACAAAAAAAGAGGGGACGCTCTCGCGTCCCCTCGTGTGGATCACCAACGCGGCCTACGCCTG
>DOZZ01000243.1:948-8780 GCA_003517725.1 Bryobacterales bacterium | reverse complement strand
GGTTCGCCCTTCAGCAGCGCCACGAAAACGCCGCCTGGATGCTTGCGGCGCATGGGCTCCGCGCCCGCGGGCAGGACCACTTCCGCGGTCTCGGCCTCGGGCAGAAAGGCCCGCACCTCCCAGCGGCTTTCTTCGCCTAACGCTTTTACCAGGTGCGGGCCGAGCACGCTGAACGCGTCTCCGTAGCGCCCGTTCACCAGTGCTTCGATATCGGCGGCGATCATGCGAACCTCATTATATGGCCGCCGAACTGCATCTTCATTTAGAAGGTTCCGTGCCGGCCGCGGACTTAGGGCTGGAACCATACCAGTACACCGGATTTTCCGGCTTCCTCCAGTGTTTCAAGAGCGTCGTGCAGTGCCTCAACACGCCCGAGGATTACGCGCGCATCACCCGCGCGCTGCTGCGCGAGCTAGGCCATGCCGGAATCGACTATGCCGAAGTCACGCTCTCGGCCGGCGTGGTGCTGTGGAAGGGCCAGGACCTGCGCGCCGTCTTCGAAGCCATCCGCGACGCCAGCGCCGGCGCCAATATCCTGTGGCATATGGACGCCGTGCGGCAGTTCGGTCCGTCGGCCGCGATGCAGGTGGCGCGCATTGCCGCCGGGTATGCGGGGGCCGGCGTTGTCTCGTTCGGCATTGGCGGCGATGAGAAAACCGGTCCGGCCGAATGGTTCCAGGACGTCTTTCGATTCGCGCGCGATCGCGGCCTGCGGCTGACCGCGCACGCCGGCGAATCCGACGGACCCGGCTCCATCTGGCAGGCGCTCGAGATCGGCGCGGAACGTATCGGGCACGGCATTCGCGCCATTGAAGACGCCGCGCTGGTGAGCCATCTGGCGCGGCATCAGATCCCGCTCGAGGTGTGCCTGACCAGCAATGTGTTGACGGGAGTGGTCGCGTCGATCGAAGAGCATCCGGCGCGGCTTCTCTATCTGGAGGGCGTGCCGATCACGCTGAACACCGACGACCCTGCCATCTTCGGCACTACGCTCGCGCGCGAATTTCAGATCGCGCGGGAGGGCCTGGGCTTCACCGATGCCGAGCTGGAACAGGTGGCGTCTAATGCTTATCGGTTTCGGTTCTAGGAAAATTATGAAGAGATCACACGCCGACGAAATTCTTCCGGAGTATGACTTCAGCCGTTGCGTGCGCTGGCGGGAATCATCCAAAAGCATCGTCACCGCAAACCCGAATCCCGCCGCAGTCTTTGACTCCGTGGCTAGCGCCTTCCCGTTTTCGTTTTTGAGAATACAGCCGCGTCTGTGATATATACCGTTCAATGCGCGAGGGGCCGCAAGACCGTGGGTTTATTGCCCGGTCGGGCAAACCCGAGGCTCTAACGAGGAGATCATGGACCGCATCCTAACCATCGGATCAACCGGGCCGGACGTCAGCCAGGTACAAGGCCTTCTGAACCGGCGGCCGCCGACCCTATTCCCACCGTTGAAGACCGATGGCGTTTTCGGACCGAAAACCGCTGCCCGGGTCAAAGAGTTCCAGCGGAACAACGGCCTGAAAACCGACGGCCTCGTCGGCCCCAAGACGCTGGGGCAGCTGCGGGGCGCGTCAGTGGCGCCGCGAACCGGCCTGCTTTGCGACAACCCCGATCCCGCGAACCTCAGCAGCGGGCTGGCCATCCGCAACTCACTGGTGTCCAGTGGCGGCCCCATTGGGCAGGTGCGGTTGGCCGCTTTCAGCTTTCCGGGCGTGCCGGCGATCCGCTCCCTCACGGCGTTCCAGATCAACACTGCCAAAAATACCTACGGTGGCAGCCTCGATTTTTCACGCATCTTCATCACTGACCGGAAGGGCGCCGGCGGGCGCCCCTTCACGATTGCGGTTACCACGCCCGTTACGGGCACCATTCAGGTCATGAATTGCGGCACCTTTACGCCAGACCAGGACACACTGATTCATGAACTGGCCCACGTCTGGCAATCCCAGCACCATTCCAGTCCGACCCAGTTTATTACTAATGCGGTGAGCAGTCAGGCGGCTGCCGTGGCTGCCAACGGGCTCGAAGTCAGCCGCGACCGCGGCGTGGCCGCCAATGCAGATTTCCCCGTCCATTTCCCCTTTTCCGCCTATGTGTTTACGCCTGGGAAAGCGTTCGGGGAATATGCGGCGGAACAAATCGCCAATGCCGTCGAACATGGCGATGGCGCTATCATTGCGCATGTCCGGTCCGTCGGGGTTGGAGTGGTGGATGGGGCCAACGTAACGAGCTTGGCGACCACACGGATAGGGGACCGGCGTACGCCGGGCGTGGTTTTCTAAACGTCCTCAAGGCCTGGGGTTCCCCCGAAGCGTGAACGCGTCCGCGCACCGGCATTCTTAAACCAACGCCTCCCGTTTGACAAATCCCCCGGGCGGTATTAGTTTGATCTTCAGCTTATTCTTTCAGTGGGAGTTGGAATGCCACGCAGCATATTCAGAGCCTTGTTCGCTTTCGTCTTGGGATGCGCGATCCTCAGCGCTCAGGAATTTCGCAGCACCGTATCCGGCCGCGTTACCGACCAGCAGAGCGCTGCCATCCCGAATGCCGAGGTGGTGCTCACCGAAATCAGTACCGGCGCCACGTTCCGCACCTCGACCGATGAAGCCGGTGCTTACACGCTGCCCTTCGTGCCTCCCGGCGCCTACAAGATCACGGCCTCGGCTCCGGGCTTCAAATCGTACCTGCAGACCGGCATCGCGGTGCAGGCCAACGAACGCCCGGCCATCGACATTCAACTCCAGATCGGCCAAGCCAGCGAGACCTTGACCGTCAGTGCCGATGCCCCCATGCTCAGCACCGAAACGGCCTCCACCGGCCAGGTGATCAACAGCCGTGAGATCGACAACATCCCGCTCAACGGGCGCACGCCGCTGGTGGTAGCGCAACTGGCCTTCGGCGTGATCCCCAATTCCGATCCGCGCTTCAACCGGCCTTTCGACAACGCCGGACCGTCCGGTTTTTCAATTGGCGGCGCGCCGGCGCAAAGCAATGAATTGCTGCTCAACGGCTCGCCGGACGTGACTCAGAACTCGCGCGTCGCCTATAACCCGCCCATCGATGCCACCCAGGAAGTGAAGGTCGAGAGTTTCGCCGCCGACGCCGCCTACGGGCACACCGGCGGCGGCACGGTCAACGTCATCCTTAAGGGCGGCACGAACCAGATCCACGGCACGCTGTATGAATTCAACCAGACCTCGGCGCTCGAATCCACTAACTTCTTCCTGAACCGCGCCGGCAAGAAACTGCCGGTGGGCCGCTACAACCAATACGGCGTGACGGCCGGCGGCCCCATCTTCATTCCTAAGGTCTACGACGGCCGTAACCGCGTCTTCTGGTTCTTCGCTTACGAGGGCATCAAGGACTCGTATCCCGAGACCATCAACACCACCGTGCCGACCCAGGCCGAGCGCGGCGGCGACTTTTCCGCTTTGCTGTCGGTCAGCAAGAATTACCGGATCTACAATCCCTTCACCGGCGTCGTGCAGGGCTCTCACATTGCGCGGCAGCCCTTCGCCGGCAACGTTATTCCGCCAAATCTACTGAACCCGATCGCGTTGGCTTATCTGAAGTATTACCCGCTGCCCAATCAAACCGGCAATGCCGACGGCCAGAACAACTACGTCGCCAACAGCGTCCGCAGCGATACTTACGGCAGTGAGCTGGGCCGTCTCGATTTCAACTTCAGCGAGCGCCACAAACTGTTTGCCGATATCCGCGTCAATGACCGTACTGAAAATCGCGGCAACCGCTTCTTTAATCTCGCGTCGGGCAACTTCCTGACGCGCGCCAACGCCGGCTCCACAGCCGACGACGTCTACACCTTCACGCCCACGGCCATCCTGAACACGCGCCTCAGTTGGGGCCGCTTCGTCGAATCGAACGCCAAGCCCAGCAACGGCTTCGATCCCACCACGCTGGGCTTTCCGGCGCTTATCAAGGCCAACGCGCGCAAGCTGGTGCTGCCTCAGTTAAACTTCGGCGGCTTTCAGCAACTGGGCGACAATGCCGGCAGCGTGACGCCCTTCGATATCTTTCAGATTTTTTCGGCGCTCACCAAAATACATGGCCGCCAGACCCTCAAATTCGGCGTCGACGCGCGGCTCTATCGCGAGAGCAGTATCGGCTACGGCAATTCGACCGGCAGCTATACCTTCGGCACCAACTTCACGCGCGGGCCGCTCGACAACTCCACCAGCGCGCCATTGGGCCAGGACTTCGCGTCGTTTTTGCTCGGCCTGCCCACCGGCGGCGGTTACGATCTGAACGCCGCGCGCACCAACCAGGCCGGATATTTCGCTCTCTTCCTGCAGGACGACGTGCGCGTCAAAAGCAATCTGACCTTCAACCTGGGCCTGCGCTATGAGCGCGATCTGGCCACCACCGAACGCTACAACCGCACCGTCAACAATTTCGACAACACCGTCGCGAACCCCATCGCTCCCGCCGTGCTGACGGCCTATGCCGCGCACCCCGTTCCGCAAATTCCCGCCGGTCAGTTCTCGGTGCCCGGCGGCGTGCTGTTCGCCACGCCCAGCTACCCCAACGTCTACAACACGCACGGCCGCTACTTCAGCCCGCGCTTCGGTTTTGCGTGGACGCCCGCCGGCCTGGGCGGCAAGACGGTCATCCGCGGCGGCTTCGGCGTCTTCATCGCGCCTATCGTCACCACCGGCATCAGCCAACTGGGCTTCAGCCAGCAGACCACCTTCGTCGCGACGCAGGATTCTTTTCTGACGCCTTACGCCACGCTCTCGAATCCCTTTCCGCTGGGCATCCTGCAGCCCACCGGCTCATCGCTGGGCCTCTCGACGTTTGACGGCAAGGCCATCACGTTCCATAACCCGCACCCGCTCAATCCATATTCCGAGCGCGTCACCCTTGGCTTCCAACGCCAGTTGGCCAACAACGTTGTAATTGAGGTCGGCTATATCGGCAATCACTCCGTGCACCTGCCGGTCGATCTGCCGCTCGATTCCGTGTCGCCGCAGTTTCTCAGCACCGCGCTTACGCGCGACCAGGCCGTGATCGATCGCAATACCGCTAACGTCAAGAATCCGTTCGCCGGCCTCTTGCCCGGTACCAGCCTCAACGGTTCCACCGTGGGACTGGCCCAGTTGCTGCGGCCTTATCCCGAGTACACCGCCGTTACCGAACAGGCCGCCAGCATGGGCAGCTCCTACTTCCACATGGGGCAAGTGCGGCTGGAGAAGCGCTTCTCGGCCGGCCTGCAACTGCTGGCCAACTACGAACATTCGCGGCTGATGGAAAAGCGTTCCATCCTAAACCCTTCGCTGCAGAAGCTTGAGAAGCGCGTCTCTCCCGATGACCGTCCCAATCGCCTGGTGGTCAGCGGCAACTACGAGCTTCCGTTCGGACGCGGCAAACTCTTCGGCAGCCAAGCCAGCCACTTCGCCGACATGCTGATCGGCGGCTTCGTGCTCAGCGGCGTCTATCAGATCCAAAGCGGCGCCCCGGTGGGCTGGGGCAACGTGATTTACCTCGGCGGCCCGCTAAATTGGGACCCCACCAACGTCAGCCACGCTTTCGATACCACCCGCTTCGTCACCGATCCGAAGCAGCAGCTCGATCAGAACATCCGTTACTTCCCCAGCCAGTTCAATAACCTGCGCTCGGCCCGCTCCAACACCATGGACGCCGCCCTGATCAAGAACACCCACGTGACGGAACGCGTCAACGTGCAACTGCGCGTCGAGTTCTTCAACGTGCTCAACCACCCCATCTTCAATGGACCCGACACCAATCCGACCTCCACCACCTTCGGTCAGATCACCAGCCAGGCCAACGATATCGGGCGCGTCGGACAAGTGGCGCTGCGGATTGTGTTCTGACGGAAGTTTCACGACGGCTCAAATAAAGGGAAACCGCTTAGTTTTTCGAGATTTTGTGTGATATCATACTTTCTACTTCACAACATCTGGCGACTCTGGCAACGTCCCCTTCTGCTGCGAACGCGGAGTGTCGAACATGCCGGACTTGTCGCGGTTTCAAGTCGAAAATCTATTGCTGGAGGCGTTGCAATCCGCCCGCCGGCGTTATGACGCTAAAGAGTGCTCGGTAGACGTTTACCTGAAGGCGCTCAAAACATTCAACGACTTTGTCATCAATGGAAAAGTGCCGGACGATCTCGCGACCACGGCAAAATCCGGTTGATTTTGGAAGCTCGAACGGGTTGCGCGGCCGCGGTTCGGGCATACTGATCGGAAGATGAAGATCGCCGCGTTCTTATTAACCATCGCGCTCACGCCCATCGAACTCGCCGGCCAAGTTCCGGCGGCCGACCGGCGCAACACCTTCACGCCCGGCACCGACACGCATTTTGAGTTGCGCGACTACGCCACCCGCGCCGCCTGGGAGCAGCGCAAGGGGGAACTCCGCCGTCAGATCTTATCCGCCGCCGGCCTCTACCCGCTGCCGCCGCGCGCCTCCCTGCACGCCCAAATCTTCGGGCGCATTGAGCACAAGGGCTACAGTATTGAGAAGGTGCTGCTCGAAACCTTGCCCGGTTATTATCTCGGCGGCAATCTGTATCGGCCGATGAGCGCCGGGAAGAAACCGGGCGTGCTGAATCCGCATGGCCACTGGCCTTACGGGCGTCTCGAAAATGAGCCGCTCGACTCCAACCCCGAGTTCGGCATGAACCTCGCGCGCCAGGGCTACGTGGTCTTCGCCTGGGACATGGTCGGCTACAACGACACGCTCCAGACGCCGCACTCGTTCGGCACACCCGCCGAGCAGCTGTGGTCTTTCGGGCCGCTCGGCTTGCAGCTGTGGAACTCCATTCGCGCGCTCGACTTCCTGATTTCGCTGGATGACGTCGATGCCGCGCGCATCGGCATGGCCGGTGCTTCGGGCGGCGCCACGCAGACCCTGCTGCTCGACGCCGTCGACGATCGCGTGCAGTTTGCCGCGCCGGTCAACATGGTTTCGACCTTCATGCAGGGCGGCGACACCTGCGAGAATGCGCCCGGCCTGCGCGTCGGCGCCAACAACGTCGAGATCGCGGCCATGTTTGCGCCCAAACCGATGCTGCTGGTTTCGGCCACCGGCGATTGGACCCGCACCACGCCCACGGTGGAATTTCCCGCCGTCCGCAAAATCTACGAACTCTACGGCCACGCCGCCAACGTCGAGACTTTCCACCAGGAAGCCCCGCACAATTTCAATCGCCAGAACCGGGAAGCCATCTACCGTTTCTTCGGCCATCACATGCTGGGCGACAACAACGCCGCGCATTTTGTGGAGAAGGACGAACCCGTCGAGATGTTGCAGAAGATGCTGGCCCTGGCCGGACGCGCCCTGCCGGAGGGCGCCGCCACGTACGGCCAGGTCTTCGCCCGCTGGAGGGCCATGCCGTCCGATGTGTCACTCGATCAGGCGCGTGAAAAGCTGCAACTGGCGCTAGGCGTGGAATGGCCGGCGCAGGTCACGGCCCAGCAAAATGGTGACATGACGCTGCTAACGCGCGGCGACGACCGCGTGCCGGCCTACTGGATCGATGGCCATGGCGCGCCCGCCGTGCTGGTGGATTCCGGGGGTGCCGCTCCCGCCCGCCATAGCCCGCTTGCCGCGCGTCTGTTGCGTGAAGGCCGGCCGCTGCTGGTGGTCGAAGCCTTCCAGACCGGAGCCAACACCGCGCCGCGCAATCGCGCCACGTCGCATTTTCTGGCCTTCAACTACACCGACGACCAGTGCCGCGTCCAGGATATTTTGACGGCCCTGGCCTTCGCCGCCCAGCGCCATCCCGGACCCGTCGAGCTTTTCGGCACCGGCGACGCGGCCATCTGGGCGCTGTTTGCCGCCGCCGCGGCGCC
>DOZZ01000243.1:425-737 GCA_003517725.1 Bryobacterales bacterium | reverse complement strand
ATAGATCTCGATGACCATTCAGGAAGACGTCTGCGAAGTTGGCACGCCCAGCGGTCCCATGCGGACCTATATGTTCCGCCCCACGGCGGGAGGCGCCTTTCCCGGCGTAGTGCTGTACTCCGAAATTTTCCAGGTGACGGGCCCCATCCGCCGCACCGCGGCCTTGATTGCGGGCCACGGCTACGTCGTGGCGGTGCCCGAAATCTATCATGAACTCGAACCCGCCGGCACCGTGCTGCCCTACGACACCGCCGGCGCCGACCGCGGCAATGCCCACAAGATCGCCAAAGAGATCGAGGCCTACGACGGTGA
>DOZZ01000243.1:0-170 GCA_003517725.1 Bryobacterales bacterium | reverse complement strand
ATCTGCATCGGCGGCCACCTGGCCTTTCGCGCCGCCATGCATCCGGACGTGCTGGCGGCCGCGTGCTTTTATGCCACCGACATCCACAAGAGCAGCCTGGGCAAGGGCATGCAGGACAATTCGCTCGAACGCGCGGGCCTGATTCGCGGCGAACTGCTGCACATCTGGGG
>DOZZ01000208.1:2969-3326 GCA_003517725.1 Bryobacterales bacterium | reverse complement strand
AACGTGGGAGATTCACACGGGGTCCGGGCACAGAACCGGGCCACCCCGACTTCGGGGATCGACCGCGTACGCAAAGCCGCACACGAAAAGAAAGCGGAAAAGTTCACCACCTTGCTGCACCACATCGACGCGGCGCTGCTTCACCAGGCCTATCACTGGCTGAAGCGCGACGCGGCGGCGGGTGTGGACGGGATGACGTGGGATGCCTACGGAGAGGGTCTGGACGCGCGGCTATGCGATCTTGAGGCCCGCATTCATCGAGGTTCCTACCGGGCACAGCCAAGCTTACGTGGCTACATTCCGAAACCGGATGGGCGGCAACGCCCGCTCGGCATCGCCGCGCTGGAGGACAAGATC
>DOZZ01000208.1:0-2804 GCA_003517725.1 Bryobacterales bacterium | reverse complement strand
GAGAGCACGAAGGTGAACTGGATACTGGACGCCGATATCAAAGGATTCTTCGACAACATCAGCCACGAGTGGATGATGCGATTCGCGGAACACCGGATCGGCGACCGGCGCGTGTTACGCCTGATCCGTAAATGGCTGAAAGCGGGCGTGGTGGAAGAGGGGATACGACAGCCTGTGACGAAGGGCACCCCGCAAGGGGCAGTCGTCTCACCGCTGCTGGCGAACATCTATCTCCATTACGTCTACGATCTGTGGACCGAGCAGTGGCGCAAACACCATGCAAGCGGCGCCATGATCGTGGTGCGCTATGCCGACGACACGGTCGTTGGCTTTGAGCATCGTGCTGACGCCGAACGGTTCCTGGCGGACCTACGCATCCGGATGGCGGAATACGGCCTGCAGCTACACCCCGACAAAACCCGGCTGATCGAATTCGGCAGACACGCCGCGTCCGACCGAGCCGGGCGCGTGGACGGTAAACCGGAGACCTTCGACTTCCTCGGCTTTACCCACATCTGCTCACGATCGCGGCGGGGCGGGTATCAACTGGCCCGCCATACGCGGCGTGACCGGAAACAGGCGAAGCTGCGGGAAGTCACCGAAGACCTCCGGCGCCGGTGGCATCAGGATGTCGCCGAACAGGGCCGATGGCTGGGCAGCGTGGTGCGGGGCTTCTTCGCCTACCACGCTATACCAACCAACTATCGCGCCCTCTCGGCGTTCCGCCACCATGTCGTCGAACTTTGGCGGCGCGCCTTGCGCAGGCGCAGCCAGAAGGATCGAACCTCATGGACGGACATGGACAGGCTGGCGGATCGCTGGCTGCCCAAACCCCGGATATCCCATCCCTGGCCGTCGCAACGCTTTCGCGTCAAGCACCCAAGGTGGGAGCCGTATGCGGGAATTCCGCCCGTACGGTTCTGTGCGGGGGGCGCCCAGTGATGGGCGTCCCTACCGCAATTGCAGCGGGATTTCTGGCCGCTCCAGCACCATCAGCAGTTCGGTCTTGTTGGCATGCAGCCGCGCCAGGAGGCGATCCAGCGTGACAAAGCCGGTGCGGCGACGGAAGATGCGATCGAACCGCGCGCGCAGCGCGAGCCGGCGGCTTTTGCTTGGATTGACACGGTACTTTTTAAGGTCGGCGTAATAGTTCCAGATCAGCTTGCGCACCTTCTGCTGTGCGGCGCGATGCAGATCCGTGAAGGTGTCCAGCTTATGCACCAGCCGTTCCGCATGCACCCAGCATAGAGCGTGCCGACCGACGGCGAACTGACCAGCATCGTCACTCAACAGAACGGCATCGCCAAGGAAGCCGTGCGCGTGGATGCTGCCCCATTGAGCACCCTCGGTGGCGATCTGCACGGGGTCTTGGATGACCGCCAAACCGGCCGCTGTGGGTGAGACGAGCCCAAGCCGATGCAGATGCGCCTGCCACGCCGCCTGATCAACGAAGTGCGTCTCGCCGGCTTCGGTCAGACGGGCGATCAACGGAGCAGACAGTCCGCGGCCGCGCATGTAGTCGAACGCCGCCGCGTTCAACACGAAGTCAGTATGGCCGGCGCGCAGCAGGTCGAGAAAGTTCAACCGGCTCTTCGAGGATCGCGTGCCGAACCAGGTGAAGCGGTCATTGCCGATCTGCGTACAGTAGCCGTTCTTGGCTTTATGCCGTGCACCCGTGTCGTCGACCGAGACCCAGGGCGATGTCTCCAATCCGGCACGCAGCACGTCGCGGGTTTCGTCAAGAAAGCCATCCTGCTTCTCGGTCAACAGCCGCTGGATCTCCCGTTGGGAGATCGACAGGCCGATCGACTGCAACAGCGCCGTCAGCCGCGGCAGCGTGGACTGCGCCTGGTGATACTGCATCAACACAAAGCGGCGCAGGTTGGGACCGAAGTGTCCCCGCGTCCCTACGGGGAGCGGCGCAACGATGGTCCGGCCATCCGGCGTCACCCACCGCTCGCGCAGGTAACGGACCGCCCGCACCGACAGCACAAGCTCCTGGACCAGATAGGTCTCGTAGCCCTTGAAGCGCGATCCCGCCGGCGCCGCGGCCTTGATGACCCGATCCTCGATGCTGACGCGGGGGCGGACCTTGCCGCGGCCGCGGCGCTTGCCCTGCAGGCTGGGCCTGGCTGGTTCGGTGGCGTTATCCATGCCGCTGGGTTTGATCTCTGGCCGACCCTTCAGCCCCTTCAGCCGCGCGATCTCCTCACGCAGCTCAGCATTTTTCCGCTCCAGTTCAGCCATCTTCGCCAACAAGCCGGCTACCAGCTCCTTCAGCTGGCCAGGCGATAGGACGTCGAGGTCTTCCGGTGGGCTCACGCATAGCTTGAATCGTACTCAACCGCGTCGCACCAAACGAAAAATGCGTCCGTGCCCGGGATTTTGCCTCTATTACTTCGATTTGCCCTAGTGNNCGTTGCGCTGCTACGGTCTGCTTCAGTTCAGCCGCTTCGTCCAATAGCTGGATCACCAACTCCTTGAGCTGGGCAAACGACAGGTCATCAAGGGCAGGCGGCAGGCTCACGCATCGGTTGAATCCGAGATTGCACCCCGTGCGAATCCAGAAAATCAGCCCGACGCTCGATCGGCACGGCCGTGTGACATTTCCGACTCACTGGCAACACCCAGACAATGGCGCTGGGCTTCGGCAGACCAAGTATAACGGACTGCCCGGGGTTTTTCCGGTGTTACCGGCAGATCGTATAACGCGTTAAACATCGGGCCATACTTCACTTCGTTGCCGCCGGCCGCAGCCGGAAAGCCAAAGTCTCGTCCTTGGGAAAAGCGGTTGTTGCGATAGT
>DOZZ01000134.1:2586-3549 GCA_003517725.1 Bryobacterales bacterium | reverse complement strand
GCGTTTCTGGCCGCGCGCAAACTGTTCGGCGAAGACGCGGGGTTGTGGGCCGCGGGGCTGCTCGGCTTCTTTTTGATCTTCGACACGGCGTCGGCGGTGCTGCCGTTGGCGGCGGATCTGCTGATGCTAGTACCGCATCTGGCGGCCATTTGGCTGGCTGCCTGCCGGCGGCCGTTCTGGAGTGGGCTGTTGGCGGGGGTCGCGTTTCTTTTTAACGTCAAGGGCCTCTTTGTGGCGGCGTCGTGCGCTGTCTTTCTTTGGCCGCTGCTGCCGGCCCTGCTCGCCGGTTTCGCGGTGCCGTGCGCGATCGCGGCCGGCGTGCTGCTGGCCACCGGCGCGTGGCCCTTCTACGTCGACCAGGTGTGGGTCTGGAGCTCGCGCTATGCCGCCAGTTCGCATGTCTCCAACCCGGTCGGCAACGGCGTGGTCCGGACACTGAACTGGCTGGGCTTTCACTCGGCGCTGTTGTTGGGCGCGGGACTGGACTGGTGCCGCACACGGCGCATCGAGTGGAAGATGGCGGCCTGGGCCATGTTGTCGCTGGCCGGCGTAGTGATGGGCTGGCGCTTCTTTCCGCGCTACTACTTTCAATTGCTGCCGGTGCTGGTGATCGCGGCATCCGCGGGTCTGGCCCGTGCGCGCCGGCCGGCCGTAGCGGCGGCCTTGGTGCTGCTGCTGGTTCCGGCGATCCGCTTCGGCCCGCGCTATTATCTGCTGGCCGCCGGGCGCTCGGAAAATTGGGCCGACACGGCCATGGATCGCGAAAGCCGGAGCGCCGCCGCGCTGGCGCTCCGCGACCGGCAGCCCGGCGACACGCTCTTCGTGTGGGGCTTTCGTCCGGATCTTTTTGTTCACACGGGACTGCCGGCCGGCACGCGGTTTCTCGATTGCCAGGCGCTGACTGGCGTGCCGGCGGATCGTCATCTGACGCAGTCAACGCCGGTGATGACTGCTTCCACTTTA
>DOZZ01000134.1:614-2355 GCA_003517725.1 Bryobacterales bacterium | reverse complement strand
TGCGGGAATGGCTGCAGCACTATCGCGAGGTGGGAAGGAGCGGGAACGAAGTGGTGTACCGGCTGCGGCGGTAGGAAAGAACTACTGCCGTTAGTAAGTCGGAACGTCCAGGCTCAAGCCCTCGATCATGCCAAAGTGCCGGCGATTCCTGGTCACCAGTGTGAGTTCTTCCTCGAGAGCGGTGGCCGCAACAAGCGAATCGAAGACGTGCAGACCATGGGATTTCGCGTGCAGTTTCAGCAGGCCATACGCTCGCGTGCCAATGCTTCCACGCAAAGGCACGGTCGCGAATGCAGACAGAAAAGCATCGATCGCTGCGAGATCCCGTTTATCGCGTGCGCCAACCATAAGTTCCAGGGCAGAGACCTGGGAAATCGCCCAACCTTGTGATAGCCCATCAAGGTATTCGCGTGCCGCTCGATCGCCACGCGAAATGTCAATCAGGACATCGCTGTCTATGAGGTATGGCATGCAACAGGCTGCGGTTTTGCAGACAGAGGCTTTCAGCCCCGAAGATCGTGTCGAAGGTTGTTGATGTATTCGACGCTGTCGCCAATGTCGGAGCGATCCTTCCACATCCCGTAGAAAGCGAAATCCCCGACAGAACGAGATTTGGCTCTGAGCCTTTCGGAGTACGAGGGTACGCGAACCTCAACGACTGTTCCTTCGTCAATTGTGACGTCCTCAAGAGGCTTGAAAACGCCATCTTCATACTTCGCGTTGATGGTCATAGGCGTCTCTTTCAGGTTGTCGAAAAACGCGGTCTGCTGACTTCAGGATAGCTATGTTTCACGTGTTTCAGGTAATGGTTATGTCGGCCTGAATCGGGCCCTGTTGCCGGTTGCCGATGTATCCAAACACTCAGCGGACATACACTCGCGCTGAGCCCACAAGTTCGCTACAGCTAAAATCGATCTGTGGCTTCCTCTTCGAAACGCATTCTGGTGACCGGCGGCGCCGGCTATATCGGCGGTCATACCGTGCTGCAACTGGCCGACCGCGGATATGACGTGGTGGTGGTCGATAATCTGTCGAAAGGGCATCGCGAGGACGTCGAGCCCTCGCGCCTGCGCGTGGTCGATACGCGCGACCGCGTTGCCCTGCGCGCCGTCTTCGAAGAGAAGCCGTGCGCCGCCGTCATCCACTTCGCCGCCTTTATCGCGGTGGGCGAATCGATGCAGCAGCCCGCCATGTACTTCGACAACAACGTCACCGGCTCGCTGACGCTGTTTGAGGCCATGCTCGAAGCAGGGGTCAAAAACCTGGTGTTCTCGTCGACCGCGGCGGTCTATGGCAATCCTGAGGTCAGCCCCATCCCGGAAAGCTTGCCCTACGCGCCGGTGAACCCTTACGGGCAGTCGAAGGTGATGGTGGAGCAGATCCTGGACTGGCTCGACCGCATCCACGGCCTGCGCAGTATCTGTTTCCGGTATTTCAACGCGGCCGGCGCCGATCCGGCGGGCCGCCATGGCGAGCATCATGAGCCCGAGACGCACCTGATCCCGCTGCTGTTTCGGGCCATCCAGACAGGCCAGCCGGTGAGCGTTTTCGGCGCCGATTACCCCACTAAGGACGGCACTTGCGTACGCGACTACATCCATGTGACGGATCTGGCCGAAGCGCATATCCTGGGCATCGAGGCTTTGATGAAGGGACTGCCGTCCGACCGCTTCAATGTAGGGACTGGCCGCGGCTTTACGGTGCGCGAAGTAATCGAGGCGGTGGACCGCGTCACGGGCAA
>DOZZ01000134.1:0-499 GCA_003517725.1 Bryobacterales bacterium | reverse complement strand
TACGCGAAAAAACGGCCCTAGCAGGTTTCAACCTGCAACGTCAGACAAGCCCAACCATCGCGCGTTGCCGCCCTCGCCGTTTCATCGTAATCCGGCGGGTTGAAACCCGCTGCAGGTTGAAACCCGCCCCACTTACCGACTAGCTGGCGGGTTTCTGCTTCTTATCGAACACCAGCACTTCGCGGTTCTCGCCGTTGGGGCTCTTGACGCGAACCTCCTCTGTGGCCGTTTTGCCGTCCGGCGAGAGGCTCATGCGTATAGTCTCGACGAACGTGCGGTCGAGCGATTGCTTCTCGTTCACCAGCACGTTGCCGTCCCAGCGGGTCTTTTCCATGGTCTGGCCGGCGGCTTCGGCGGGGCGGTCTTTGCCGTCCAGATACCAGACGCCGCTGTTGCTCGACTCGCCCTGCTCGTTCCAGGTGGTCTGCTCAGCCTTCGAGCGGTCGCTTTCACGGTAGACGTTCAGGGTCATGCGCGTGGGTTTGACCATCTTGCCGAA
>DOZZ01000324.1:2447-3046 GCA_003517725.1 Bryobacterales bacterium | reverse complement strand
CGCTGGTTCCGCAGCAGCAGCAGCGTTTCCTTGTAGCGGAGGGAAGGCTGCGTCAGCGCGATATTGTCCATCACGTGGCCCTGCGCCACCAGCAGGTCCTGCCAGCCGTCGTTGTCGTAATCCAGGAATTTCGCGCCCCACCCCGAATGCACCGCCGAGAGCCCGGCAATACCGGATGCGCCCGACACATAGTCGAAGGAAGTTCCCGCCTGATTCCGGTAGAGCGCATAGCGCTGATTCGCGAGTGCGTCAATGAACACGTCGGGCCAGCCGTCATTGTCATAATCAGCGCAATCGATGCCCATTCCGGCGAACGTCTTGCCGTCTTCGTCATAGGCCATCCCGCGCTCCACGGCGACTTCGGTAAACGTACCGTCCCGATTATTTCGAAAGAGTTGTTCGGGAAAGGAATCGTTCGCCACGGCGATGTCCGGCCATCCGTCGCGGTCAAAATCGTTGATCGCAATTCCCAGCCCTTTCGAGGCAACGGAGCCGAGTCCGCAGTGCTTTGAAACATCCGTGAAAGTTCCATCGCCGTTGTTGTGAAATACAACGTGAGTCGTGGGCTTGAACTGATCGGGATGGCAGTAGGCTCGATA
>DOZZ01000324.1:1276-2304 GCA_003517725.1 Bryobacterales bacterium | reverse complement strand
CCCGCCTTCCCGGTCACGTCGCTAAAGGTGCCGTTTCCGTTATTGCGGTAAAGCGAGTTGCGGCCCAAACCAGTGACATAGATATCGGGCAGCCCGTCGTTGTTAAAGTCGCCCACCGCAACGCCCATGCCATAGCCCCGGCCTTGCAGCCCGGCCGCCTCGGTGACATCGGTGAAGGTTCCATCGCGGTTGTTGCGGAAAAGGCGGTTCCAATAGCGCGGATCGGTTTTCTCGGGTTGGTATCCCGCGGGCATCGGGTCGCGCAGGGCGGCGCCGTTCACGAAGAATATATCCAGGAACCCATCATTGTTGTAGTCCAGCATGGCCACGCCGGCGCCCATCGATTCGGGAAGGTACTTCTGTGAAGTAGGGCAAGCGGAGTGGAGGAAGCGTACACCGGCTTTCGCAGCCACATCTTCGAAGCCCCGATGCGCCGCGGCGGGCTGGCCAGCTTTGGTAATCGCATAGGCGGCCCCGAATAAGAACGATCTGCGATCCATGGCTGTTGAGTGCGCGTTAATTGCTGGGCGAATTATAGCGGATTGGGTCGCAACGCACGGCTCCATTGAGCCCGAGTGGAATTCAAATAGAATAGAACCATCCGACCATGGCATTCTGCCGCCGTATTGCCGCGCTCTGCATTGCGTTGTTCCCCGCCTGCGCGCAGGACGTGGATTTCAACCGGCAGATTCGGCCCATCCTCTCCGACAAGTGCTACACCTGCCACGGCCCGGATGCCGCCAATCGCAAGACCAAGCTGCGCTTCGATCTGGAAGACTTCGCGAAAGCTCCGCTGGCCAACGGCAAGCTCGCCATCGCAGCCGGCCATCCCGAACAAAGTGAGCTGATCGCACGCGTCACCTCGGCCAACAAAGGCACGCGCATGCCGCCAGCCTACATGGGCAAAGACGCGCTCAACCCGCGCGATATTGAACTGCTCAAAACCTGGATTGCCCAGGGCGCAAAATGGCAGCCGTTCTGGTCGTTCGTGCCGCCCCAACGCCCGCCGGTCCCGGCCGTGCGCGATC
>DOZZ01000324.1:0-1100 GCA_003517725.1 Bryobacterales bacterium | reverse complement strand
CCGTCGCCCGAAGCGGACAGACCCACACTGATTCGCCGCGTATCGCTGGATCTCACGGGAATTCCGCCTACGCCAGCCGATGTCGAGGCTTTTCTTCGCGACAAATCCCCCTTGGCCTATGAAAAGGTGGTGGACCGGCTGCTCTCGAGCCCGCGCTACGCCGAGCGCATGGCGTTTCGATGGATGGAAGCCGCGCGCTATGGCGACACCAACGGCTACCAGACGGATGGCCCGCGCGACATGTGGCGCTGGCGCGATTGGGTGATCGACGCCTACAACCGCAACATGCCGTACGACCGGTTCATCGTCGAGCAAATCGCGGGCGACTTGCTGCCCCACGCCACCACGTCGCAACAGATCGCCAGCGGTTTTCAGCGCAACCACCGCACCAGCGGTGAAGGCGGCATCATCCCGGAAGAGTACCGCGTCGAGTATGTAGCCGACCGCGTGCAGACCACCTCAACCGTCTTTCTCGGCCTGACCATCGGGTGCGCTCGCTGCCACGACCACAAGTACGATCCCATCACGCAGAAGGAGTTTTATCGGCTGTTCTCCTACTTCAATCAGATTCCCGATGAAAAGGGCTTCGTTTGGAACTATGGCAATGAAGAGCCTTTCGTGAAAGCTCCTCTGCCGGCCCAGAAGACGCAGCTAGCGGAACTGGACCGGAAGCTCGAGAGCTCTGGAAAAGCCTGGGCGTCTCTTGCGCCGGTGCTGCACAGCGCCGAGCGGCAGTGGGGAGCGAATCCCGCCCCGGCCGACTGGAGCGTTACCCGTTCGCTGATCTTCTCGCACCCGCAGGAAACAATCTTCGATGGCAAGCAAAGCTTTGAACAGAAGGACGGCAAAGCGGTCGATTTCGAATACCTGCAACCGTTCACTTATTCCGCGTGGATCAAGCCCGACGGCGACAAACCGGAAACGATCAACGGCGGCGTCTTCTCCCATTCGGACGATTACATGGAGGGTTCGGGCCACGGCATCTACCTGGTCAACGGTCACATCCGCTTTCACCTGATCTATCGCTGGACCGACCTCGGGATTCGCGAAGAAACGAAATCCATGGTGAAGCCCGGCGAGTGGCAGCAGATCACCGTCAC
>DOZZ01000157.1 GCA_003517725.1 Bryobacterales bacterium | reverse complement strand
GGCCAGCCACCAGGGCGTCGCGATGGCCACCAGCACGGTGTGCGGCGCGTCGCGCAGAAAGCCCCACGCGGTCCACGCGCCCAGAGTCCACAGCAGTAGGCCGTCGGTCCAATCGACTTCCAGATGAAAAATCTGCGCGGCCAGTGCGATGCCCGCGCCGAAGGCGATGGTGCCCAGCGCGTGCAGGGCGCTGCGGACGGCGCTGTCGTGTTCGGAAAACAGCGCGGTCACATGAAACAGTGCCACCATGGCCAGCACCATGGCGAAGCGCGCCGACGGCGACGTGGCGTCCCAATGCGCCGCAACGAACAGCAGCACGCCCGCACCCAAAGCGATGCCGCCCAGAATCAGCGCCAGCAATACGGGCCAGTCCAGGCGATGCCCGGTGCCGCGGGCGGCGTTCTGGTGTTGCGCCCCTTCCCAGGTAGCAACGCGCGCGGCCGTGGCATCGTCCACCAGCCCGGCGGCCTGCCAGCGTTCCAGTTGTGTACGCCAGTCGTTCTTCATGCCTCTCCCGCTTGGCCACTTCAGGCTACCGTAGCGGTATGTTTGCCGCAGCATCTATTCGTAGATGCGCCGCACGCGTGGTTTGATAGCGCACAGCACGTTGTAGGAGATGGTTCCGGCGCTTTTGGCGATCTGCTGTGCGTCCAGAACAACGTCACCTTCGCGCCCCAAAAGTGTGACCTCGTCGCCCGCGCGCAGCTCGGGCACGGCGCTTACGTCGATGGTGGTGAGATCCATCGACACGGTGCCGACGATGGGGGCCAGCTTGCCGCGTGCGATCACCTTGCCGCGATTGCCCAGGCGGTGCTGCACGCCATCGGCATAGCCGGCCGCGACCACCGCTACCCGCATGGCCTGCGGCGCTACAAAACTGGCGCCGTACCCGACCGGCGCGCCAGCCGGCAGATCCTTGACAGCAACCACGCGCGCGCGCCAGGTCAGCGCGGGCCGCACCACCAGGCGCGGCGTACGGTGCGATCCGCGCGCCGGTGACACATAGCCGTAAATGGCGTGTCCCGGACGTACCATGCTTTTCCACGATTGCGGCCGCGGATAGGCCATGGCATTGGTGCTCGAAAGGTGCAGGAACCGGGGCGCGATGCCGCGCTGCCGCAACTCCGCCGCCATGGCTTCAAACGCCGCCACCTGCTGGTCAGTCTGCGGCGTGGTGAAATCGGCAGCCGACGCAAAGTGCGTCATAAGCCCCTGCAATCTGGCCGCGCGCAGGGGTTCGAGGGCCTCGGCTATGTGGGCCGCCGAAGCGCGCGTACCCAGCCTTCCCATGCCGCTGTCTAGCTTCAGATGAAACGCCGCGGGCTTCTCGATGCGCGCGGCCGCGGCTTCGAGCAGCGGCAATTCCTCTAGCGCATGCACCACCGGCGTCAACCCTTTAGCGAGCACCACCTCCCACTCATACGGCAGCACGCCGGCCATCACCAGCACATCAGCCTGCAAGCCGGCATCGCGCAGAGCGACGCCTTCCTCCACCGAACTGACGGCCAGCCAGCGCGCGCCCTCGGCTTCGAGCACCCGCGCCACTTCGAGCATGCCGTGGCCGTAAGCTTCGGCCTTGACAACCGCCGCCACCGTCACGCCGGGTCCCACGGTCTGGCAGACGGCGCGATAATTTTCGCGAATCTGCTGCCTGGAGACGATTACATACGAGCGAAACAGCGGGGCAATGGACACCTGAATTTCAGCATAACGCGCGGGTGGCGCGGCTCTTAGCGTTCCAATAGCGTTCGCGTCCGCAGTTCCCGCCACGCCTGGACAAACTCCTGTATCAACCGCGGCGAAGGCAGGCGCACGTTGTACTGGCAGGCTGCGTAGCTGGCTTTGTAGTAAATCTCGAGTTCGTGCGGAGGCATACCCGACAGTTGCTTCCGCAGCGCCGCGAGTTCCTGGGTCGAAAGCTGTTCGTGCGAGCCGGTCCGCGGGCGCCGAGCCATACGCGGAAGAGCATAGCGGATTCTCCTTTTCTTCGCCGCGCTTCTCCTGCTTTACTTATGTTCTAAGTTCGTTTGTGTTATCGTCGGCCCTACCTTATCGGGAAGTGAGGCTTGTTTATGCGCATGTTACTCGTTCTAGCCGTACTGCTAACCAGCAGCGCCGCCGCGCAGGATCATCGAGACTGGAATGCGCTCGCGCGCCTGAAACCCGGCGAGAAGGTCCACATCACACGGAATAACCAAAGTCCAGTGAACGCGAATTTCCGAAGCTTCAATGCGGACGAGTTGGCTACCGAAACCCTCACCGCGCGGAAGCCCGATGTAGTTGCGGTCGAGCGCTACCGGCAAGGCGCCTGGAGCCGGGGCACGCGAGCCGGGGTCTTCGCGGCGGTCGGCTTCGGCGGTGGCTTCGCGCTGGGAGCCGCGGCGGGAGGATGCTCGTCCGGCGGCATCATTTCTATCTGTCCCGGCCGGGGCAGGAGCGGGCTTATCGCCGGGGGTGCCGGGGCACTGGTCGGCGGCGCAATTGGCGCGCTGTGGCCGAATCACTCAATGGAAGCTATCTATAACGTCAGATAGGATGCGCCTCGTCTCAATCGTTTTGGTCTCGGCCTTACTTTTGCAAGCCCGTGTTGTTCCTACACGCGAATTTTGACGCGCTTCTTGTGCGAAGTATGACCCAGTATCACGTTCACGTTGCGCTTCGGAACATTCAAAAAGCTGGCGAGTACGGCGCACAACTCCTCATTGGCCTTGCCTTTCTCCGGAGCGGCTTTGACTTTAACCTTCAGCGCGCCATCGGGCAGTAACTCGGTAACCTCCGAGGCCGCGGCGCGCGGCACTACTTTAACATCAAGCACTAAGCTGCCGTCGCGCAGCAACTTACCGCGCAGTTCTGCCACCCCGGTGCTTAGCACATCGCCTCTGGCCGTCATCTTTGCCATTTCCCTAATGTCACGCGAATGTCACGCGCGTGATAGTGTCAAAGCGCAATGGTTCTGCTCACCATGCTGGCTCTTCTTGCGTTTTCACCTCAAACGGTCTTACCGATCGAGCAACACGAGTTCGCGAACAGACCCTGAGCTACAGTATCAAAATTAAGTACCCGGAGATCGCGCAGGCGCCGCATTTTAACGCTGGCCAGTGTGAATTATGATGGCC